>VBJS01000089.1:2478-8682 GCA_005880055.1 Chloroflexota bacterium | reverse complement strand
TAGAGCGGCGTCGGCCGGCCGACGTAATCGCGGAGCAGGGCGTCTAGCTCTGCCCGGAACCCGGCGTGGGACTGCGCCTCAGCGTACGCGCGCTGCAGTTCGCCGAGCGCCGCCATCAACGTTTCCGGGACGTACTGGCCGCCGTACGGGCCGAACCGCCCGCGAGTGTCGGGAAGAGAGGGAGCAGTCACGCCGGCGGCGAGCCCTCCATCTTCTCTTTGATGCGCTGGAGGTCGCGATCCAGGCCCTTGGCCGCGACGAAGCGGGAGCCAATGGGGAACATAATGCTGTATGGAAAACGCAGGCTGAGCGGCTCGAAACGCTTGCTGAGCCGAACGCCTCCCGCTTCTGGTGTGAGGTTGATGGTATGGCGGAAGCGGCCGATGTCATCCTCCGACTCGTACACCACCTTCTGGTTCGGGACAAGCTCGGTGATCTCGACCGTGCCTTTGTGGGTCCCCATCTGCTTGCCTACTGACTTGTAGGTGCTCCCGGCAGAGGGGGAGCCGTCGGACACGGGCTCCACTTGTAGCGGATGAGCGGCCCATTCCGGGTGGCGGCCGATATCTGCCAGGTAGTTAAAGACCTTGTCGGCTGGGGCGTTTATCGTGGTCTCGCGCTCAAAGACGGGCATGGCGTCATCTCCTCCTTCAGTCTTAATCGCCTGCGATTATGCGCCTTTTGCTGAGGCTCCTTCCACTTCGGCGAAATCCGAAGTTCCGCCAACCAAGCCCCGCGGTCGATCTCCTACGCATTCGCCTGCACGACCGGGCCTTTTGCCGCCTGAATAAACGCGCGGATCTTCCCGACATCCTTGCGGCCGTCCGACTCCACGCCGCTCGATACGTCGACAGCCCAGGGACGAACCGCGGCGACCGCCCGCGCGATGTTGGCTGGGTTAAGGCCGCCGGCCAGGACCGTTGGACGGTCTCCAGCGATCTCAGCGGCAACGCTCCAGTCGAGGGTTCTGCCGGTCCCACCGTAAGTACCGGAGACGTAAGGATCGAGGAGCACTACGGCCCCTTCGTGGAGGTGCCGGCGCAACTGGTTCGCCGTCTCGCCCTCACGCACCTTCATGCACTTAACGACGGGGCGCTTTATCAAAGTCACCATTTCCCATGACTCCGAGCCGGAAAGCTGAATTAGGTCCAGCCGGCATTCCTCGGCGATGCCGTTGATCGTGTCCGGGTCCTGGTCCGCGAAGACGCCCACCAGCAGCGGGCGGGCTTCGCGAAGGGCCGCCTCGATCTGCGTCACTTCCGCATCAACCAGGAGACAGGCGGCGTCCTTGCCAAGTCCCGCGGTTATACGACGCGCATCGCCTATCGTTACCTGGCGACGCGACGGTGCGAATACCATGCCAATGAAGTCGGCGCCCAGTGCGGCGGCAGCGCGGGCGTGCCTGGCATCAGAGATGCCGCAAATCTTAACGAGCGTCATGGCTTGCGTCCGATGTACAGGATATGGAACCCCGATCCGAGGATGGAGGGTTCGTTGGCGAGCTCGATGATCTCGGCGAGCGCCCAATCGTATAGCTCCGGCTGGCGCTCTGCAAACAGCGCAAGGTGTTTCTGAATATCGGCGGCGTTGGACTGTGAAGAGATCAGTTCCAGCGTCTGAAAACCGGCCGATTCCATAAAGGGTGCGATATCGCGTGGCCAGTAGAGGTACGCCAAGTTGAAGGTGCCGGGTATGCCCTGCCAGTCCAGGATGCCCTTCTCGTGGTACTTCTTGATCATATCTGCGGTGTATGGAGTAAAAAACGGAATATCCTGGTTGACGGCGACTCGTATGGTCTGCAGCCGGTTGAGGAAGGCGGTGAATACAACGCCACCGGGCTGCAGGACGCGGAACAGCTCGGAGACTACGGCCTGTCGGTCTGCTTCCTCGATGAGGTGGTAGAGGGGGCCCATGCAGAGAGCGGCATCAAACGATGCGTCTGAGAACTGCCGCAGGTCCATAGCGTTGGCCTCAACCACGTCCTCCAGTTCAACACCGGCCTCGGCGGCCTTTTGCCGCGCCAGTAAGAGGAGCTCGGGCGATAGGTCAACCAGGCTGACCCGGTAACCCCGTTCAGCCAGCCAGATCGCATACCGCCCGGGGCCGCCACCGATATCGAGCACCGTGGCGGGCGCCGCCGGCAAGAACCGGCTGATCCATGCCTTGTGCACGCCGAACTCGATGCGTCCGTCTACCGGTTGGTCCAGGCGCGCCCATTCGCGTTCCGCAGAGATAGAGTAGAAGCGGCGGACACGGCGGAGCGTACGTTCGCGAGGGTCTTCCGAGGCTGGCTCAGCAGTCATCCGAAAAGCTCGCTTATCTTCGCTGCTGGGTCAGAAGCTGTCACGAGTGCTTCACCAATGAGAACGGCGTGCACGCCAATGCCACCCAGGCGGCGGATATCGTCGCGGGTGAAGATACCGCTCTCCGCCACTACAGTGCATCCATCAGGAATGACGGGGCGCAGGCGCTCTGTTGTGGCGAGGTCAACCTCGAACGTGCGCAAGTCGCGGTTATTGATGCCGATTACCGTCGCGCCAGCAGTGAGAGCGCGTTCCACCTCCGCCTCGTCGTGCACCTCAACGAGCGCGCACATCGCGAGCGAACCGGCAGCCGCGATCAGGTCGGCCAGCAGCGGCGTCTCCAGGATGGCGGCAATCAGAAGGACAGCATCGGCACCGTAGCGCCGGGCCTCCAGCACCTGGTACTCCTCGAAGAGGAAGTCTTTCCGCAAAAGCGGAGGCCCGGCCGGCAGCGCCCGTCGGATCTCCTCCAGGTGGTCCAGGCGGCCGCCGAAGTCCTTTTCGTCCGTGAGCACGGAGATTGCAGCGGCTCCCGCCGAAGCATACTGCGTTGCCAGCGAGACGGGGTCGAAGTCCGCTCGTAGCAGGCCGCGAGACGGGGAGGCTTTCTTCACCTCCGCGATCAGCGCTGGGGTTTGTCGCCCGAGGGCTGCTTCAAAGTTGCGGGCGGCCGGCGCCTGAGCGAGCCGCTCCTTGAGCCGAGCGAGCGGCAGCGCTGCCTTAGCCGTGGCCAGCTCTTCTCGCTTGCCGGCGACGATGCGGTCAAGGATGGTTTCGGTTCGCTGTGTCATCATCTGCCTACGAGTTGAAGCTGTTGCTGACCGCAACAAACGACTCGAGCGCGGCGGCCGCGGAGCCGGAATCGATCGCCTTTTGTGCGGTGCCGACGCCGTGGGACATACTCTCGGCGACATCGGCGGCGACGAGAGCCGCAGCTGCGTTGAGTACAACAACATCCCGCATGGCGCCCGGTTCGCCCTTCAGTACGGCGCGCAGGAGTTTGGCGTTCTCAGCAGGCGTCCCGCCGCGAATCGCTTCGAGCGGAGCGGATTGGAGGCCCAAATCCTCCGGCGAGACCTCGTACTGCCTGGTATCTCCCTGCCGTAATTCAAGGACCAACGAGGGGCCGCTCAGAGAAAGCTCGTCCACTCCGCCGTGCCCATGTACGACCAGCGCGTGCTGGGCGCCCAGCCGGGACAGCACCCCCGCCAGCAGAGACGCCAGCTCCGGACGCGCCACGCCAAGAAGCTGCGAGCGGGCGCCGGCCGGGTTAACCAGCGGCCCCAGGATGTTGAAGGCCGTTCGCACACCCAATTCCTTCCGCACGGGCGCTGCATGCTTCATCGAGGGATGAAACGCCTGCGCGAACATGAAGCCAAAGCCGGAGCGGCGAATGCATTCGGCCACCTGCTGCGGCGTCAGGTCGATGCGGGCGCCCAGCGCTTCCAGCACATCCGCGGAGCCGCACTCGCTGCTCATCGCCCGGTTGCCGTGCTTGGCCACGCGGGCTCCGGCGCCGGCCGCGACAAAAGCGGCCGCGGTAGAGACGTTGAACGTGCCGGCGGCATCACCACCGGTACCGCAGGTATCCAGTACCGCGCCGTCGATCTCTACGCGCAAGGCATGCTCCCGCATGGCCCGCGCCATGCCGGTGATCTCGTCAACTGTCTTGCCCTTGAGGCGGAGTGCGATGAGGAGGGCTGCTATTTGGGCGGCTGTCGCCCCGCCGGACATAATGTCTCCCATCGCCGCAGCCGCCTCTTCCTCCGATAGGCAGCGGCGCTCGTTAACCAGGGCGGCGATGGCTGAGCTAATGTTCACGGCGAGGCAGCGGTTGTCGGCACACCGGGCGCCGGGCTGGGAGCATTGGGAGTAACGGTGAAGTCGTTGTACATGCCACTCAGATAGTGGCTGGTCCCGTTTACGACGAGGTTGCAAATGAGCACGTACTTGGCTGCTTCGGCGGGAATAGTGACGGAGCCGCTCTGGCCCGGCGGAATAGCGTCAATCTTGGCAACTACGTTTAGCTGGGATTCGTCCGCGCCGCCGGAGGACGCCCGCGGCAGCTCCTGCTTCTTCACGTCCGTCCTAATGACGACGAATTGGTGTGTGACCGTCCCTTCGTTCCGCACGTTGAAGATGACAGTCCCGGGGCGCGCCACCGTCTGGTCCGGCTTGACGATGAATTCCGTAAGTGCCATGCCGACGGGCGTGGTGGCCGGCGGTGGAGTTGGTGTAGGGCTGCCGGCAAACGTGGGCGCTGCGGAGGCGGCCCCTGAACTTGGAGACGCGGTGCCCTCATTGTCGCCGCCGCAGGCTGAGAGCGCGGCCAAGGCCGCCAGCAAAAACGTCGTAGCGGCGAGCGAAGACGGGCAGGCTAACTTCTTTGGCACTGCGAGAGTCATTCGTTCCTCAAGCCTCCAGGAAGTTGCGGAGGAGGTCTTTGCCCACGCCCGTGAGGATTGATTCCGGGTGGAACTGCACACCCTCGACTGCGTGACGGCGGTGGCGCACGCCCATGATCACACCACTGTCCGATTCGGCGGTGATTTCAAGCTCATCGGTTGGGAACCCTTCCTTCTGTATCGAAAGAGAATGATAGCGTATCGCCTCGAAGGGGTTCGGCAGTCCAGCAAACACTCCTTTGCCGTCGTGCTTGATCATCGAGGTCTTGCCGTGGACTATTTCGCCCGCGTAGGCTACGTTGCCGCCGAACGCCTCGCCGATGGACTGTTCACCGAGACAGACGCCAAGGATCGGTGTTTTGCCGGCGAAGTGCTTGACGAGCGGCACGCTGATGCCCGCTTCTTTGGGCGTACAAGGGCCCGGTGAGATGACGATCTTGTCCGGCGCCATTATTTCGATGTCCTCAATTGTCGTCTGGTCGTTCCGCACTACCTCGACGGCGGCTCCTAGCTCACAGAGGTACTGATAGAGGTTGTAGGTAAAGCTGTCGTAGTTATCTATGAGCAAAATCATTCGATCACTCCCTGGGCAAGTAGATATCACGGTCGAACATCTGGCCGGTGTGAATCCGCCCGGCGTCGCTGCAAAGGAACACCACCAGCGGCACGAAGTCCTCAGGCTGACCTACCTGGCCCTTCTCGTACGCCTCGGCGATATCCGCTTCCGAACGTTGCGCCCGCCACAGAGGCGTATCAGTAACCCCCGGACCGATCGCGTTTGCCGTGATACCGAAATGCGCCACCTCAACGGCGAGCGCCCTTGTGAAGTTGATGATCGCCGCTTTCGTCGCGCCGTACACCGCGCCGCCGGGCGACCCGCGCAGCCCCAGTCCGCTGGCCGTGTTGATTATGCGCCCGGACCGCTGCGGCATCATATGCCGCAACGCGGCCCGCGTACAGACAAACGTCCCGCGCAGGTTCACGGCCACGACGCCGTCCCATACCTCGTCCGTCATTTGCGAGACGAAGCCACGGCCCGCCCGTCCGGCATTGTTAACGAGGATGTCCAGCCGCCCAAAGCGTTTGAGTACCTCTTCGACCATTGCGTCGACGTCTTCTGTCCTCGAGATGTCGGCGACGAGGCCGATCGCCGGGCCGCCGGCAGCTTCGATCTCGCCAGCGACGGACTGGGTGCGCCTGCCGTCAATGTCAGCCACGGCGACTGAAACGCCTTCGGCTGCAAGTCCGAGTGCGATCGCCCGGCCGATGCCCGAGCCGCCGCCGGTCACAATAGCCGTCCTTCCTGCAAGTTGGTTGCTCATGTCAGTAGCCAAGGCTTCCGGCGGTCACCAACCCCTCTTCCAACTCTTCCGCCTGATCTATCGCAGCCAGTATGGCTCGGGCTTTGTTCAGAGTCTCCTGGTACTCGGTATCAGGCACGCTGTCATAGACCACACCTCCGCCGCACTGGATGTACGCCACGCCGTCCTTGATCG
>VBJS01000089.1:0-2372 GCA_005880055.1 Chloroflexota bacterium | reverse complement strand
CTTCGGCGCTCCGCTGAGGGTCCCCGCTGGGAAGCAGGCGCGCAGCGCGTCGTAAGCGCTCATCCCTTCCTTCAGCTTTCCGGTAACGCGCGACACGAGATGAATGACGTGCGAATACTTCTCCACGCTCATAAAGTCTCGCACCGTCACAGTACCGGGCCGGCTCACGCGACCGATGTCGTTGCGGCCCAGGTCCACCAGCATCACATGCTCGGCCCGCTCCTTCTCGTCGGACTTGAGCCGCGCCTCAATCTCATCGTCCTCGTCTGAGTCCCGGCCGCGCGGCATCGTCCCGGCGATTGGATGTGTCTCCACCACGCCGTCCTCCACCCGGACGAGCATCTCCGGCGAGGCTCCGACGATGTAGCAATCGCTCATCTGCAGGTAATACATGTACGGCGATGGGTTGACTGTGCGCAGCGCCCGGTAAATCGAGAACGGGTGTGCCGCAGTGCGCCGCGAGAGCCGCTGTGAAGGCACGACCTGAATGACATCGCCGGCGACGATGTACTCCTTCGCCCGCTCCACCATGCTGTGATAGGCCTCGCGCGTGGTGTTGGAGTGCACTTGCGGCGTCCCGTCTGCGGTTGCTCCCATGGCGTATGGGGTTGCGGGCAGCGTCTGCTGGAGTCGTTTCGCCAGCTCATCGATGCGCCAGCAGGCCTGCCTGTAGGATGTTTCGATGTCGCCGTCCAGCCGGCAGTGCGATACGACCTTGATCGTGTGCTTGAGGTGATCGAAGACCAGCAGCGTGTCGACGAACATGAAGAGCGCCTCGGGCAGGCCCTGGTTGTCGGCCCCGGGTATCTTTACTCGCGGCTCGAAGTGCCTGATCACGTCATATGCCAAGAAGCCGACGGCGCCGCCGGTGAAGCGCGGCAGCGCCGAGCGCGCCTCCGTGTCCTTCGGGTGCGAGAGCCGGTAACGTGAAAGCTCCCCCTCGATTTCGATCAGCGGGTCAACACCGTCCGCCGGGTCGGCGTAAGGCCCGCTTCGGTAGACGCGATAAGGTTCCGTCCCGATGAAGCTGTATCTCGCCAGCCGCTCGCCGCCCTCGACGGATTCGAGAAGAAACGAGTACTCGCCTCGCGCGACCTTCAGGAACGCCGATACCGGCGTCTCCAGATCCGCCGGCACATCGCGGAAGACCGGCGCAAGATTATTATCACTGGTCTTTGCCAGCTTGCGTATCGTTGCTAGATCGGGCGTGTAGTTCATGCTTACCTCAGGTCCCCTGAGCGTGGGTCAGGGATTCACCCTGACCCCCTGGCGGGCTGAATGCCCGCCCTACGACATTTGTTCCTGGTTCTCGCGTCAGTTCCACGTCATTCCATCTCCCGAAAGTACGTCAGCCCCATCGCTTCGCGGGCTTCGGCGAGCGTTTTGTGGCACTCCGCCCGAGCGCGGGCACTGCCGTCGCGTATGATCTCCTCCACCAGCCCCTTCTGCTTGGCGAACTGCGCCCGCCGCTCGCGGACGGGTTCCAGGAACCGATTGATTGCCGTGGCCAGCTTCTGCTTCACCTCGACATCGCCGACCGCGCCCTTCCGATAGCGCCTTTCGAGGTCCTCCACTTCGTCCCGGTCGTCATTGAAGGCCTCGTGATAGATGAACACCGGGTTGCCTTCGACGCGGCCGGGGATGTCTGCGCGGATGCGGTTTGGGTCTGTGTACATGGTGCGCACCTTCGCCTCCACAGTTTTCGCGTCGTCCGAGAGCAGGATGACGTTGCCGATCGACTTGCCGGCCTTTGCCTGCCCATCGGTACCGACGAGCACAGCTTGAATGGGCGCGTCCGGCTCCGGAAATAGCGGCGCGTAGGTCTGGTTGAAGCGGCGGGCGATCTCGCGCGTCATCTCGACGTGCGAGGCCTGGTCTTTGCCGACGGGCACTACATCGCCTTTTACCATGAGGATGTCCGCTGACTGCAGGATGGGGTACGAGAGCAGCGCCATCGAAGGCGTTGGGATGCGCTGCGCGCGCGGCACACTGATCAGAGGCATGAAGAGCCAGAACAGCTCCAGCACCTCCGGCACCAGCGATTGTAGATAGATCGTGGTCTTCTGCGGATCGATGCCAACCGAGAGGTAGTCGAGCACCACCTCGCGGATGTTCTCCCCGATCTCTTCGAGATCGTGTGTCCGCGTGGTCAGCACATGCAGGTCGGCGAGCAGCACGAAGCACTCGAGCTTGTCCTGTAATTCGACCCGCATCTTCAACGAACCCACGTAATGCCCAAGGTGCAGCGGCCCCGTCGGCTGGTCGCCGGTAAGCATGCGTGTCCATGTCGGCTTCACTATCGGCTCGCCGGAGATCGCCCGTGCTTTGGTGCTTGCCATCGTGTTACCTGGTCCTTGCTCCTGGTTGTCGTG
>VBJS01000088.1 GCA_005880055.1 Chloroflexota bacterium | reverse complement strand
TCATCCTCCCTATGGAGACCCCCGGGGTGACGGTCCTGCAGCGATGCCAGTTCGAGGGGTGCCGGGGAATCGAGAACGCGCACATGCGTCTCAAGGACGTGCGCATCCCCGCCGAGAACGTCATCGGCGAGATCGGCAAGGGGCTCAAGTACGCGCTCACCATCCTCAACGTCGGCCGCGCGATCAGCATCCCGGCCATCTGTCTTGGCATGGCGAAGCAGGCGTGGCAGCCGACGCTGGACCGGGCCAACTCCCGCATCACCTTCGGCAAGCCCCTGTCCGAGCGGCAGACGCAGACGATGCGCATCGGCCGCATGGCGACCGACCTCTTCGCGATGGAGGCGCTGGCATCGCTCGTGTGGCGCATGGCGGACCAGCACCACTACGACATCCGGATCGAGGCCGCCATCGCCAAGATCTTCTGCTCGGAGAAGGCGATCCGCTTCCTGAAGGACGCCCAGATCATCTTCGGCGGGATGGGTTACGAGACGGCCGAGTCGCGGCAGGCCCGGGGCGAGCCGGGCTTCCCGATCGAGCAGCTTGTCCGCGACGCCGAGATGTACCGCATCGGCGAAGGGGCCACGGACATTCTGCGGCCGTTTGTGGCGCGCGAGGCGCTGAGCCCGCATCTCGAGCGGGCGCGCACGTACCTCGGAGGAGGCTTGACCGGGGCCGCGAAGCTCCGCGAGTTGCTGAATCTTCTGCGCGGCTACGTCCCCTGGTACCTGGGACTCTGGAGACGCACGACCCTGCCGGCTCGCGAGGAGTTCCGGCCCCGCAAGGCTTCGAAGAAACTCTTCTTCGCCGAGCGCGCCAGCCGGCGCCTTGCCCGTACAATTCTGTACGCAATGGCGCGCTATCGCGACGCGCTGCGCGACGATCAGGGCCGGCAGAACCGGATCGAGGAGATCGGCGAGGACATTCTCACGATCGCCGCCACGGCCCTGCATGCCGAGGCGCTTCATCGCGCGCAGGGGGGCGGCGGCCACGTCTGGGACCTCGCCGACGAGTTCTTTCGCGAGGCCGCCACGCGCATTGACGCCAACATTGCCGGCCTCATCCGCAACGAGGATCATCAGCCTGCCGCCGTCGGGCAGCGCGCCCTCCGCAGCCAGTATCCTTCCCTCTCCGGCGGCATCATCCAGCGCCGCCTCGACGATTACGTTCTGAAGAAATAAAGAGCAAGGCTGGCCGGAATCGCGACAGGACCTGCAATCCTGAGACAACTCGTATCAGCAGTCGCACGCGCACTGGAATTGCAGCTTGCAAGGGCGATGAAGCTTTCACGGTGGGTCACCAGTCTGGTGATTATCGCGGTCCTGGCTGTCGTCTACCTGGTCGCGGCCAAGCTCGGGTTGAAGCTTGCCTTCGTGCACCCCAGCGCCACGGCGGTGTGGCCGCCCACAGGAATCGCCCTGGCGGCCTTTCTGGTGTTCGGGTACCGGGTCTGGCCCGGCATCTTCGCCGGTGCGTTTCTCGCGAATGTCATGACGGAAGGCACAGTCGCCACATCGCTTGGCATTGCGGCCGGCAACACGCTTGAAGGACTGACAGGGGCCTACCTGGTGGACAGGTTCGCCGGCGGCACTCACGCCTTCGACCGGCCGCAAGACATCCTCAAGTTTGCAGTCCTTGCTGGAACGATCAGCACGATGGTGAGCGCCACGGTTGGGGTGACCAGCCTTTCGCTGGGTGGCTTCGCCAACTGGGCCGACTATGGCTCGATCTGGCTGACCTGGTGGCTCGGGGACGCGACGGGTGTTCTCCTGGTGGCCCCGCTGTCCGTGCTGTGGCTCACGCATCCGCGCGTGCACTGGCGGCGAGATCAGGTTCGTGAAGCTGCCTGCTTGCTGCTCTGTCTCGTGGTCGTCGGCCAGGCGGTGTTCGGCGGGTGGATGCCTGTCATAGTCAAAAATTACCAGCTCGACTACCTGTGCGTTCCAATCCTCGTGTGGGCCGCGTTTCGGTTCGGCCAACGCGAAACGGCGACGGCCGCCGTCCTGCTCTCGGGATTCGCCCTCTGGGGCACCATGCGTGGGTTCGGTCCCTTTGCCAGGGACACGCCGAACGAGTCCCTGCTGTTGGTGCAAGTGTTCATGGGCATCACCGCCATGCTGGCCATGGCGTTTGCCGAGGTGGTGTCCGAGCGCACGCGGATTGAAGCGAAACGTGAGGGGACCCTTCTGGAGTTGCAACACGCCCATGAGCACATCAAGGCCTTGCGGGGTCTGTTGCCCATGTGCGCTTCGTGCAAGAAGATCCGCGACGACGAGGGCTACTGGGACTATATCGAGAACTACATCCACACGCATTCGGAGGCGACGATCACCCATGGCATCTGTCCAGAATGCCTGAAGAAACTCTACGGAAAAGTGGAAACGCACGCTAAGTAAACGCAGCGCCTGATGCTCTTCACGCTCATCATCGCCTACCTGTTTTCCACCGAGGAGCGCGTCAATCCGTTCGTCTTCGCGGGGCGGATACTCGCGTATGGCTTGCTGATGTTCTGGGGCGTGAAGTTCATCGGGACCCCCATGGAGACGAACTACGTGGGCGCGCACTTCATGCACCTCATCAACCTGCCGTTCCATGAATCCGGGCATCTCGTCTTCGCGCCCTTCGGCCGGTTCATGACCGTGCTCGGCGGCAGCCTGGGGCAGCTCCTCATGCCGCTGATCTGCCTGGGAGCGTTCCTCTTCTATAACAATGATGCCTTCGGCGCGTCGGTGACGCTCTGGTGGTTCGCCGAAAGCCTGATGGACCTCGCGCCCTACATCAACGACGCGCGGGACCTCCAGTTGGTCCTCTTAGGCGGGGTCACCGGGCAGGAAGTCGAGGGGCACGATTGGGAATACCTGTTGGCCAACCTCGGCTGGTCGCAATACGACCACACGCTCGCCCACGCGGCCTACAACCTCGGCATCGGCGTCATGGTGCTCGCCTTCCTCTGGGGCGCCATTCTCCTGTACCTCCAGTACCGCAACCTCGACAGAACCTGAGGAGACTGGCTCGCGTTCCCAGGCGTGCCTGCCTCCGTGCAGACCTTCACGATGGCAGATGCCAGCGGACTTATGAGGAGCAGCTCACGATGAGGTGCTTGCCCCAGTCCGGGGGCGGGGCGGCGTACCGGTCCATCTCCGGCTGCTCGGCGAAGGGATCCCGGAGCAGCAGGCGCAGGCGCTCGATCTCGGAAAAGTCCTTCTGCTCTGTCGCCATCCGGATGGCCGTGTGGGCGAGGTAGTTGCGGAGCACGTACTTGGGATTGACCCGTTTCATCCCCGCCGCCCGCTCTGCCTCTCGGCCCCCTTCGTCACGGCTCCCCTCGGCCCAGAGACGCGCCGTGTACCGCTCGGCCCACTTGTCGAAGGCCTCCCGATCCACGAAACAATCTCTGACCCTCTCGTTCCGTGCCCCCGGCGCCGGCCGCCCCGGCGAGGGAAATTTGAAGTCGCAGAGGGCTCGGAACACGTTGGTATAGTCGGCGCCGCTCCCCCGCATCAGCTCCAGCAGGTCGCGGAGCAACGTATCGTCCCCGGGCCGCGACTCGCGGAGCCCCAGCTTCGCCCGCATCAACTCCCCATAGTGCTCCGCAAACACCGCCTCGTAGGCGTCAAGCCCGGCCTTGATCGCCTCGTCGGGCGCCAGCGGCGTGAGGGCCTGGGCCAGACATCGTAGATTGAAGTAGCCGATGTCCGGCTGGTTGTGGAGCGCGTAACGCCCGTGATGGTCGGAATGGTTGCAGATAAAGGCGGGATCGTAGGCGTCCAGGAAACCGAACGGGCCGTAGTCGAGGGTCATCCCCAGAACGGACATGTTGTCGCTGTTCATCACGCCGTGCGCGAAGCCGACCGCCTGCCACTTGGCGATCAGGCGCGCCGTGCGGACCGCCGCTTCGTGGTAGAACCGCGCGTAGGCGTCCTGAAGGCCCACCAGCTCGGGGAAATGCTGCGCGAGCACGTAGTCCGCCAGCGTCTTGAGGTGGTCGAACTGGCGCCGCCAGTAGAAGAACTCGAAGTGGCCGAACCGGACATGAGAAGGCGCGAGGCGCAGCAGCGTGGCGGCGGTCTCGACCTGCTCGCGCAGCACCTCTTCCTCGCTCCCCACCACACACAGGGCGCGCGTCGTGGGAATGCCCAGCCCGTGCATGGCCTCGCCGCAGAGATACTCCCGGATGCAGGAGCGCAGGACGGCGCGGCCGTCGTCGTCGCGGGAGAAGGGCGTGAGGCCCGCGCCCTTGAGATGCAGGTCCCACTTCTCGCCCCGGCCGTTGCGGACCTCGCCCAGCAGGATCGCACGGCCGTCGCCCAGGCGCGAAACGTAGGCGCCGAACTGATGGCCGGCATAGACCATCGCCAGCGGCTCGCTGCCCGGCGGCAGGTAATGGCCCGCAAAGCAGCCGGCGAACTCCGGCCGCCTGGCCTCCTCCGGGTCGAGATCGAGCAAGGCGGCCGCGTCCGGGTTGAAGCTCACCAGGAACGGATTCTTGAGCGGCGCCGGCCTAACCTTCGCGTAGAAGACTTCGGGCAGCCGTGCAAAGGTGTTGTCGAACCGGAGCGTCTCGAGCGTTTTCAAGTCAGCCATGGACACATTCTAGCCCACCCGCGCCCTCTCCTAGCAAGCGTGGCGATCCGAATAGAGATCCTTCGCTGCGCTGTCGTTGACGCCTACGGAGTCTACGCCGATCCTCGGCTCAGCGAGCTCCTTAAGAACGTGAAGGTTCGACAAGAATTTTAGCAGAGAGGTAGAAACCCGCAGGGCAACGGTGCGCTGGTTAGACGGACGACGCGGACGCTCTGGCTCTGTCCATGCTCCAACAGTCCTGGATAACTTCGCGCAGCCTCATGGCCTGCTCGCGCCGCACATCACGGAATTCGACGCCGAACTTAGACTCCGTCGCCCACCGCACGAACGCCTGCTTGATCTCGATCGCCGGAGCATACTGGGAGACGTGGATCGCGAGCGCCAACTGCCCGCCCGGTTGGAGAGGCGTTGTGCCTTCCACCGCACATCCCTTCAAGGAGAGGTCGACGACAGTACCCTGCCCCCACCCCGGTTCGCCCGAGAAGGAAGTCAGAAAGCCGGAAGAGAATCGCTCGTATTCGCGGCGGTCGGTCAGAGGGGCATCGCCCTGCCGCCCCAGACACCAGGCCAGAAAACGCTTGTCGCACAACTGGCATCGGAAAGGACCGTAGAAGAGAGCGGCAGCAAGGTGCTCCCGGAGACCGTGCCGGTGGACCCGGCGAGTGGCCGTCCTCAAACATCGTGGACATCGAGGCGAGCGCATGACCAAAGGATACTCCAGTCCCTGTCGGATAAGCGAGCCCAGGACGCGCGATCCTCCCCGCCTCTTGGCTTCCCGGCCCGTTTCCCGTAGCATGAGACCATGACACGCGCAATCCTGGCCGCCCTGCCGCTCCTCACCCTCGCTGCGGCGGGCTGCAGCGGGGACAGCGTGGCGCAGGAGCCCGCGACCTCCACGCTCGTCTACGTGTCCGACTACTTCTCCTTCGTCGGAGCGGATCAGGAAGGACGCGTCGCGTTTGCCTTGGACAACAACCGGGGGCGCGATGGGGAGGCCTTTCAGGCCGAGCACCTTGTCGTGTTGCATGACGAGCGCAAAGGCTGGATCGACGTCCTCGGCAACGGGCCCTACGACAACCTCAAGAAAGAGCTCGACCGCATCCCCGACTCACCCTCGTTCCAGTTCGCGGGCGTTCCGGAGGCCGGACTCACGATTACCAGCGCGCCGAATCGGTTGACGCTCCAGATCAATCCCATGCCCATGCGGCACCACAGAACGGATGGGACGTCCCGGACCTGGATGGGATCCGCGTCGGCGGTGCTGACCTGGCAAGGCCGGACGATTCGCGGCCGCGCCATCTACGAATACCTCGCCATGCCGGACTTCAACCGGCTCACCAGGACGTACTTCGGTCTCTGGCAGGAATTCCAAGGCCTGTATCTGCTGGTCGACGGGAAAGACGACGTGTACCTGCACAGCCAACTGAGCAAACGGTTGGCGCCGCTGGTCGGCAACCTCGTCGGCTTCGCCGTCCTGAACGAAGAGACGGACTATCTCAACAATCTCGACGTGACGGTGCTGAGCCGGGAGTTCGCGCTCGGCTTCTACCGATGGCCGACGGCCTGGCGCATCACCTGGAAAGGCAACAAAGGCCCCGGCTCG
>VBJS01000104.1 GCA_005880055.1 Chloroflexota bacterium | reverse complement strand
GCAACGCGCAGGCGACGGTGCTGGCGCCGACGGGCACGATCAGCTTCATGATGGATTGCGACACCACGGGCATCGAGCCCGACATCGCTCTCGTGAAGTACAAGAAGCTCGTCGGCGGCGGCACGCTCAAGCTCGTCAATGGGACGGTGCCGGCGGCGCTGCGGCGGCTCGGTTACAGCGAGGAGGTCACGACCGCGATCACCACCTACATCACCGCCGAAGGAACGATCGAAGGCGCGCCGGGTCTTAAGGCCGACCACCTGCCGGTCTTCGATTGCGCCTTCAAGGCGACGAAGGGCGAGCGCTACATCAGCCACATGGGACACATCCGCATGATGGGAGCGGTCCAGCCGTTCCTGTCAGGCGCGATCTCCAAGACGGTCAATCTGCCGGAGACGGCAACGGTCGAGGACGTCGCCGAGGCGTACGTCCGCGCCTGGCAGCACGGCGTCAAGGCCATCGCGATCTACCGCGACGGCTCGAAGAAGACGCAGCCGGTCTCGACCTCGGACCAGAACCAGAACGAGAAGAAAGCGGTGAAGGAAGAGGTTCGCGTCGTCGAGGTCTACAAGCCGGTGCGACGCCGGCTCTCGGACACGCGCGCGGCGCTGACACACAAGTTCTCGATCGAGGGCCACGAGTGCTACATCACCGTCGGGCTCTTCGAGGACGGGACACCGGGCGAGCTGTTCATCAGCATGGCGAAGGAGGGGAGCACGCTCTCCGGAATGCTCGACGCCTATGCGCGGAGTGTGTCGCTGCTGCTGCAGTACGGCGCGCCGCTGTCGCACCTGGTGGAGAAGTTCGCGCACATGCGCTTCGAGCCCTCGGGCTGGACCGGGAATCCCGAGATCGGCATGGCCAAGTCGATCGTCGACTACGTCTTCCGCTGGATCGGAATCAAGTTCCTGAGCGCCGAGGAGAAGGCGTATCTCGGCTTGGTGCGCGAGACGACGACGGTCGTGGATCCCTCGATCCAGCAGGCGCTGCTGGATCGGGTGACGACGCTCATTCCGGAAAAGTCGAAAACGAATGGCCACGGCAATGGCCACACCGCGGTCGCTGGGCCGGCGTCATTGGCGGAGCGTCGCTACAACTCGACGCCCGACGCGCCGCCGTGCGCGAACTGTGGCTTCCTGATGATCCGCAACGGGACCTGCCACAAGTGCGAGAACTGTGGCTCGACGAGTGGCTGCTCGTGAGTACTGAGGAGAGATCGATGAAACGCTGCAATCAGTGCGGTCGCGCGCGTGACGGTCATCGTCACCCGGATCGAGACGAGTGACCGGCTTCTAATTTCGTCAGGCCCCTGGCTCGGCCCGCCCGCCGGCCAGTCCCCGCCTCCCGGCCCGGGTCTTCCCGCTCCCCTGGGGACCCGGGCCGAACCTTTTCATTTAGGCTACGTGATCACCCCCGATGAAGACCGCTCGAGGTCCTAGTAACGAGTGAGGAGCCCGAGAGCAGGGTCGCCGGGGCCAATGTCATAGCTGGCATTGTTCGGGCCTCGCGACGGCGGAGCATGCCATGCCCAAAGAAGGATGCCGGCCACTCCAGATGCAAACTGGATCTTGAACTTCGATTCGAAGTATGCCGCGCGCTGGCTCAGTGACCCGCCGGCGACCGAGCCTTCCATGCCCATTTCGCCAACGATCAGCGGTTTCCCAAGTAGTTGACATTGACGAAGCCGCACCGCGAGGCCGTTCCACTTGTCGCCCGGGAGGGCCGAAGAGATATCGCCATAATCGTGATATTCGCAAACATCGATGTTTGGCCCCGTGTGTAACCGTGTGTAGCTTTCTCCCGCGGATCCGCACTGTCCACTTCCCATCGTGCCGACGCTAACAAGATGGGTCGGGTCGATTTTCTTTACGAGCTCGGCAACATCGTCTGCCCATCGTTTGAGCGTTTCTGCCGCGCTAACATCACAAGGATCATTTGCGGAGGCACGATCCTCAGCTTCGTTCATGAGTTGCCAAAGGAATACACCAGGGTTCGTGCGGTACCGTGAGACAACCTCGCTGACCCATTCTCTGTACGGGACGAGATCGTTCCCAGAGCGGAACTTATAACCAGATCGGTACCATTCTTCTGACTTGTAGGTGCCGTCCTCGCAGTCGCCCCATTGATTTCCGAGGGTGACTATTACGCGCTCTGCACGAGCCGCCGCTGTGTCGAGTGTATGGTCGAAGGCCCGCCAGTCACGTCTAGAGCCCGTCATCGCGAGTGACTGGAAAAACCAGGCCCGAAACACCTCCTGTCCAGGTCCGATCTGCCGTAGCTGCTCGTCGAGGAGGGAGCCACTCCCCAATGAATAGCTGCAGTTGTTCTCGCTATTAGCGTTGTAGATGTTCATGCCTGTGAAATGGAAGGTGCGGCCGTCGATCAACAGCGACGTTCCTCGCCGGTATACGACGCCGGGTGTGTTCTGTTGGGAGTCGCTCGAGGCCGGGGTGGCGGCTGGCACACGAGCGAAGGGATTCGCGTCAGTCGCGGCCGCCGGGCCCAAAGCCGTTAGGGACGCCGCGGGAATAGCCGCAGCGGAACGTAATGGTGAACCTTCGGGCGACTCTACGTTGGGTGAGGCCCGTTCGCTGACTTGGTGTAGACTGGCCGGCGGATTATCAGTCAGACCGAGTTCCGATTCGAGATTCGAGCTCGGCGCGCCTGACGGGGGGCTCGCCCCGAGGGTGACGCTGATCGCGAGGTTGAAAGCACACACGAGCACCACGAATGAGACCACCCGCGTGACATTCCGCACCAGCCTCGCTCCATTCCCACAGAAGAGCGAAGACGCATCGGTACGTCGGCGGACGTAGCCTTCGGCAGCCCCGGCTTGCTCGGAGTCCCGAGCCCGTTAGCTTTGCGTCCCCGCCTCGCGACGGGTTTGCCTTTTCGAGTTTTGTTTTTCCACTTGGAGCGTCGCGTTTTCGGCCGCGCAAAGTAAGCACCCGACGTGTGGGGAGAACGCTGACGTGCGGTCTCGCTGCGGTATCAGCTCGTGAAGTCAATACCTGCCAAGCCCGTCAACTTGCGCCGCCTGTTCCACTGCGCGACATACGTCATCCGCCGGGGCAGCTAAGTGGTTGCCGCTGAAGGGGTTCAGCTCTTCAGACTTTGGCGTCTAGACGGCTGCGTGCGCGCGGGGGGCGCCGACGAGAATCGATCAGCGCGCCCGATAAATCTCAACGCCAGTATCGTGGAACATGAGCTCAAACTTCGCGCTCATTACGGGCTGATCGTGCAAACTCTGCCAGACTTTGTCTTCAATTCCACGCAAGTTGCGCCGCATGAGAACCCATCGCACGCGCCCATTCGGATCGTTTAGAGCCGCTTCCCAAACGTCGCGATCGCCTTCGTAAACGAATGTGCTCAGTGGAAGCGCAGTCTCGAAGAACAGCGCCTCGTTGTTTCGGCGCGCCCCGAGGACAAGGCCACCATCGTAATGTAAGCGGATCCAATCAGCGGCACTCGCCTGGATCGCTGAATCGCCATTGGCTTTATCGCCCTGAGCCTCCATGAAATTGACGGCCCCCGCATTCCACGTAATCAGCGCGGAACCCACCAGCAACACGGCAATTGGCAGGCGGAGCATCACCCTCTGTGCAGCAATACCCGCGAAGAAGCCGATCGCCGGCAACATCAGCAACCCATACCGGATGTTCTGGTAGTGATTGGGGAGCAGGCGCGGGGTCTGGATTACGACGATTCCACCTTTGAATAGGGCCAGGGTGAAAAACGCCATCGGAAATAGAAGGATCAGCACCGCGAGCTTCTGCGACCATGGGCGTCGGCTGAGTAGCCAGAGAGCCAGACCGAGCGTCGCAATCGCCGCAGCGATCCACCCTGAATTGTCGACGACCGCCCATGCATAAATCAGAAACGCGAGATTAAGGTCACCGCCTTGCGTGATTTGCTGCTCAGTCACTAGAAACTGCTCGCGCACTGCGTATTCACTGCGGATGAAATACAGGGCGTCGCCGAAAATCACCTGATTCCATGTAAACCATGCCACTACCCCAAGAGACGCGAGCAGTCCGAAGTAGATCAGCAGGGCCTCTGTTTTTTCGCGACCTAGACCTCGCACTCCTCGGTACGCCACGACCACGACGGCGCAGCTCAGGAGGATCCAGCCCTCGTATCTAGTCAGAGTCGCGAGGAAAATTGCTGCGGCCGCGAGTAAAAGGGATGAAAGCCTGTCCGTTCTCCGCGTCCATTCGAGAAGATAGAAAGTCGCGGCGAGCGTAAGCGCAATGAAAGGCATCTCCGACATCGCGACGGACTGCATATAGAGCACGTTTGGTGTCGCGAAAGTGAGCGCGCCGATAGCGGCCGCAGGCCGGCTGCCACTGGCGACATGGATCAGGCGATAAAGGAAGATCACTGCGACGAGATACGAGGCCATTGACACAAACGAGCCGGCAAATCCACTCGCATACAAGCCGTTTACCGCCGTGAATGGAAGCATCAGCAACTGCGGAAGAGGCAACCACACGCCGCCAAGTTGCGCAACGCCAGGATGAAGCCCATCGGTGACGCTTCGTGCGATCAGCAGACGCGACTTGACGTCGCCGTATGCAGTAAGGAGGCCTGCGAGGTAGGTATAGCCGACGCCAATGAAGCTCAAAGCGCAGGCGAACATGAGGACGACCTGCAACGAGGGAGTCTTTCGCGAGCGTTGCAGAACAGTCATCGAGCTGGCCTCGATGGCACTATCCTCCGGACTTCTCCGCTGTAAGACGCAAGCAGAACCGCGCCATCCGGGGCGAATGCCAAATCGACGACTGGGAATCCGACCACTAGATGCTGAACGGCCCTAACCTTCGTGCTTGAGTCGAATGACAACGCATACATGGAAGCGTCTCCGAAAGTCCCAACCAGCAAGACGAGGTCACGGGGTGGCGCGAGCGCGTCCACTACATTGGCGCTGACGAACAACAGCCGCGTGATTCCGCCCACGTGGCGAGTCCATAGCGGCCCAATAAATCGCTCATTCGGGGCACCGGCCTCCGCTACTTCGTCGCCTTTCCAGTAAGGCCACCCGTAGTTTCCGCCCGGCATGACGAGATCGACTTCGTCGCAGCACTCGGGGCCGTTATCGGCTACGAACAACCTGCCCGTGTTCGGTTCGAATCCCAGACCGAATGGGTTTCTGAAACCCAGCGCATACACGGAAGAGTGTGGAAATGGGTTATCGACTGGGATGGACCCATCCGCGTTGATCCGGTGGATTTTGCCTTCGGGGGATGCGACTGACTGAGATACGTCGTTGGTCCAACCCGTGTCGCCGTTGCAAAACCAGAGCTTTCCATCTGGCCCAAACCTCAACGTGTTGCAGTTGTGGAAGTCACCGCCCGGCAGATCGTCGCGTATCACTTCGAGGTCGGAGGATCGATTCTCCGGGGTTACATGAAATCGAACAATCCGATTCAGTGGTTGGTCGCTCTTATTGCGGTCTTCGTAGGTGTACGCGGCATAGAGCAAGTTGTTGCTGGCGAAGTCCGGTGCAGCCGCAAGTCCTGTGAGGCCATCCTCAGGACCCGATGCACGTAACACAAAGGTAATGACGGCGTCGGGTACCAGCAGTCCTGCGACGATCACGCGCACTCGACCGGTTCGCTGCTCCGCGAGGAAGATCCGGCCGTCTGGCGCTACAGCCATCGCCGCGACAGCATCCGCGCCGCTCGCGATGCGCTCCGTCGCCAATATGGATTCGCCTGAGCCAGACGTGGCGTTCATGACTTGCAACCCAGACGACCAGGCAACGATGACCACCGCCAGGGCAGCGACTGTGGCGGCTGTGCTGATGACGGCCTGACGGCTCAATGTGCCTCGTACACTCGCCCTCACTGGAAACACGTCCGGATTTCCTCTTCCGCCGGCTTGCCAGTTGGATCGAAACCGGGGTCGGATTCGGGGTGTGTCAGTGGATGCAGAGTCGTTGTCCACCAATACATCCCGCTGACGTAGCCCGCGAGGGCGCGGCAGGCGGCCGCATAGTCCCGACGCTGGGACTCGAGGTTCGTCTCCCCTGACAAATCGCCTCGCCACGGTTCCGCGTATGCGCCGACCCTTGAAGCGATTCCGATCTCTGTTATTAGAACAGGTTGGTCGCTGGTAGATTGCGCTCGTTGGATATGAGATCCTCGATTTGCGCGTCTGCCGGCGCCCGTAACGGGTAGAACGCGTCTATGCCAAGGAAGTCGAGTAGAGAGGCGAAGCCTAGAGTGGCGTGCGAATCCCAGTTTCGAGAATAGATGAGCTTCCCTGAAAAATTGCGGCGAGCGGTGCCGATGACCTCTCTCCACCGAACGTCATCTGGCTCGAGGGAACTAAATTCGGATCCCACCGAGAATATGTCCACATGCTCACGTTCGGCGAGGCTGGCGTAGCGCCGAATCAGCTCGTTGTAGCTCGCGAACCAGCCGGTTCGGTCCGCCGGCTGAATACTTCCCCGCCACTGACCGACTCTCAGCAAGGTTTCTTCGTCGAGCAGCGGCCTCATCAGAACTCTTAGACCAGCTCGTCGACAGATTCGGATGAGATCTCGAAGCTCGCCATCGCTTGGGGTGCGCTCGTCCACGAGAATCCTGCTTGCTGTCGGGCCATTTTGGAACAGAGGAATAACTACGCTCACGCTATCAACGTGTAACCAAGCCATTCGTTGAACGAACCTGTTCATTGTGGGTAGGTCTGCCGCGTCGCGGCCGTAGACAAGAACGTTCATGCCTGCCTGGAGTGACCTATTCCCGGTGCTTTCGCGCGCGCTTGAAGCAGTCGCGATAGGGTTTTCCCCAGGCGACGCGGGGCCGATGGCACACGACGACATCGCGATCACGCTAAGCGCTACTACCAGATGCAGACAGTGAGCTTGGCAATTCACCGGTGACGTCGGCCTCCATGACCAGCCCGTGGTCGGTCTTTTCCCAGTAGTGAGGGCGGTACACAAGTTGTGCGACACCTTTCCATGCTGCGACGGACATCAGCGCCCAGTAAAGAGGACAGAGCGCCATCAACTTCACGCTGCTGTACTGGCCGCGGGCGATGCATCCAGTCATTGCGTAGTAAACAAAGGTGAGATTGCCAAAGAACAAGGTGAGCGTGGCTAGGTAGAGGATCGGTGCCGGATAAAGCGCCTGAATCGAGGAGGCTTTCGTAACCATCCACAATGCCATGACGACCCAAAACACGGGGCTGATGAGAAGGACAAGGGGAGTGGCCCCCACGATGATCTGAAAGGCAACGAAGTTTTTCATGCCGAGATCAGTCGCCAGCTGCCGCGGTGACCGCATGTGGACGAAATACGTCTGGATATGGCCTTTGATCCAACGTGATCGCTGACGAATCCAGTTACCGACCGCGCTGTTCGCTTCTTCCCACGTTACTGAGTCGAGGATCTCCGCGCGTTGGCCGCTCCGTGCGATTCGCATCCCGATGTCGATGTCTTCCGTCACGTTGTAGGAATCCCATCCGCCTAGTTGACGAAGAGCGCTGGTCGCGAAGTGGTTTGACGTGCCGCCAAGAGGAATCGGCATACGCAAGCGCGCAAGTCCGGGTAGGGCAATATCAAAGAACGCTGCGTATTCCGCAGCGAAGAATCTGGTTAATAGGTTCGTCATGGCATTCCAATGCTGCAACCTTGCTTGAAGACAGACGACGCTCTCGTGTACGGCAGCAAAGGTGGCGACCGCTTTCCGAAGTTGATCTGGCTCGGGACGGTCCTCAGCGTCATAGATGACGCAGTACGGCGCCGTGACACGAGCTAGACCGACGTTGCACGCCTTCGGTTTCGTTCGAGGTAAGGATGCCTCAATGGGAACAATTTCGAATTGGGGAGGCAGTTGCATCTCTTTGGCACATGCGAGGGTCGCGCGATCGTCGCCCTCGATCAGGAGTAGAACTTGTAGCTTCTGCAGCGGGTAGTCGATTCCTCGAATCGTACGAATCAGCCGGGGGAGTATCTCGGCCTCCCGGAAAAGCGGTAGCAGAATGCTGTAGCGAGGGAGGTCAGCGTCCGCGATCCGTTTTGCCCGAAGGCCATGAGCCTCTGACGGCGCCGCTAAGCCCTGAGCGCTGATCAGGGCGCGAACTGCGAAAACGACGAAGAACAACATCGTCGCAGCGGCGACGACCATGAAGGCTGCCGTGGCTGGGGCGATCACGAGGCCTGCGGCGACCGATGCCAATACTGTGATAAGCACAGCACCTTGCGCGCGCGTCAGTACGCGTTCCGCTGAGTCGGCCTGTGGCGTTGACGCGGCGATACTTGTGATGGATGTGAGTTGAGCGCGCATTTCACCAGAGCGGCGTTGCCGCCTCTCTGCTCCCCCTCTAGCCTGTCGCCTCTACGAGTCCCCCTAAGGCGAGCAAGCAGGGGCAAGTTTATGATCAGACGTCAAGCTTTTGTTGATTTTGGACGTACCGGCTATCAGTCATCGGCTTTGATCCGGATTCCGGCGGCACCATTACGCCCTTTGTGAATTTGGAGACTCAGGAGGGCCATTAGGTCGACCGCAAAGCCGGCGAGGCTGCGGCTCATTCAGCGGATGCTCCGAGCGTCAGCCGCTGGCCGGCCCGGACTCACAGAGCGCGGGCACGAGAATGAAGTCACCGCTAACGTTTTCTCATAGGCCTAGGTGACACGCGCGCCGCCACTCGATGCTCCCGACAGCGACATCGAGAAGAGCTTTGGCCGCCGCACGATCACTTAGGAGAATTAGGGAACGTCGCGGACTTGAGCCTGCCCGCGCGCTGGTTCTCGCTACCGCCCGTGGCCGTGCGCGTCGTCTTTGCCGCTAGACGGCTGCGGGTCTTCGTGCTTCTTCGGCGTCGGCGTGGGCGTCGGCTTCGCGAGCGGCGGCGGCGTAGTCACGGTGGGGATGCTCGGCAACGGCAGCGTCGCCACTGGCAGCGAGGCGATCGGCGCGGCCACGAACGGTTGCGGCGTCGCGCTCGGCAGCGACGGCAGTGTCACGATAGTCGGGGCCAACGCCACCGGCGGCTGCCCTGAGGCGACGCTCGTGCCGGTGCCGGCGGTCACGGTGACCGTCGAGCCGCCGGAGCTCGTGTCGACAGTGCCCTCAACCGCGGTCACGGTCGTACCGTCGCTGGTGACGTCGACCTGGATCGTTGAGCCGGCGCGCACGACCGCAGCAAGCGAACCCGAGTGCACTTCGTAGCGCGCCGAGGGGCTCAGCGTGCGCGAGATCTGGTACCACACGCGGCCCGCGTTCTGCGTGACCAGGACGAGCAGGTCGCTGTCCTGCGCGCTGACCGTGATCACGAGATCGCTGTTTGGCTCCACGACGAGGCTGGTGCCGTCGGCGTACGTGATGTACGCGCGGCCGGTCGCGTCTGTGCGTACCGCGTCGCCGGCACTCAGCACCACGTGGTCGCCGACCAGCGCGAAGCTCGTCATCGCCGGCGTGCGATAGAACACGGCCTGGGTGATCGGCTCGAGAAGGGCGATCCCGGTCCTCGCCGGAGCGGTATAGGCAGCCGTCGCCATCGCGACGATCGCGACAGCGCCGACCGAGCCCGCGACCACAGCCAGCCGAAGCTGCTGCACGTGAAAGCGTCCGCCCAAGCTTTCGGCCCCTCCTCCCCAGGAAACAGCCAACCTGCGCGCCTGGAAGCGTGCCTCTGCTTAACGGGGGACAGGCCACCCTTGTGGGGGTACCCCCGACTCAGGGACGTATCAGAGCGCGTTCCCGAACAACAGGTCGTAACCGCTACATCAAACGGCGTATACGAAGGTGCGCCGGCTGCGCGATCGTCGTGTCGCTAATCGGACAAGAGTCGTCGCAGCGCATCAAGCGAAGTGATGACCGCACGTCGTTGCGCTTCGGCTAAAGAACTGGCGACGGCGCGCGCTGTTCTCTCGCCGTTCGGTCCGCGAGCCAGGATCTCGATTGCGCCATCAGTGCCGCTCACATCGAGCCTGACATCTGCGCTCGGCGGATCGAGCGGGCCGATCACGCCGCCGGCGAACCACTCCGGAACGCCACGCGCGCAGAGCGCCGCCGACACCAAGCCGCCGGAGGCCGTCTCACGGATCGCGAGTGTCCAGCCGCGACGACGAAGCTGCGCGGCGATGACGTCGAGCAGCACGTCATCGTCGACGCCCCAGATGTGATCGCCCAGGCGTTCACGCGCGACGCGCTCGACCCGAGCGACGGCTTCAGCGGCCTGCCCGCGATCCTCCGACTTCGCCGCGATGCGCACGTGCACGCCGTCGTTCTTGGCGTACGTCGCGACGGTAGGGAAGTCCGCGCGCACCAGCTCCGCAAGCAGCTCTTCCACCGCCGACTCGCCGATGCCGAGCACCTTCAGCGTGCGCACCACCAGCGGCGTGCCGCGCGCCGCCAGCTCTGGCTCGACGCGGCCCTCCCACATCGATGTCATCTCCCGCGGCACGCCCGGCATGGCCACGATCTCCTTGCCGCTGTCGTGAACCCACCAGCCCGGCGCGGTGCCGAGCGGATTCGGGATCGCGCGCGCCGAGGGGATCAGCCAGGCCTGTTTGACATTGCGTTCCGGCATGGACAAGCCCCGACCTGCGAACCACTGGCGCAGCTCCGCCTCGAGCGCTGGATCGACGGCTGGCACCTGCTGCAGCGCCGCGGCGATGGCCTCACGCGTCAGGTCATCCTCTGTCGGTCCGAGACCGCCGGTGCACACGAGCAGATCGGCGCGCGAGAGCGCGACCCCGACGGCCGCGGTCGCGCGACGCAAGTTGTCGCCGACCTCAGAGATATGGAACAGGTCGATGCCGAGCGCGGCGAGGCGGCGAGCCAGGTAGGCCGCATTGGTGTCGACTATCTGACCGAGCAAGAGCTCGGTGCCGATGGAGAGGATTTCAGCGCGGATGCGTGGCACGGAAGTTGCTGCCCTCCTGCTTGCTAAAGGGGCGAGCGGAGA
>VBJS01000103.1:7577-15758 GCA_005880055.1 Chloroflexota bacterium | reverse complement strand
ACCATCGAGAAGGTACCGGACGATAAGTGGGCGGCTAAGGGCGGCCCCGAGGGCTGGACGATCGCCGGCGTCGCGCAGCACGTCTCCGGACAATTCCCCCTCGAGATGCAGTACATCACCGCCTCCGCAGAGGGCAAGCCGATGCCCCCGTACTCCTGGGACGACATCAACGGCATGAACGACAGCCGCGCCGATAAGAACAGCTCGGCGACCAAAGCGGACGTCCTCCGAGAGCTGCGCGAGGGCGCCGTCTCGACAGGCGCCTACGTCCGCTCGCTGAGCGACGAGCAGTTGGACCGCACCGCCTCCCTGCCCCTCGCCGGCGGCGCCTCGGTTACTGCGCAGCAGCTGATTGAAGGCGGCGTCCTGATCGATCACGTCCGAGGCCACCTGCAGAGCCTCCGCACTGGATAACGCCCGCATCCAGGACCGCTCGCGGCGCCGAAACTCGCCTGCCCTCGGCCAGTTGACAGGAAGCGTATCCTGCCGCAGGATAGGCCGCACTACGCACGCTGGAGGCAGCTCATGGACACCGCTCTGACCCTTGGCCGCGTTCAGGTATCCGCGTTCACGGACGTGACCGGGCCCTTCCCGGTCAAGATCAGCCATCTATTCCCCGAGGTGACGCCGGAGCAGTGGGCGCCCTACCGGGAGGCCTTCCCGGACACGTTCGTGGACGCGGATACCTGGCAAGTGCACATCGGCTCGTATCTGATCCGTACGCCCGAGCGGACGGTCCTCGTAGACACCGGCCTCGGCCCGGCGCCGCCGCCCTTCTTCGGCGAACTGCGCGGCCACCTGCCGGACTCGCTCGCCGCGGCCGGCGTCGCACCGGAGTCGATCGATACCGTCCTGCTGACGCACCTGCACCCAGACCACGTCGGCTGGAACCTGACCGCAAGCGCCAAGCCGGTCTTCCCGAAGGCTCGCTACGTGGCCCACCAGGCCGATTGGGATACGTTCCAAAACCCCAACGTCCAGCGGGCTCTAGGGTTCGAGTTTGTAGACAAGACCATAACGCCGTTACAAAAGCTCGGCCTGCTGGACTTGGTCAGCGGCGAAGCTCGCATATCTGACGAGATCATGATCCGCCCCTCACCGGGTCACACTCCCGGCCACATCTGCGTGGCTATCGCGAGCGAAGGCGCTCAGGCGCTGATCCTAGGAGACGCCATCGTCCACGCGGCGCAGGTAAGCGAGCCGGATTGGCGCTTCTCCTTTGACATGGATGCAGAGGCAGCTGCTGCTACCCGCAAGCGGCTGCTCGATCAGGTGGAGCGGGAAGGCACAACGGTGCTCCAGTGCCACTTCCCGTCGCCGGGCGTCGGGCTTATCGTGCGCCGGGACGGCGGCCGTCGCCGCTGGAAGCCAATTTCCGGCTGAGCCTGTCGCACCTCTAGTCAAACACCACCGTCTTGTTGCCGTAGACCACCACGCGGTTGCGCAAGTGCAGGTCCAGCGCGCGGGCGAGCACGAGTTTCTCGAGGTCGCGCCCCTTCCGCACCAGGTCCGGCACCGAATCCCGGTGGCTCACCTGCACCACGTCCTGCGCGATGATCGGGCCCTGGTCCAGCTCCGTCGTCACGTAATGCGCTGTCGCGCCGATCAGCTTCACGCCGCGCTCGTGCGCGTGGTGGTAGGGCCGGGCGCCGGCGAAAGCGGGCAAGAAAGAGTGGTGGATGTTGATGATGCGCCCCGGGTAGCGGGCTACGAACGCCTCACCCAGGACCTGCATATAACGGGCGAGCACGATGACATCGACGGCGTGCTCCTCTAACAGCCGGACGATTTTCTGTTCCTGGATCTCTTTGGTCTCGTGCTCGATCTCGAAGCAATAGTAGGAGACCCCGAAGCTGTCCGCTATCGGCTGGTGGTCCTCGTGGTTGCTGATGATGAGCGGAATATCGGCACGGAATTCACCCATGCGCCAGCGGGCGAGGAGGTCGTACAGGCAGTGAGGGAGCTTGGAGACGAACAGCGCCAGCCGCGGCGTGTAGTCGGAGAAGCGCAGGCTCCAGCGCATCCCAAACCGCTCCGCAATCGGCTGAAAGGCGGGCGCAATCTCCTCTGGCGTCAGGGCGAAGCCGTCCAGCTCCCATTCCACCCGCTGCACGAAGACCCCCTCCTCCTGCCCGGGCGTCATCGAAGCAGCGGCGTCTGTGTGCTGGTCGGCGTGGATGATGTTGCCGTCGTGACGGTAAAGGAACTCGGATACGCTGGCGACCAACCCTTTCTGGTCGCGGCAGGTAATGAGGAGCGTGGCGGTGATAGACCGTTGATCCGGCATGCTGCCGGAAATTATACCGTCGTGGGCCGATTGTTTACGCGTGCGTTGTTGTTTACGCGTGCGTTGCAGTCGTTGAGCAACTGCGTCCGCAGGTCGCCGCCATATCGTCCGCCCAATTCGGCGGCTGGACGCGAGTGCGTCAGTTGCTCGACCCCTACGGGCTACGGGCTTTGCGTCCGGTATGGACGGGCAGCAAATCACGCCTCGGGCGTCGCGTTCGCCTTCTGCGTCGGCTTGAGATGCGGCGGGAAGGGAAAGTCCGAGCCATCGCCGAACGGCAGCTTGAAGCCACCGTGGCCGAAGCCCGGTAAGAACGGGGAGTCGCCGCCGAACACGTACTTCACCTGGTCGTTCTGCGTCACGACGACCGCCCTGTCACCTTGGCCCAGGCTGTCGGGGACCGTCACGCCGCTCGGAATCGAGAACGTCTTGTCGCCCTGGTTACCGTTGAGGGTGAGCGTCAGCTCGCTGTCCGTTTTGCTCTTGACGGTACCCGCGAACGCCTCGATCGTCACCGTGTTGCCGTTGTCGTCCAGGTAGCGGAACTGACCGCCCAGGAAGCGGTCGAAGTACTGGCTGAACTTATCTCCCAGGCTGCCAAGGTCCCGCTTCTGCGGCCGCTCGCCCAGCGTCACATCAACGCTGGCAGTGCTGCCATTCGGGTCGTGCGCTCCGTTCTTGACCAGCGCAAGCGTAACTTTATCGCCGGGCGACTTCTTGCCGATCGCGCCGGTCAGGTCATCGACCGTCTTCACCGACGCGCCGTCTATTGCCGTTATCACGTCCCCCTGCTGTACCCCCGCATCCGCCGCCGGGCTCTTATCTACGATCCGTCGTGCCGCGAGACCGGCCGGGTTATCAGACGGCTCCACCGAAACGCCGAGCCAGGCTTTCCCTTGCTGCTGGTCCTGCGCGACCGCCGGCTGTGTTCCGGTGCCGCTATCGCGTGTCGCCGCAAAAGCGGCGATACCGCCGGCCGCAAGCGCGACCACAACGCCGGCAACCGCCAGTGTTCGAACCAGGCGAGACGTCCGCATCACCATCAACCTCCGCTTCTATAATACCGCGCCGCACGACGGTATTGGGGAAGGAAGTGTTACGGAAGGGCGCCGGTCAGAAATCGTCGCGGCACTTCGCGCATCATGAGGCCGATGGTCTCTTCACTGACCCCGTCCCGGCGCAGGGCTGGCAGGGCCACCGTTGACAAGAAAAGGTACCGTGTAGTGCCGGATGCAGTCGCATCGCCCCGGTGCCGCGCTGACGCAGGCGCAGGGGCGTAGTCATGGCCGAGCATCAGCCGCTGCGCCCAGCCGCGGGCGATGAGTGCCTTGACTATCTCGTTGCGCTGGCGCCAATCGGGGCGGCCCTCCGCACCGGGGTAGCGGTCCATGGACAGGTAGACCCCCGCCTGCAATAGCGATTCGAGGTAGGCAACATCCCTCGTGTCTGCGCTGTGGCCGATGCAGATCCGGTCCATGGGCGCACCCTCATCGCGGAAGATCTCTACCTGGCGGCGCCCCACCTCGGCAGGCGCCCATTGGTGGGTGCTGATCGGACAGCCGGTGCGCTTCAGGGCGCGTGCAGCGCCTCTAAGAACTCGTTCCGCCTCGGGGGTGACTCCCTCTGCGTCATTGGCGACCTTGATGACGCCGGCCTTGACGCCCGTATCCCCAATGCCAACCTCGATCTCGCGGACGAAAATGTCGGCAGTGCGGTCGAGACTACGCTCCCAGAATGATCTCGGCACGTCGCGCCAGATACCGGTTGCCACGATGACATTCACGCCCGAGGCGATCGCCACATCGCGCACGAACTCTACATCTCGTCCGAGGTCCGGCGTGGTGAGATCGATGATGGTGTCGACGCCGCCGAGCTTAGCTTCGCGCAGCTCACGCACGACGTTGTTCCTGGTCTGCTCCCAATTGAATAGCCAGGGGTAGTGGTGGTTGTCCTCGCCCATCGCAACGAGGACGTGCTCGTGGCTCAACGTGAAACCGAGGGCGTCAGCGTCAAGCGGCCCGAGAACGGTTTCTACAGTCGACATAGCTTGCTCGCCACGAGAAGGACCCTTGCGTATGGAGCAAGCGCATCAGGCGGAAATGCCTGACCCGCGCCGAACGGGGGGCTAGCGCCGCCGGCGAAAGACGGTGCGCAGCGCCATCCAGATGCCAACGGCCGTGATCGAGGCCGTCACAATGCGCGTCCAGTCGAAGATGGGCACCAGGCGCGTCTCGTAGTCTGTCACCTCCAGCACGCCCACCGGCTGCACGCGCACGGTGCCGCCGCCGCCGCCGCCGCCACCCATCGCCGTCTCAGTGCCGCCGTTGTGGCCGGGCCCCAGGCCGCTGCCGCTGCCGCCGCCGAAGATGTAAGCCACCAGCGCGACCGGAATGATCGTCTTGCCGTGCATCTCGCGCGACTCACCGTATACCAGGTCTACGCGGGCTGAGCTGCGGACGCGGTCCAGGATCTGGTTGACGATGCTCTCATTGGAGCGGCTGATCTCCTCCATGGGCGACCTCCTCTTCCTTAGTGATTGCTGGTTGTTGGAACGTCAGGCTCGGCTTGCCACTACCAGGAGCCAGTTGCGGGGCGACGTCTTAAGGCCGAGCTCTCGGAACGCCTGCCTGGCGCCCTCGATGAGAGAGTCCCGGCCGGCCTCCAGTGGCACGCCGGGTAGCACGCCTTCAATCCAGAGGCTGTACTCGCTGATGTCCTCAAAGCCGCCGAGCGGCATCTCCACGGTCATAACCTCTTGCTTGCAGATCCGGAACCCGTTGTCCTCGAGCAGACACCGATAATCGTCTGCCGTTAGGCGCATGCGCGCTTCCGCCCGCGTGCGGTCCGGGCTCATCCCGTACTCCGTTTTTAGCACGCGGAGGGCGCGCATCATCCAGCGGCGGTAAAACTGCTCCGCCTCCGGGGGCTCGGCGCCCAGATAGAAGGATGTGTTAAACGAGAAGGTGCCGTCTTCGCGCAGGGTGCTCTTGATCTGCTGGAGCACGTCCTGCTTTTCGTGAACGAGATGGATGGCGTTGCAGAAGAAGATAGCATCCACCGGCTTCTTGACTAGCTGCGAAAGCTTCTCGGCGCCGCCCTGCACGAAGCGGACCACCGCGTCTCCGAAGTTCTCCAGGTTGCGCCGCGCCACCTCCAGCGCCGTGGCCGATGGCTCCACGGCTATCACTTCCGCCTCCGGCCGGGAAGACACTTTCTCCACCAGCAGCCGGGTAACCGCGCCGGTCCCGGCCCCCAGGTCAACCACCCGCTGACCGGGGTGGAGGTTGGTGAGGGCGACCAGACGCCGGTTCACCTCCTGGTAGAACGGGTGACCCGCGAACTTTTCCAGCGTGAAGCGATCAGGCACTACGATCTCCTTGCCGGCGTTTCCGCCCGAGGTGTTATTGGTCATCGATGCGTTCCTTTCAGGCGGACCACCTCGTCAAGTATACGCCACGCCGCCTCGTATTTCGTCATCAGGGGTAGCTCTTCTTCACTGCCGTCACGCCGCAGAAGCAGAATCCGATTGTTGTCCGCGTCGAACCCGGCATCAGCGGCGGTTATATCGTTGGCGGCGATCACGTCCAACCCCTTTGCCTGGAGTTTCTTCTGCGCGTTCCTTTTCAACTGGTCCCCACCTCCGCCAGAATATCCGGCGTCCGGACGAGCGAGAGCGCCAGGGTGTCCTGGTCGTGCCGCTTCAGTTTCTGGCCCAGCGCCTCCGCCGGCTGATAGTCGGCGACGGCTGCCGCCATTACAAGGGCGTCCGCATCGGCGCACTGCTCGAGGATCGCATCGCGCATTTCTGCAGCCCGCCGCACCCGCAGGACAGACACGCCGTAAGGGTCCTGCAGAGCCGCTGGCCCGGCCACTAGGACCACCTGGGCGCCCCTGTCCCGGGCCGCTTCGGCCAGGGCGAAACCCATTTTCCCGGAAGAATGATTGCCGATAAAACGGACGGGATCGAATGGTTCCTGTGTGCCGCCGGCGCTGACAACGATTTTTTTACCCGCTAAGTCTCCGCCTATACCGAGAACCTGTCTAATACCTCCGATAACCTTTTCAACCTCGGAAAAGCGCCCGGCGCCGCTGTGACCGGAGGCCAGCCGCCCTTCTTCCGGCCCGATCAGATGCACGCCGCGCCTCCGGAGCGTCTCGATGTGCTCCTGCGTGGCCGCGTGCTCCCACATCTGAGAGTCCATGGCCGGGCATACGAGGATCGGTGCCTTCGTGGCCAAGGCCGTCAGGCTCACCAGCTCTTCAGCGATCCCCAGCGCCAGCCGGGCAATCACGGTGGCGGTGGCCGGGGCGATCACCATAAGCTCGGCGGCACGGGCGAGGGTCACGTGCAATTCGCCGGTACCAGCGGTTTCATCCCACATGTCCGAGTACGCACGACGGCCGGTCACTCCCTGAAACGTCAGTGGAGCGACGAACCGACGTGCCTCCGCCGTCATCACTACGCTTACCTGCGCGCCTGCCTGCGTGAGCTTGCTCGCCAGGTCCACCGCCTTATACGCGGCGATGCTGCCTGTCACACCGAGGACGATGCTGCGCCCGCCGAGGTTGTACATCTTCGCCTAGGTTCGATTCAGATCGTGAATAATTCGCAAGCCCTGAAGAGTCAGGTCCGGGTTCACAGAATCGATGATGGACGTCTCGCGCGCGATAATCGCGGCGTACCCTCCGGTACCTATAACCTTTGCGTCCTCGCCCAGTTCAGCTTTCATTCGCCCAACAATGCCCTCGATCAGGCCTACGTACCCGAATATGATACCGGACTGCATAGCGGCGATGGTGTTGCGGCCGATCGCAGCGCGCGGCCGCGTCAGCTCCACCCGGTATAGCTTTGCGGCGCGGCGGAAAAGCGCCTCCGAAGCGATGCCGATGCCCGGAGCTATGGCGCCGCCAGCGTATTCGCCCTCCCGGTTAATAGCGTCGAACACCGTCCCTGTGCCAAGGTCAACAACGATCAAGGGCGGCCCGTATATCTGGCTCGCCGCCACCGCGTCCGCCACGCGGTCTGCACCCACATCTCGCGGAGTATCGTACAAGATGCGTAGGCCCGTCTTGACGCCCGCGCTCACCGCCAGCGGCTTCACGCCGAAATACCGGTGGCAAACCTCTACAAACGTCGGTTCCAGGTCCGGGACCACGCAGGCGAGGACGGCTTCACCTATGTCTTCAGCGGAGAGTTCTTTCTGCCGTAGCAGCGAAAGCATCAGAACGCCGTATTCATCGGCGAACCTCCCCACATCTGTTGCGAATCGCCAGGTAGCGCGCAGGGATGCGCCTTCAAACACGCCCAGGGTAACGGTAGTATTCCCCACATCCATCGCCAAAAGCACCGAAAACTCACCTCCGGCGGAACGGCGTGGTCATTATAAGCACGCGTTCAAACGGCAGCAAACAGCGCCCAGGGCCCGGTTTCTTTGGGCGTTCGAAAAGGCGGTTAACTTCGCGCCTAAACATTACATAAGGGTGTTGACGACCTTGCTTGGGCGCTGGTAACGTTCCGCCCATCCGCTCCGACAAAAACTCTTTTGCCCGGAGGTTTTCATGGGGGATCCAACCGCTGAGCGTATCTGGGATGCTACCCTTGGGCAGCTCCAGATCCACGTAACCAGGCCCAACTACGACACCTGGTTGAAGGACACCAAGGGGCTTCGATTTGGCGACGGACAGTTCGTCGTCGGTGTGCCCACCGAGTTCGTGAAGGAGTGGCTGGCCACCCGCATGCGCAGCCTGGTATCGCAGACTGTGGGTGGGATCATCGGGCAGCCGATGGACGTCTCGTTCGAGATCATCGGGCGGAACGGTAACGGCAATGGCAACAACAACGGCTATGGCGACAGCCACAATTCCGGGAACGGTAGCGGTAAGGCGGCCGGCAT
>VBJS01000103.1:399-7433 GCA_005880055.1 Chloroflexota bacterium | reverse complement strand
CGACCGTCCCGGCTCTGACTACAATCCTCTCTTCGTCTACGGCTCTCCGGGGCTGGGAAAGACACACCTTCTCCAGGCTGTGGCCCAGCGCGCGTTCGAAACCTCGCACAATGCGCTGTACATTACAGCCGAACAGTTCACCAACGACTTCGTAACAGCCATCGCCCAGGGGCGCGCCGACGAGTTCCGCCGCCGCTATCGCTCCGTTCGCCTGCTCCTTGTGGACGATGTCCAGTTCCTCGCCAGCAAGGGTCGCACCCAGGAAGAGTTCTTCTATACCTTCAACGATCTCCATTCGGACGGCTGCCAGCTCGTCGTGGCCAGCGACCGCGCGCCCAGCGCCATCCCCGGCATGGAGGGTCGGCTCTGCTCGCGCTTCCAGTGGGGTCTCGTAGCCGACCTGCAACCGCCGGACAGCGAGACGCGCCTCGCGATCTTGAAGCGCAAGGCCGCGGAGCAGCGCGTGGACCTTCCCGTGGACGTCGCGCGGTTCCTGGCGGACCGAGCGCGCGAAAACATCCGCGAGTTGGAGGGTTCACTGAATCGTGTGGTAGCGTTCGCTCGGTTATCTCAGGTGCACATCACCCTGGATACTGCCGCGCGCGCGCTGGCCGCCCTCACACCAACCGTGGCTGGCCCCGCCGATCCGCAGGTGCTTTTGCAGGCCGTATCCACCTATTTCAACATCGCCATCGCAGCCCTGGCAGGGAAGAGCCGCGCCAAACCCATCGCCGAAGCGCGGCATTTTGCGATGTACCTGCTGCGGGAGGACGGCGAGCTGGCGCTCAAACAGGTTGGCCTGCTCTTGGGCCACCGCGATCACTCCACCGTTATTCACGGCGTGCAAAAGATCGCCAAGGGCCTACTGCGCGACCCAAGAGTAGGCGTGCAACTGAGCGAGGTTCGCGCCCTGGCATCCTCCTAATTCTCCACTCCTCTTCAACAGTATCCGCAACTGGGCCGCTTGTAAGCGGCCCAGGATTCATCTCCCCGTCGCTTAGCGAGGCAGGCGCACTCAGGCGCTGCGCGGTCAACACTCGTCCACGCCCGTCCACCCCCGCCTCCACAGATCTATCCCCTGCCGGCTGCTTCTCGCTGCCAACAGTTCCCACGCCCCGACTATGACTACGACGATAATTCTTTATATATGAAATGGTAGTTCCTATAATGAGTTCGTAATGATTGACCGCGTGGAGATTGTCGCAATCGCCGGGAGCGGCGGCAACGGCATCGTTAGCTTTCGCAGGGAGAAATTCGTTCCCCGCGGTGGTCCGGATGGAGGCGATGGAGGCGATGGAGGGAACGTGGCCCTCCTGGCGGACGAGTCGGTTCGCACGCTCAAGGAGATTGGCCGGAGACGGATCCATCGCGCGGAACGTGGACATCACGGCCAGGGATCAAACAAGCACGGCCGGCGCGGAGAGTCGCTCACCATCCAAGTACCGGTCGGAACGCAGGTCTCGCTGGGCCAGCGGGATGGCTCGGTGACGCTGCTGAAGGACCTGGCGAAACCGGGAGAACAGTTGGTCGTTGCCCGCGGCGGCATGGGCGGCTGGGGAAACGCGCGCTTCGCCACATCCACCAACAGGGCCCCCAGGATCGCGCAGAAGGGCCGGTCAGGCGAGGAAGTGCGGCTTCGGCTGGACTTAAAGCTCCTCGCCGATGTCGGCCTTGTCGGGCTCCCCAACGCCGGCAAATCCACCCTCCTGCGCGCCATCTCAGCCGCACGGCCAAAGGTCGCTGATTATCCGTTTACCACGATCGAGCCCGTGCTGGGGATCGTCGAGTCCGGCTGGCACCAGTTCGTCGTTGCAGATATTCCTGGCCTGATCGAGGGGGCGCATGCCGGCGCCGGCCTCGGCCTCGACTTCCTCCGCCATATCGAGCGAACCCGCCTCATCGTTCACCTGGTCGATGGCAGCAGCGCCCAGCCGGCCGGAGATGTGCGGACGGTGAATGAAGAGCTGCGCCGGTACAGCGAGCAACTATCGAGGCGGGAGCAGATCATTGTGCTGAACAAGATCGACCTCCCGAAAGTCCGGGCGCGGCTCGAGGCACTGGAGGCGGAGTTTGCCGAAAAGTACGGCCAACCGGCCGCAATTTCGGCGGCCACGGGCGAGGGTGTGAGCGCGCTGGTAGAACGGATAAGAGAAAGGCTGGCCGGGGAGAAGGAAGCCGCCGTTCCGCCGGCGCCTGGCGTCTTGCGCCCGGAGCCGCTAAGCCCTGCCATCAGGGTCAGTCGTGAGGACGGCGCCTACAGAATCGAGGGCGATCGGGTTGTGGCCTTCGCCGAGATGATGCCGGTGGATCAGGACGAAGGCCGGGCCGAACTCTGGCGCCGCTTCGGCCGCTGGGGTGTGACCACCGCGCTCAGGCGCGCAGGCGCGAAACCCGGCGACCGCGTGCGCCTGGGTGACGTGGAGGTGGAGTGGCAGGCTTAGACTCAGCCGGCTTGCGGCTGGGCGTGCTTGGCGGAACTTTCGACCCGGTCCACATTGGGCATCTCATCCTTGCCGAGGCCGCGCGAGAGGAGCTTGCGCTGGACCGCCTGCTCTTTGTCCCGGCCGGGCAACCGTGGCGCAAGGCGGGCCGCGATATCGCGACCGCAGCCGACCGCCTGGCGATGCTCGAATTCGCTGTCTCAGACAACCCGGCGTTTGAGGTCTGCACCATCGAGGTGGAGCGGGAAGGCCCGTCCTACACCGTGGAGACTCTCAGCGAGATCAAGGCCCGCAGCCTCCCGGCTCAGATCTTCTTCATCGTCGGCGAGGATGCCCTGGAAGACATGCCGAACTGGAAGGAGCCGGAGCGCATAGCCGAGCTGGCGGAGATCGTAGCCGCCCCCCGCCCCGGGCGGCCGTCGCCGCATGAGACGGGCAGAATCACATTGCTAAGGGGTATGCCGATAATCGGCGTCAGCGCGACGGCGGTGCGGGAGCGAGTCCGCGACGGCCGCCCGATCCGCTACCTGGTCCCGCCCGCGGTGGAGGACTACATTCGCCGGCGCCAATTGTACATCTCATCCTGAGCCTCGACCGCGACCGCTCGCAAATTCCAGGACACGTCTTCTCTCCCCGACAAATCCGTTGCGTAGGGGCGAGTCATCCACCCTTAACCGACTGTCCGTGCGTTCCCGTCCTGTCCATCGATCTGCAGCAAAGCCGGCTGCCTCCGAAAATGACCCGCCCACAGCGTACCGCCGTCGAACTGGCGCCGCTTCCTAGATGACGTAGGTCAGGCGCACCCTGGCGCCGCGCTCCGCCGCCCAGTAAGCGATATCCGCCAGCTCCCGCAGGCGTTGCGGAAGCTCAGGGAATGCGGAGGTCAACTCCCGCAGCTCCAGCGTCCCCTCGATCGCTTCTGCCGCAGTCCGCGCCGCTTCTGCCAGAGGCCCAGCGTCTTGCCAGAGGCGCTCCAGCAGCCGCTCCTCTTCCTCGTTCTCCGTCCGGGCGTCCGCGAAGTTCAGCAGCGGCGAGAGGTTTACGTGCAACTGGCGCTTGAGGATGGCGGCCGCCTTCGCCAGCGGATGGTCGGTCCCGTAGCGCTCTGCGTGCGCGAAAGAGATGAAGTACACGATGTCAGACGTATCGCCCAGGAAGTCCGGCGGCTCTTCATCGGCTGTTGTCTCAACGATCAGCGTTGTCGGCGAGGGGCCGGTCACTGGTGGAGCTTGCAGGCAAGCGCCAGCCAGGCCGGCTGCATGATGAACGAGACGTGGAGCTGCGGATGCGAGGTGAGACGCCGGGCGTAGGCCTTCACGTTTGTCGCCCAGTCCGGCCCCGCGAACTGCGACCAGTCCACTTCCGGCTTGTCCGTAGTCGCGTGCCCTAGCAGGAACCAGTTGGACATCACCAGCAGCCCGCCGGGCCGCAGCAGGTCCACCATCCGCTGGAAGTAAGGTGGCTCCTCGGCGAACCAGCCGTCATCGTGGATTAGATCGTAGGGGCCAGAAAGCCTCAGTAGAATCTCTTGCGCTTCACCCTGATGAAATTCGATGCGCCCGGCGAAGCCGAGATCCTCAGTCTCGCGCATAGCGAGTTCGATGTGATCCGGGAAGCGGTCGATCGTCTCGATTGACGCTCGCGGTCCGGCGGCCTCGGCCAGCCAGAGCGCCGAGTACCCCAGCCCGCAGCCGATCTCCAGGATGCGTTGCGCCCCCGTCGCCCGCAAGACTGTGGCCAACAGGCGCATCTTCGGGGCATCGGATGGGTAGACGCCGCAGGTCTGCTCCCCTCCCCTGCCAAGAGAAGCTGCGTGTTCGACACGGTGCGCGTTGGACGCCACGCGAACGTGGGCGAACGGGTCGGCGCCGTAAAGGTCTACCAAGTAATCAGAGATGAGCTGCGAGTCCGTGGGCTCGGCCATGCCTTCAGTATAGCCACCGGGAACAGTCGCAAATCCACCGTAGGGGCGTAGCATCCACCGCAAGCAGCGCAGGAACGGCGTTCACGACACGGCCGGGATGGCAGATCGCAACTGGTAAGCGAAATGCTACGCCCGCGAAGGCTCCGACTTCGAGCACAGCAGGACGCCGTAGGGGCGCCCTTCGTGGGGCGGGTTGGTGGGCAGGGAAGCGCGCCCGCAATCGCTCCTCAACCGGGATCACGGTTGGCCGAACCCGCGCTATGCCGGGCGCTTCGCTAGGAACACCTCCATCGAGCCCGGCTCTTCCTCCGAGTGCTCGAAGAGCAGCGCCTGCGCTTCGAATCCAGCCTCATCGAGCAGACGGAGCCACGTACGGCGCGAGAATAACCCCTCGACGTGGCGGTCCTGCTCCACGCGCACAGTCCCGTCCGCCTCGCGCAGCAGATACGCAAAGTCCACCGTGTATGTGCTGTCCTCGGGGTCCGGGTCGTACGTCCACTCGAGGTAGCGGAGCGCGCGGCCGCCGGCGCCGTCGTGGCCGCCGTGGTCGGTGCTGGAGCTAAACTTCTCGCGGATGTGATCGGGCGCGAAGAGCGCTGCGCCGCCCGGCCGGCAGTGCGCAAACGCCGTCTCGATGGCCGCGCGCAGGTCGCCCTCAGTCGTCATGTAGACGACGGCATCGTGGACGAAGACCGCATCGAACTGGCGCCCGAGCCGGACCGTCCGCATGTCGCCCACGATGTGCTCGAGCTCCGAATTGATCGTCCGGCTTAACTCAAGCATCTCAGGCGAGATGTCCACGAGGGTCATCTGGAAGTGCGCCTTCAGGTGCGAGGCGTTATTGCCGCCGCCGCTCCCTAGCTCCAGGACCGTGCACGGAGGCGGTTCCACGGCGTCTACCAGGGTGCGCCGGTGGAACTCCGCCTCCTCCGCGTATTCTTCCGGCGCCGTCAGCAGGTGAAACCAGGAGGCGAGGTCAGAGTAGAGGCGGGGGGTTCCGGGCATATACTATCCGGGCTCTATCTGTACGAAAGCTTGCGAAGGTGTGTTAGCGACCGCCGGTGACGCCGCCGCTTTCAGCCAGGAGCTCCTCAAGGTGCATCTGCCACTCCAGCGCATGCCGGCGCTTGGGCGGGATGTCTGCCATCTCCTCGTAGATCGCCTGGCCCCACCGGATGTGCTCCTCTTCGTCGATCAGGATGAACTTGAGCATGCGCACGGTCGGGGAGTCGCATACCTGGTCAGTGAGCGCCATGTGATGGCGATAATACACGGCGAGATGCGGCTTCAGCACGCGGTAGAGGCCGGTCAGGCGCAGCAGCTCATCCTCTTGGTCCTGCATCTCGGAGACGAACCGCGCGAACACTTCATTCGGCGCGCGCCGGACGTCGGCGACGCGCAGAGTCGGCGGCACCGACATATCGACGTTCTCCCGTACCCGCAGTTCGGGTAGCCGGCGGCCTAGGGCATCGGCGTGGAGCGAGCACTCGTAGGCATGCTGTGCGAGCGCGATCTTCAGCTTGGGGGCGGCCATCGTCATCACCCAGCCGGGCAGATGATGCGGCGGGCACTCTCTTCAACGGCGAAGGCCCCGCCCACCTGCCGCAGATCCAGGGCTAGTTCCATCGCGTTCCGCGTGATGTGCGAAACAAGAAATGCGCAATGGGACGCCTAATCCGCGCCATTTCCGTTTTCCCTTTTCCCATTTCCGGCGATGCGGAGCACCTGCGCCTCGGCATATCCGCGCACCGCAAGCTTCAAACGGCGGCGGTCGCCGGCCCAGGCGCGCGCCCGGGCCTTGGCCGCCTCCAGCTTCTCAGGCGGCGGCGTAATCTCCGGGTGATGATCGATGCAGTCCATCGGGCAGACCTGTGCGCAGATGTCGCAATCGATGCAGCCTTCGGGGTCAATCCAGTGCTTGCGGTTGGGCTGGTCGAAATAGTGGATGGTGTCGGTAGGGCAGGCACGCCGGCACCACCAGCAGTTGATGCAGCGGTCCTGGTCGATTACGTAGGCCATGGCTTCAGGCGGTTACGGACAGCGACTATAGCGGGCAGGTTTGAAACCTGCCCCTACCCCGGTGTTCCTCCGTTTTGGTTGCTGCCACCAGCGGTGGCGCCGACGAAGTTGGCTGCCATCTCACGCACCATTGACAGCATCTTTTCGAACTCTTCCTGGGCGGCGCGGGCACGGTCCTTCCGCCACGGCTGCTCCTGCGAGAGCCGCTCCAGCCAGTAGTCGCCCAGCGCCACATGCGTCACTTCGTCGGCCATGTTGTAGTCGTGGCAGTGCTCAATCAGCTCTTCTCCCAGGTCCCGCGCCAGCGCTCGTATCTCCTCGAACGTGGTGAGCGCGAACCCCTCCAGCGCCACGTTGATGCGGGCGAGCAGGATGGCCGGATCAAGCTCCTCCTCCGGGATTTCGCCACCGCGCTGCGGGCCGAGGATGATGTCCGGGTATTCGCCTAGGTGAGAGCCAAGGTGCTCCAGCAGTTTCATGTTGAGCAGGGTGTGGCGCGACTCGTCGAAGGTCTGACGAGCAAAGCCGAGGGTCATGTGCCAGGGAACGTACTGCTCCTGCGTCTCGACGGTGAAGCGCCCGAAGAAGTCGATTCCGCGAAACTCAGCACTGAGTATGGACATGATCAGCGGCGCCAAGAAGCGGCGGTC
>VBJS01000103.1:0-370 GCA_005880055.1 Chloroflexota bacterium | reverse complement strand
TTGCGCTCCTCTTCTGAAAGCTCCATAACGCTGCGGTAGGGAGGTTCGCGCTTCGCCACTGCGTTTCCCAGTCGACGTTCCTTGAGGCCTGTAGCCATCGCGGGCTCCTTCCGCGCCGCCTCGGTCTCGCCGGCCGGGACAGCGGCTTTACATACCGGACGGTCAGTCAGTTGACGGGCCATCCCGTTAGTGCGATATTTTAGCCTAATCTAACGTTCACGTTAAGTCCCCTGCGAGAGAAAAGCGAGGTCTCCCATGAAATTCGGCCTCTTTTACGAGCACCAACTGCCCAAGCCCTTCGATGGAGAGCAGTGGGACCCGGACGCCGAACACCAGATCATGAAGAACGCCCTGGACCAGGTCGAGCTTG
>VBJS01000092.1 GCA_005880055.1 Chloroflexota bacterium | reverse complement strand
GCCGCGAGCTCTTCACTCATGCGAACGAGCACAGAACCGTCTTTCGTGCCATGGTCGGGAAACGAAGCGGTGCGGTCGTGCAGCAGCTGCTGCAGAAGATGCTCGTCGATCTCGTGCGTGAGGAAGTCAGAGGGACATGGGCCGAGAAGGAGAACGAGACGCCCATCGAAGCGGTCTCGCAATTCATCGGGGGCGGTTTGTTCGGACTGTTGATGTGGTGGGGCAACGGGAAAATGCGGATGGCCGTTGACGATGTCGATTTAATGTTCCGGCGGCTCGCAATTCCTTCACTCAAGACTGCTCGGTGACCTGGTCCCACAGTCAACGAGCAGGGCGTTCGTGGACTACCGCGCGACGCTTCACGCCACGGCGCTGTCGCATGCGGGACGACGGCCGCTCCGGGCGACGCCTGTCGGACAGGATCTCGTCGACGAACGTCTCCGCGGGCGCAACTACCCGAGCTTCGAAATGCACGTACGCCGAGTGCAGGTCGTGCAAACCGGTCAGGTCTCCCCAAACCAAGCTTGGGAGATTCGGCACATGCGAGACGAGCGCCACGACTAGGCCGCCGACAATCAGACGGTCTCTGAACGCATCGGCTGGGCCGCCGACGCGATCGCCGATCGTTTCAATCCGCCGTGCGAGTCGGCGAGCCTGCGTGTCGATGAGCGTGAGTCGATACAGCTTGCGCACCTGATCGAGGCGGAGCGTACCGACCAGCGGTCCCATCACACACGCGGACGCAGCAATCGCGAGAGCCTTTGCACGGGCGACTGCCCAGGCTCGCGGCCAGGCAGGGCGCAGATAGGTGTCCGGGCCGCACGGTCGAAAGCCGTCAAACCACAAGCTGCTACGTAGCCGCAGACGTTCGGCGCGATGGGTCTGAGGCTTCATCGCGACCATCAACCACTGTCCATCCCAAGGTTCGGCCGGCAACAGTTCAAGGCGGCTTGAAATCGCATGGACGAACGCTTGCTGTTGGGGCGAGATGGCGTAGCGATGCCCCCGACGTGGTCCCGTCCGGAACAGCGCATCTTCGGCCACCAGGCGGGACAGATGGCTCTTAACGTTAGTGGCCGAAATGCCGAGCGGCCTGCACAACGCCACCAGTTCCCGGGCGGAAATGGGCTTGCGGACGAGAACCAGTACCCCAAAAATCTTTTCCCGCGTGGCGCCGTCCATAGTTGCAATGTTCTGCATATACTGTGTAATCTTGCAACTACAAATAATGACCGGACCGCGTCGCCGCCGCATCGCCGCTGCCGTATGTCAGTCGTGTGGCATGCCGCTCCAGCTCGATACCGCGAAGCGACGGGACATCGCATCGCCTGATGATCCGTCGTACTGCTCCCACTGCTACCGTGCTGGCAAGTTCGTTCTGCCAGATCTCACGGTCGAACAGATGCAAGCGCGCGTCCGAGCGAAGCTGCGCGAGGTCGGCGTCCCGGAGTCGCGAGCCCGCAGGCTGACGCGCCGAATCCCTTCGTTACAGCGCTGGAAGGCGGAGGCATGAACCGAGTGTTGCTTGGGGCGTTGCTCGGCGTGACCGTTGGCGTCGCGGATGTCTTGTTGATGTTCCCACTGCAGTTTCAGGATCGGACCGCAGCGCTTCTCGGCGCGTTCTGCGCGCGCTTCGCACTCGGGTTCTTCGCCGCAACCGTGCGATTGCCGTTGTCGCCAATCTGGGCCGGCATCGTGGTAGGACTGCTGACCAGCGCGCCGGACGCAATCATTACCAAAAGCTACGCGCCGATTCTCGGCACGGGCGTGCTCTTCGGCGCGGTCTGTGGTTGGGCGGTCGGACGATGGGCCGTCCCCGCCGCGTCAGGTTGAAGAACTGAGGATGCGACTGGTCACGAGTGCTTGTGTGGCATGGCTGATAACCGCTGGCGTGTCTGCGCAGCCGGCCAAGCTCGACGCCGTGTTCATCCGGCTCGAGGATGTCTGGAACACGGCGCACCGAAACGCCGACGCAGATCATTTACCGGCATTTCCAATATAGCCGCCGGCCGATAATTGCGGGTCGTCAGCGCCGATGCAGGGAACATGGGTTCGTTCAGCTGCAGAGCTGGAACGCACGGAATCAATCATGGCAACCTAAGGTATTCCGACCGTGCTTGCTTGAGAACCGGAATGTCCGGGTCGGCATTCGTCCACAGCGTAAAGAGATCGTTGTAAGCGCTCTTCGCCTTCACGGCATCGCCCGAGAGTACGAGCGCCCGTGCCAGCTGCAGGCGCGCCAAGGCGTCCACGGGATCGACGAGCACGATGCTTCGATGGTCGAGAATCCGCTGGAACTCGCCGACGGCTTCGGCGGGTTGACGTGCCGCGAGATACGCCACTCCGCGAACATAGATGGAGTACAAGCCGCCGAACCGTCCGGTGAAGCCGACGCCCCCAAGAGCGAGATCGTAGCGCGAGGCGAGCTGCAGCGCTTGGATCGCTGCTGCCGGATCATCATTGTTCAGTGAGAACAGGGCCCGAAGCGTCGGCAGATACATGAATTGAACGAACGTATCCTCCGGGAACTCGCGTGCGAGATCCTCGGCGAGAACCTGCGACTGCGGCAGATTCCCTGAGAGGGCCAGTGCGAACGCCGCAGCGTAGTCCACTTCGCGGCCCCTTCCGAGCTCGAGCGCCTGGGTGGCGCGCTGCCTGGCCGCCGCCGCATTACCGAAAAACGCTTCCCACACGGCTGTGGCCGCTTCGAACAAGCCGGCCCGTTCGCGCCGACCGGACCGCTGCGCGATCTCGACGGGGACCGCCGACATCCGTCTCGCCTCGTGCAAGTGGCCGAAGCGAGCCAGAGCGAGGGCTTCCAGGTGCGAGATGATGTCTTCCGCGCCGGGGTTCTTCCTGGCCACCGCCGCTGTCCGTCTCAGTTCGTCGTCGTCACCCTTCAGGGAGGCGACGAAATACCGTGTCAAGAGCAACTCGGTGGATTCCAGCTTGCGCTCCGCCGCGCGACGGACCGTCAGCAACGCATCATCAAGGCGACTCAGGCAGAGCTGATTAAAGGCTCTGTTGCCATACGCAGGGGTCAGGTCGGGATCCAGCGCGATGGCCTGGTCGGCTTCAGCGATCGCCAACTCGTACTTGCCGGTGCTCGACATGGCGAGACCCGACACCAATCCGTGAGGACGTGCATCACGAGGGTAGCTCTCGGCCCACGATTCCAATGTCCGTTGCTCACGATCCAGATTGCCGGTGAAATCGCGGTCGTACAGTGTGTCGATGAAGAAGCGCTCGACGTCGCTGGCCCGATCGCGCAGCTGGTAGGCCTTGAGCGTGCTCGGCCGCGCCACCGCCGATTCTCCCATCACGCTGTGGCCGAACCCGACCTGCGCATGGCCCATCGCGAAATCGGGATCGATCGCGATCGCACGCTGGAAGAGCGGCTGGGCCCTTACCCAGCCCGCTGACATGAGTGCTTTCGAGGCGGCGCTGTAGGCCTTCAGCGCTTCAAGCGACGGGGTGGTCGCCTCCTCGAGCGGCGTCGAGTGCTTCTCGATGGTGGCGAGCGATTCTCCCACTCGCCTTCGGAAACGCGTCGCAATCCGACTGAGTGTGCTCAGGACATCTTCTTTCCGTGCCGCCTGTGCCTGCTCGTCGGCGAGGATGTCGCCGGTCGTGCAATTCTTCGCGCGCAGGCCAAGCACGTACTGACTGCCGAGCGTCGCGATCGACCCCTCCATGACGTCGGCGCTGCCGGTCCGGACGCACACGCCCTGCGCCATGTCGGGAGTCAATCGCGCATCCGCCGGCTGGTTCATCAATAGCAGCGTTCTGCGGATCCGTTCGTCGGAGACGAGGCTGAGGAACGGCGACTGCTGAAGCTGTACCGCAAGCCCTTGTCGCAGCGTTTCGTCGAACACTGGATCGCCGGTCTTGTTCGTGAACTCGCCGAGCACGATTGTGTCCTTGTCGGTCAGCTTCGGAGGGCGCTGAAAATAGGACGTGCCGGCGACTACGGCCACCAGCAGCACGGCCGACGCCGCCCCCCACAGCTGCCAGCGACGTGGGATCACCGGAGACGGGTCGAGTCTTGCGCGCGGCTGCAGACGCCCTGAATCGAGATCGCGCTTCAGCCGCTGCAGATCGGCGCGAATCTCGGCGGCGTGCTGATAGCGTAGCGCGCGGTCCTTTTCCAGACACTTGGCGATGATCCGTTCCAATTCCCGCGGCAGACCCGGATTCAGGTGCCCCGCGGTCTCGGGCGCGCGATTCAGAACGCCGTCGAAAATCATTCCCGGGCTGTCGCCGTGGAACGGTCTGGCGCCGGTCGCCATTTCGTACAGCACCACGCCGAACGAGAAGAGATCGGTGCGCGCATCCAGGTCCTGCGCGCGCACCTGCTCGGGCGACATGTACGCGATCGTTCCGAGCGCACTGCCCGGACTCGTCAAGCCGGCGAGCGCGGTCACATTCCGCGCGGTCTCGTCGTTGCCGCCGCTGGAACGAACTTTGGCCAACCCGAAATCGAGAATCTTCGCGTGGCCGCGGATGGTGACGAACAGATTTGCCGGCTTGATGTCGCGGTGAACGATGCCGGCGGCATGCGCAGCCTCGAGCGCATCGGCGATCTCGATCGCGAGCCCCAGCAGCCAACCGATCTCGAGCGGGCGTTCGCCGATGCGATGCTTCAGCGTCATCCCGTCGAGGAACTCCATGACGAGAAAAGCGCGGCCGTCCTGCTCGCCGACGTCGTGCACAGTGCAAATGTTGGCGTGATTCAAGGCCGAGGCGGCCCGCGCCTCGCGCCGGAATCGGGTCAGGGCTTCGGGATCCTCGACGAGGTCGGGCGATAAGAACTTCAGCGCCACGAAGCGCTGCAGCCGCGCGTCCTCGGCCTTATAGACGACGCCCATGCCGCCGCCGCCCAGCTTCTCGACGATGCGGTAGTGAGAGAGCGTCTGACCGATTAGCGGATCGCGGCCGGCCGGGGCGTCGTCGTCGCTACGCCGTTCGGCGAGCTCGCGCGCGCCCAGATCGATCGCTGGAGCGCCGAGAAAGCTGTCGGCGCGGTCGTGGGCGGCGAGCAGCGAGCGGACCTCTTTTGCCAATTGTTCGTCGCCGCCGCATGCGTTGCGGAGAAAGACGTCGCGCTCTGCCGCAGGAATGTCGAGCGCGGACTGCAGCAGCCTGTCGACGTGGTTCCAGCGTTCATTGTCCATTCGCGTTCGGGCCGGTCAGCTCGCGATACAGCCAGGCCTTGGCGCTCTTCCACTCGCGCATGACGGTGATCGGCGACACATGCAGAACTTCGGCGGTTTCGTCGACGCTCAGGCCGCCGAAGAAGCGCAGCTCGACCACCTTGGCTTTGCGCGGTGCGCGCTCCGCCAGCGCGGTCAGGGCATCGTCCAGGGACACGAAGTCATCGGAGCGATCGGTGCAGAGGACGGCTTCGGCATCGAGCGAGACATGTTCGGCATCCGCGCCGCGCTTGACGTTGCGGCGCCGCGCACGGTCAACGAGAATGCGGCGCATCGCCTGAGCGGAAACAGCAAGGAAATGGGCGCGGTTCTGCCACCGCATGCGTTTGTAGTCGACCAGCCGCAGATAGGCTTCGTTGACCAGCGCCGTGGTCTGCAGGCTGTGGCCGGCGTGCTCGCGCTTCAAGTAGTGGTGCGCCAGACGGTGGAGCTCGTCGTACACGATCGGGGTTAGCCGAGCGAGCGCGCGCTGGTCCCCGTCGGTCCACGCACGGAGCAGCGCTCCGACGTCGTCCGGAACTGGTTCAGCCGTGCTCAGGTCCCGGGGCATTGTGGCTGGGTGCAGAATTATACGCGGCCTTCTCCATTTCTTCGACTGATAGCTCCTTCGCGGCTTCTGCGCCTATTTCAGTAGAACGCGCGGCTGAAGCAACGGCCGGCGGAAGGAGCGACGCGTATGGTCAAGAACATCGTCAGAACACTGGTGATGAGCGGCGTTATCGCCGTGCTCACCACATCAACGCAGGCAGTCCTACCGGCCGAGCACGACGAGCGCTTCGACTCTCGCCAGGAGCAGGTAAAGATGGCGTTTTCGGGAAGTTTTGTGCCCACCGCGATTGACGTACAGGCCGACACGATTACCGACGAAGAGCTTCTGGCCGGTAACGGTACGCTGGGGCCATTCACCTTTCGCAAACTACGCACTGACGAAACGTCCCCCCAGTTTTTCGGCAGTTGCGGGAGCGGCTTCGGCCCAAGTATTCGAGTGGTGGCCGGCGGGGGCGTATTTCGCTTCGAAGACGGAAGTCTCTTGACGGTCACGGTGACGGAGGGAGTTCTTTGCGTGGATTTGGACCATCAGGTGGGCCACCTCACCGAGACTTATCAGATCACAGGTGGAACCGGGCGTTTCAAGGGTGCGTCCGGTGCCCTTCAGTCAACGGGGAGATTGAAGCCGGTGTTGTTCAGCGCCTCTAACGCGCCCGTACTTTTGACGAATAC
>VBJS01000264.1:1674-3752 GCA_005880055.1 Chloroflexota bacterium | reverse complement strand
TGATGTCCTGCCTGTCGACGCGACGATCACGATCCGCGCCGAGACCTCCGTCGCCGATCCCGACACGTGCAAGTTCACCGCAAGTCGGACGGTGCATCCGGGTGGTCCCTTCTTCTTCCACGCCAAAGAATTGGCCGCTGGTTCGCCCCTCGTCGAGCGGTTGTTCACGCTTCCCGGCGTCGCGCACGTGCTCGTTGCTGAGAACGTCGTGACGGTCGGGAAGGACTCAGGCGCCTCGTGGTCCGCACTCAAACCGGGGATCGGAACGGTCATCCGTGCGCAGCTCGTCACAGGGGTGCCGGCCATCCTCGAGGCCCCTCGCACCGCAGGTGCGTGGGGGCGCACCGACGCCGAGGTTCGTGCGGTTGTTCAGGAACTCTTGGACCGGCAAGTGAACCGTTCCATCGCGGCCCACGGCGGGCAGATTTCCATTGTCGACGTGAGGGACAGAAACCTGTTTGTCGCCATGAGTGGCGGGTGCCAGGGATGCGCGGCCTCTCAAGTGACTCTGCGACACGGGTTCGAGGTCATGGTGCGGAGGGTCGCTCCGGAGATCGTGGACATCGTCGACACGACGGACCACGCGGCGGGGAAGAAGCCATTCTACGAGCGGACAGGGTAGAGCAGGAGGCTTCGATGGCTTCGATGACAACACCGGAGGAACGATGAAATTGTCGAAGACCGGCTCCGCTACGCGCGTAGTAGAAGGAAGATGACGACCCCGGTTACCGAGACGTAGAGCCAAATGGGCAGGAACACGCGATTCAAACGCCGGTGGCGTCCGAAGGCGTGGGTGAAGGCGAAGTAGAACGAGGTGAGCGCGAGCGGCACCACGGTGATGGACAGGACCACGTGGGTGATCAAGATGAAGAAGTACACCGCCCGGAGGGGCCCCGTGCCCGTGAACGTGGTGTCTCCGTGGACGAAGTGGTAAGCGAGGTAGCCCACCAGGAAGACGGCGGACAGGATGAAGGCTGAGACCATGCACACGCGGTGCACATGGACCGCCCGCCGGCGTATGGCCACGTAGCCCACGACCAGGCACAGCGCGGAGAGCCCGTTGCAGACCGCATTGACGGCGGGCATGAAGGCCAGGTCGGGGTCGCCCGCCGCCGTCCTGTCCCGCAGCAATGAGTGCGTTGAAGAGGAAGAAGGCTCGATCGGACCGGGGCGTTAGCGTGGCGGCGGCATCCAAGGTTGCGGACCTCGCGTACAAGCGTAATTCTGCGCGGTGGGCCCTGTCCAGCAGCGGCCAGTGACATGTCAAAGCGGCCCGTGACACCTTCTTCCCGTCGAGAAACGGCTTCTGTCCCTAGGCGACGCTGCACCTGACAGGAGCACCAGGCCTCGGTACGTCACGAACGCTGATCCTGTCTGGTCTCTCTAATATGCAGACCGTTCAGTAAACCGACAAGCCGCGCGCTACGCCACGGACGGACACTGCGGCGTTTGAGACGCCGTCAAGTGGGTATGCTCGAGGGTCACGCCACTTGGCGGGCACGTACAACGCGTAACAGAAGAGCGTCGCCTCTTCGGGCCAAGTACCCGACGGATTGGCGAGGCCGAAATCGATCGCGCTTAGCAACGGCCTGAGGAGCATAGACCGATGACCGTCAGCCGACTCCGGCGTTCGCGAGGTGACTCGGGTTGGTCGGACGACAGATCAGCCAGGATCCCTGTTGGCGTCATCGTGGGACCGGCGGAGTCACCGGCTCGTGTGCGTCGCGGATGGATCGCGCTGGCCCGGTCGATCGAGCACCGAGACGACAAGCTCATGGCGAGCCTGCTATCAGGACGGTACGTGGCGATTGTTGCCACGGGATACTGCGCTGGGAGGCTGGAATGTGATCTCGAAGCGATCGTCGGATCGTGAGCGTTGCACGCAGCTCCGGATGCGCCCAAAGCATTCCCGGAAAGCCACGGCAGGATGCTCGCCAGCTATGATGGTCACATGGCTGGCTGGCACCTCGAGCACACCTACGCGGAGCTGCCGCAGCTCTTCTACTCGCATGAGGCACCGACTCCGGTTCGCGAGCCGCGCCTGGCCGCTTTCAACCGGCCGCTCGCGACGATGCTCG
>VBJS01000264.1:356-1658 GCA_005880055.1 Chloroflexota bacterium | reverse complement strand
GCCGTGCCCGAAGGCGGGCGACCCATCGCGCAGGCGTACGCCGGCCACCAGTTCGGCCACTTCACTGCTCTCGGCGATGGCCGTGCGATCCTGCTTGGCGAGCAGATCACGCCATCCGGCGATCGCGTGGACATTCAACTGAAAGGGGCAGGGCAGACGCGGTTCTCCCGCCGGGGTGACGGGCGCGCCGCGCTCGGGCCGATGCTGCGGGAACACATCATCAGCGAGGCGATGCACGCGCTCGGCATTCCGACCACCCGGAGCCTGGCAGTGGTGAAGACGGGCGAGTCTGTCTATCGCGAGACGGTGCTCGACGGCGCAGTGCTGACGCGCGTTGCCGCGAGCCATATCCGCGTCGGCACCATGCAGTGGGCAGCGGCACACGACGACCAGGAAGCCGTGCGGGCGCTTGCGGACTACACGCGTGCGCGACACTACCCGGAGCTCGCCGATTCGCCAGAGCGCCACATCGCGCTGTTTGACGCGATCCTCGGACGGCAGGCGTACCTGATCGCCCGCTGGCAGCTGGTCGGCTTCATCCATGGCGTGATGAACACCGACAACATGGCACTCTCTGGCGAAACGATCGACTACGGCCCGTGCGCGTTCATGGATAGGTACGATCCCGCCACAGTGTTCAGCTCCATCGACCATGGCGGGCGATACGCGTACGGTAACCAGCCGTCGGTCGCGCAGTGGAACCTCGCCCGACTTGCCGAAGCGATGTTGCCGCTGTTCGATCGGGACGTCGATCGCTCAGTGGAGCGTGCCACGGCGGCGCTCGACCGCTTCCCGGACCTGTTCGAGCAGCACTGGCTCGACGGCATGCGAGGGAAGCTTGGACTGTTCACGCAGGAAGAAGGAGACAAGGCGCTCGTCGACGACCTCCTCGCCTGGATGCAGCGGCGGTCGGCCGACTTCACGAACACCTTCCGGTCGCTGACCAGCGGGCGCCTGGTCGGGGACTCCACGAACGCCGATCCCGAACTCGAGGCGTGGCATCACCGGTTGGCGGCGCGCCGCGGGCGGCAGCCGCAGTCGCCCGCCGAGGCCGAGGACCTAATGCGACGGCACAACCCGGCGTTCATCCCGCGCAATCACAACGTGGAGGAGGCGCTCCAGGCGGCGACCAACGCGGACGACGATTCCGTGATAGAGCGACTGCTTGACGTGCTGGCGACACCCTACGACCATGGGCGCGACTTGCCGATGTTCAGCACGTCCAGTTCGGGCGAGCAGCCTTACCGCACGTTCTGCGGCACGTAGCCCGCCGACGCGCTCTGCGTATAGAGCCATGGTAGG
>VBJS01000264.1:0-268 GCA_005880055.1 Chloroflexota bacterium | reverse complement strand
AGATGGACTGAGATCGATGCTTTGGATCCAATTCCGAATGGACGTTGCACACGGCGAGCGGTGAGAGCAGTATCGACCGAGGGCGGCAAAGGGTGCTTACAGCTGTCGCTCGTACTTCGCGATCTCCGAGTCCGCACTGATCGAGAGCAAGTCCCTGATTATGGTCCCGCACTGACGCAACAGATAGGGACCACGCCGCTCGTGCACTCCTCGCCCAGCAGAAAACCCCGTTAGCGAGGTCAATGTCGTATTTTGAGGCGAGACCGAG
>VBJS01000263.1:1668-3053 GCA_005880055.1 Chloroflexota bacterium | reverse complement strand
TGTCGTTCGCTGGTGGAGTGCCCCAGGCAGCGCTGAAGCTCAAGTCACCGGCAACGGCGTCCACGCTCCCCGCCTGGATCCGATAGGTTGTGCCTGCAACTGCGCTGAACTGAACGGCGGATTGCAGGCTGCTACCAGTATCGTCGTTGCAATCGATCATATTCAGCGATGCGAAGGAGTTGCCGGTGTACACCGCGAGAACGGTGTCATAGCTGGAGCCCGCGGTGCTCACCTGTACGGTGCCCGAGCTAGTTGGAGCGAAGGAATACCAGACGGTAGCGGCGAAGATGCCGCAGGGTTTGGGTTCGCCTGCTTCGAGCGTGGCCTCAACGGCCGATTGTGTGTTGGCGTAAGGCAGGACCGCAGGGACGGAAGTTGGCGTAGCGAAGTTGTCGTTGCTCGGCGCTGCGGCCTCAGCAGTCACGGCACGAAGTGCCAGCACGGTCGCAGCTACTACGATCAGCGATTTAAGGCTTAACAATATTCCTCAGTCCTCTGCGGGAAGAGTCAGAGGGCGATGCGCTCTGCGAGGCGAGCAACGCCCACGGAGTATGACGCAGCTTTCGCGCGGTAGATTACAAACCGGCCAGGCGGCAACCGTACGACGCCACGACAGTCGGCCGCTGGCTCGGATAGGTTTAGTGTGCCCGGACGATGGTTGTACCCGCGGTTAATTTCGGGGCTTCGCCGGTTAAGAGGCGGTGAATTGCGTCTACTTGCTCTGGTCCCTGAATCTGCGAGCCTGGTCAGAGCCGCTGGTGGTATCGCCGGCTGTGTAAGAGTGAGCACCCGAACCGGCCAGCCGGCCCCGATCCACGATCAAATATTCTTCGCGAATCGGACGGCCCTGCAGCCAGCACTCGAGGATTTCCCGCACTCCGGCCGCGTATCGGGCCTGCGCCGAGAGCGAAGTTCCTGAGACGTGGGGCGTCATCCCGTGGTGGGGCATTGTCCGCCAGGGATGGTCCCTGGGCGGCGGCTGCGGGAACCAGACGTCGCCGGCGTATCCCGCCAGTTGCCCGCTTTCAAGCGCCCGCGCCACCGCGTCGGCCTCGCAGATCTTGCCGCGGGCAGTATTCACGAGATAAGCGCCGCGCTTCATCTTCGAGATCAGCGAGTCGTTAAACATGTGTTCCGTTCCCGGGTGCAGCGGGGCGTTGATGGTCACGACGTCGCAGACGCTAACCAGGGCCAGCGCATCGGGGTGAAAGGTCAGGGTCAGCTCCCGCTCGACGGCGTCGGGCAACCGGTGGCGGTCCGTGTAATGAAGCTTCACATCGAAGGGCTTCAGCCGGCGCAGGACGGCGGTCCCGATGCGGCCGGCGCCCACCGTTCCGACGTCCATGCCTTCCAGGTCATAGGAGCGCGAGACGCAATCGGCGATG
>VBJS01000263.1:0-1568 GCA_005880055.1 Chloroflexota bacterium | reverse complement strand
GTTCTCCGCGGCAGCCTGCAGGTCCACGTGGTCCGAGCCGATGCCGGCCGTTATTGCCAGCTTGAGCCGGGGCGCCCGGGCGATACGTTCAGCAGTCAGGTAAGCGGGCCAGAAGGGCTGGGAGATGACCACATCTGCATCCGGCAGCTCGTGGTCGAAGACGCTGCCGGCCCCATCTTTATCTGAGGTCACAACGAGCTGGTGTCCGAGGCCTTCAAGAAACGGCCGGAGACCGAGCTCGCCGGAGACGCTTCCCAGCAGTTGCCCCGGCGAAAAGTCGATGCCGCTGGGCGTGGGCAGGGTTTGACCGCCGGGGTAGTGCGTGAGTTTGGGCACGGATTGGCGAGGATAGGAGGATGGATAGCCGTCGACCGGGTCGTCATAGAGCACACAAAGCACTTTCACCATGATGGCTCCTCCTTCTGGCGCAGCGAATCGGAGTTCATGCTTTGCCGGTCAGCCGCGCCCGTTCCAGGACTCCCTCGAAGATGCGAACCGAGGCGGCATCGACAAGCACGCCCGACTGGCCGGCAGCGCCCTCTCCTCCGCCCTGCGCGGCCTCGTATGCCTCGCACATGCGCCGGGCCAGTGCAATCTCCTTTTCCGTAGGCGAAAACACTTCGTTCGCGATCGCAATCTGGGCCGGGTGGATGCACCATTTCCCGACGCAACCCAGGGTAGCGCCCCACGTGGCATCGCGCCGGTAGCCGGCGTCGTCGCGGTAGTTGGGATAAGGCCCGTCGATCGCATCGAGGCCGTTCGCGCGGGCAGCGACAATCATGCGGCTGCGCGCGTAGTGCCAGATGTCGCCGGGGTAGCGGAGGGCGGGATCGCTCTCGTAGCCGATGCGGATTCCCTGGCTGGCCGATAGATCGCCTACGCCAAGAATCAGGGCCTCCAGGCGCGAGGAGCAGCCGGCGATCTCCTCGACGCGAGCGAGGGCTTCCGTTTCCTCGATCAGTGCTTCGAGACCGATGCGGTGAGTAAGCCCGAGCTTGGCTTCCAGTTGGGCCAAGAGCGTATCGACGAACCAGACATCACGCGGCGCCTTGACTTTCGGGATGATTATTATGTCGAGTACTGACCCGGCGCCGGAGACGATATCGATTATGTCATCGTGCGCCCAGGCCGTATCCACACCGTTGATGCGGACGGCCCTTGTCTTGCGTCCCCAGTCGAGGCCGTTCACCGCTTCGATGACCGGCCGCCGGGCACGCTCTTTCTCTGCAGGCGCTACGGCGTCTTCGAGATCCAGGAAGACAAGATCGGCATCGGACGCGGCGGCGCGGAGGATCATCTTCTCTTGAGAGCCGGGCGTGGCGAGCTCGGAGCGGCGGAGACGGACCGTCATGGCTGCTCCAGTGACGCAGGCTCGGTTGCGGCCAGGCCGATCTCAACCAGGATCTCTTCTCGGTGCTCGTCGAGGAGCGGCGGGCGGCGGTAGGCGGGCGGCGGCCCGCCGGCAAACTTGATGGCCTCGCCTGCAATCTGCACCGGCCTGTTCCTCGGGAGCTCGATTTCCGGGAGCATGGATCGCGACCGTACGTGGGGGTCTGCGAAGATGTCAG
>VBJS01000108.1 GCA_005880055.1 Chloroflexota bacterium | reverse complement strand
CGGCGGCACTTATGACGGCAACACCGCTGCTCGCGGCCGGTGGCATCCAGTTAGCTTACGCACTGGATGTCTCCGTCATAGATCTTGCCCGCTCAGGGAGCGAGGACGAGACAAACGGGGAGTTGCTGTGGATCGGGGCCATATTTTATTGCGTCCCGCTTGGTCTGCTCGGGCTGGCGGTCGGTGCCCTTGCGAGCTGGTGGGGTGATAGCCGCTATCCGACCGGGAGCAGCTAACCACTTTACAACTGACTCCCTCTGCGCTGCGCTCGGTTCGCGTACAGGCGAGCAGCTCGCAGGAAACGGAACACCTCACGGCCGGATTACCCGCGCAATGCCCACGGCGAGGGCGACGAGGATAAGAAGCGCCAGCATCCAGGCGGGCGTCGCGAGAGAGCGACTGCGGCGAGTCCGCCGCTGGATCGCTCTGCGTCTGCGCCGTCCCATTGAGCTGCCCCTGCTGATTGTAGCGGCCTCGATCGGGCGGTGCGCTATACTTCTGCCGGTATCCAACGGTCGATATGCCAACTGAAATACCCACCTGGTTGCGGCAGCGCGCAGAAGCCTACGCGCGCCATCCGCTGGTGCGCCGGCCTGTCCTTCGTTCTCGCTTCGCGCGATTTGCGGGCGTGAAGCGGGACGACAGGGTGCTGGATGTGGGTACCGGTCCGGGTTATAACGCATTCGCCCTCGCAGCCGCAGGGGCCGTAGCTACCGCTGTCGACTGGCGGCCCGAGTTGCTTGAGATCGCGCGTGCTGAAGCCAAGCGCCGGCGCTTGGGCGGGCTGACGTTCCTTAAAGTCGAGCCGGCTTCTCTCCCGTTCGATACTGCCTACTTCGATGTCGTCACCTCTGCGGGCGCGGTCCATCACTTCGCTTCTCCCCAGGCCGCTATCGCAGAAATGGCCCGGGTCTGTCGAAGCGGCGGACACGTCGTCCTGGAGGATGTCGTGGCCTCGGAGCAGCCGGTACGGGCCCGATATTACAACCGGCTGGAGCGGCTGCGCGACCGGTCACACCAGCGGCTGCTTCCGCTCAGCGAGGTTGTGGCGTTGCTTGGGCAAGCTGCCCTGCTCGTGCGCCGAGTGGAAGTGCAGCCGTCCCTGCGCGAGTTCAACGAGTGGTTGGGGGTAAGTCGCCCGCCGTACCGCCGATCGGAGCGGATCAGGCATCTGCTGCAGGGCTCAGTAGAACAAGACCTGAGCGGCCTGGAGGTGCAACCGGAGGATGATACTTTTCTCTTCGTTCAGCAACTGGCCTGGCTTCTTGCGGAAAAGCCGGGCTAATGCGGCCTGCGCCGCGCTCAGCTAACATGGGCGTGGAGCAGCATGGAGACTGGTGACGATAACGAGCGGGCCGAGACGCGTGCCGGCCGCGCCGCAGATGTGGGCGAAACCGAGGCGCGGGCTGGCCTAGAAGCAGACGGACCGGAGGCCGAATCCGCCTACGGAGCCGGCGAAGAAGGCGCCGGTCCCGAGCTCCAGATGCCGCTACCGATCGTTATCGGGAGGATCCTTATCGTCTCAGGCATGAGTTTTTCGGCGGCACTGGCGATATTCTTCCTCGTCGGCGGTGTCTGGCAGATCGCCGCCGGGGCAACTGGAATAACGTTGCTGTTTCTCCTCGCGATGTTCGCCCTGGAACGGGCCGCCGAGCGATAGTGTTGTTGCCGTCGGTCAGTGGTGTTATCCTTGGCGTGAAATAAGGAGAGACAAATGTTCGGTAGTCTTGGCGCGCCAGAGCTTCTCATCATCCTCGCTATAGTCGTCGTATTATTCGGCGCCACCCGAATCGGCGATATCGGTAAAGGAATCGGCCGTGGCATACGGGAGTTTCGCAGGGAGTTGAAGGACGGCCAGGAAGAAGACGCGCAGCACGCGAAAGATTCGTCCTCCCTCTCTTCCACTGCGCTGAGCGAGCCGAAGACGGAAGAGAACAAGACGCTGCAGCAGCACTAGAACGCAGGTACGCAAACCAAGAGACCGGCCAAACAGCCGGTCTCTTTCTACTCTATCTCAGGGCCCCGCCACGCCCTGCCCTACGGCGGCGCCAGTCCTGGCCGTTATGCCGGCTGCACAGTCACCTTCTGGATAACAACGCCACCGTCTCCGGAGCAGGTCTTGGCCTCCACTCCCACGCAGTCATTATCACTGAGCGCCTGAAGGATGTCCTGGCCTTGAACAACCTTGCCGAAAACCGTTTCCTTGCCGTTCAATCGCGCATCCGGCCCGTAGAGCACCCTGAACTGGCTGCCGTGAATCTGTCCTTCTCCTTCCGACAGGAAGGGGGCAACGACCATCCACTGGTCGTGGCTGGCGCTCGTGTTCTCCAACGGGAGCGTGTACCCGGGGCCGCCGAGGCCGGAGCATGTCTGATCACTGGACACCCTGCAGGTGGGATCGCCGGCCACGGCCCCCAGCTGCTTATCGACGTAGAAGAAGATGTCGCCGTCAAAGAAGCCGTTGCCGGCCAGGAAGGCGAAACTGTTGGCGGTTTTGGGCGCGTCCGGGAGCAACTCGACCTTGATGTCGCCCTTGTTTGTGCGCATGGTGGCGACATACGGCTTGCCCTCGTCGATTGTGAGCGCAGGCCCGTCGGGCCAGGTGAGCGCACTGCCTGTGGCTTCGGGAGTCACATTTGTGTCCGCGATGGGCGGTTTGTTGCTGTTGCTCCCGCTGAACTGATTACCCAGTGCGACACCCGCCATGCTGGCGATCATGATGATGATGAAGAATAGATAGAAGAACTTCTGATTAAACAGAATGTTGAGGGGGAATGGCGGCCGCGCGCGTGTAGGGCCCGTGTAGTCGCCGTAAGAGCGGCGGCGCTTGCGCTGTCTTCTAGGCAGAGAGAATCACCTCGTTACCCCCTGGGATGGGTTCATTATAGCAAACGGGAACCTCTCCCGGCATAGCCAACATTATGGTGAACAAAATGACACGCCGGCGGATTGGCCTTCCTGTAACAGGCACGCGCGGTTCACCATCTGATTTGTCGAGAAACTATGCTTAAAGGGAGGGGCGACCAAGATGACGATGGCGATGCAGCACAGCGCAGTTGACACTACTGCCTGGTCCGACCTGAGCGGCCGCTGGTTTTTTGCCTGGAGGATGGCCGCCGCCTGCGAAGACGCCCTGCGAGAGGTGCACGTGGCGCTTGGCCGCCAGCAGAACCCCGACAGGCTCATGGCATTGGAGAAGGTGAGCAGCCTGCTGCGCCGGGAACTCATGCGCTGGGTCCGCCGCGGCGAGGCGCTCGACATGATCGTCGATCACCTGCCGGAACAGGCTGACTGACCGCCAGCCCCGGGCGCGAGCCGCTAATCCATCGCGCTGGCCGTCCCGGCCACCACTTTTGTGCCGTCCGCCTTCTGGCACCATACGTCCAGGCGCGCGCGCTCGGCAGATCCCTCCGGGCATCGCTCTCGCACCGTGCCCTGAGCGGTGACCTGCTCACCCTGCCATAGCACATTCACCAGGTTGACGTTCATGCGCCCGCCCACGTACCAGCCGGCGCCGAAGCGGCTGGTCATCATCTCAGAGAGAAAGCAGAGCGACATCATTCCCTGCACGACAATATCCGGGAACCCCAGCTTGCGCGCCTCCTCTACGTCGTTGTGGTAGTTCTTGTTCGGGCCCGAGAAGTTGCGACACATCTCGAGCGTGATCTCCTTCGTTGGGCCACAGATCGCCTCCAAGACCTCTGCTTCCGGGGCTTCGAAGCGGCGGTCCGGACGCTTCTCGCGTGCCTTATCGACGACGATCGCCTGATCGGGCTGCTTTACCAGGAAACTCTGATGCGTCCGGCCCCGGTTCAGCAGCCTGCCGTCTTCGCCGAAGACTGAGACCTCGTTCACAATGTATTCCCTATCCCGCTTGGTGTACCGATCGACGATCGTGGAACAGGCGGTCACACGGTCTCCGACCATCATCGGCTGGAAGAGTTCCCACTCCTGCCGGGCGTGCAGGTTTCCGAAGATGCTCAGGTACCAACTCAGGTCTTTATAAACCTCAGAGTGCAGGATCAACGCTGGGGCCACAGCGTCTCCGAACGGCGAGACGCCGGTATACCAGGGATTGCGGTCCTGCACGGCCCGGCAATACTCATGAACAAGAGCCGGGGTTATCTCTCGTTCCCGCCGGCCGTAGTCCCGCCCGACATAGACCTCGTTGCTGGCTGTTTTCATGCCCTTACCCCCTGTGCGTTCACTGCGCTGCTACCGGCGCCTGGTCGTTGGTGAGACGGACCAGCCCGGACCCGTCTGCGTTCACAACGTAGACATCGCGACGTCCCTGATCCGATTCTTCGAAAGCCAGTTTACTGCCGGAAGACCACTGTGGGCCTGCTTCCACGTCTTCGTTTATCGTGAAACGCGTCTGGCCGCTGCCGTCTGCATTCGCCACGTAGATCTCCGGAGTGAGATCCCGATGCGACACAAACGCGAGCCGGGCGCCATCGGGTGACCAAGAAGGCTGACTGTCCTCTCGTGGCTGTGAAGTGACGCGCGTTAGAATCGAGAACTCGATGTCAGTCACGTATATCTCCGCGTTTCCATCTCGCTCGGAGACGAACGCCAGCCGTCTGCCGTCCGGAGACCAGGTGGGATTCCCGTCGCGAAGAGGCCGGACGCTTTCATTGATAGGGTTGGAGCCATCGGCGTTAGCCACGTAAATGTCCGCGTTGCCATCCCGGTCCGATTCAAAGGCGATGTGAGACCCGTCCGGCGACCAGGCCGGCGAAAGATCATTCCCGGAACTGTCGGTCAGGCGCTTCACATCGCTTCCATCGGCGCGCATCGAGTAGATCTGGAGCCTGCCGGTGCGGCCGGAGATAAATCCGAGGCGGGAACCGTCCGGCGAGAACCCGAACGGTATATCCACCTCACCGGAGTCGGTCAGCCGTCTGACTTCGGAACCGTCCGCTTTCATGATGTAGACCTCGCCGTTTCCGTCGCGGTCGGAGTAGAAGGCAATACTAGAGCCGTCCGGGGACCAGTAGGGGAAGGCATCATTAGCGGCAGTGTTCGTCAGGTTGGACATGGATGACCCGTCCTGGGACATCACGTATATCTCCAGATTATCGTCGCGGTCCTGGATATTGAAGTTGCGATCCGCGTAAAAGGCGATCAGGGCGCCGTCGGGCGACCAGACCGGGAAGCCGTCCCACGGCAGGCTTCGGGTCAACTCCAGCGGGTGGATACCGTTCATCGGCAGGTAGACGTCATACTCTCCGACACGCCGGGCGACGAACGTCAGACGGTTGCCGAGAGTCTTGGTGTCGCCGTCATCGCCCGAACAAGAGCCGAGAACCGTGGCAGACAGAGCCAGGATCAAGAGGGCAAACGCGAGGCGCTTCACTGGGCCGGGCTCCATGCTGGGTTCGACTCCGCGCCGGGATCGCTGGTCAGGCGGATGACGCCGGTGCCGTCGGCGTTCATTACGTAGAGTTCCGGGTTACCATCGCGGTCTGAGATGAACGCAATCTGGCCGCCATGTGGAGACCAGACGGGCGACGAGTCGCGCGCCTTGTTGGTGCTGAGATCAGTCCGGGCCCCGCTATCAAAATCCAGGCGCGTCACCTCCAGGTTTCCGTCTGATGTTGCGACATAGGCTATCTGCGTACCGGACGGCGACCAGGTGGGCGAGCTATCACGCCCGGCGCTGTCGGTCAGGCGGTCTAGGCCGGACCCATTAGCGTTCATCAAGTAGAGATCGCGGTTGCCCGCGACCTCCGACTCGAAGACGATGCGGCTGCCGTCGGGAGACCAAACCGGCAGCTCACTAGCGGCACCGACGGCATAAGTGAGGCGGACGACGTTGCCGCCGTCACGACCCATCGTGTAAACCTCGGCGCGCCCGTCCCGGTTGGACGTAAAGGCCAGACGGGAACCGTCCGGCGACCAAGCGGGCGAGTAATCAGATGCGGCGTTCGCCGTCAACCGCTGCAACCCCGTCCCGTCCGGTTTGATAACGTAGATTTCGGAGTTGCCGTCCCGCCCCGACTCGAAGGCGATGAGGCCGCCGTCCGGCGACCAGGTTGGGCGCCTGTCAGGCCCGGGTTTCTGTGACAAACGACGCTGATCGCCGCCGTCTGCGTCCATGATGTAGATTGCGGCGAGTCCGTCCCTGTAGGACTCGAATGCGATCCGCTTGCCGTCCGGCGACCAGGCCTGAGATACGTCAGGGACCGGCTTGTCTGTCAAGCGCGTGCTGAACGAGCCGTTTGCGCCAAACAGGACGATGATGAGGTTGCCCTCGCTGCTGGATGAGGCGGCGATGCGAGAACCGTCCGGCGACCAAGCCGGTGAGAAGAAGGTCGCGCCCCCGTGCGTGATCTTCCTGACATCGGAACCATCGGCGTTCATCGTGTAGATGTCGCGGTCGCCGTCGCGGTCTGTCCGGAGACCAGGCAGGATCGCCCTCGTCGGCGGGGTTATCAGTCAGGCGGACCAGGCTTGAACCGTCGGGGTCCGAGAGGTATATCTCCGAGTTGCCCGTGCGGTCTGAAGCGAAGGCGATACGCGAGCCGTCCGGAGACCAGGCCGGCGCGAAATCAACGCCCGGGTCGCTGGTAACGCGCCGGACATCACCGCCATCCGGGTTCATCGTGTAGATGTCGCTGTTTCCGTCGCGGGAGGATTCGAACGCGATTCGAGAACCGTCCGGAGACCAGGCCGGAGCCCCGTCCAGCGCCGGGCTATCGGTAAGGCGCCTTTCGTCGGTGCCATCTCGATTGACGGCGTAGATATCGCCGTTTCCATCGCGCTCAGAGGCAAATGCGATGCGCCGACCGTCCGGCGACCACGCTGCAAACCCCTCCGGCGCCGGGTTAGTGGTGAGGCGTGACTGGTTGCCGCCATCAGAGTCCATAAGGAATATGTCGCCGGGGCCATCACGAGCCGAGGTGAAGGCGATGCGCTTGCCATCGGGAGACCAGGCGGGCTGGCTGTTAGTGGACCTGGTCGGCACCGATAGATCCAGCGCACCACTGCCGTAGCGGTTGATCTGGCTGATTCGCGGGCGGCCGTCCTGAGTAGACACGTAGGCGAGAAGGCCGGCGCCGGTTGGAGTTGCAGTGGGAGACTGCGTTCTGGGCTGAAATCGTGTTACTTCCGACTCGCCTCCGCAGGCCGCCAGGGCGAACAAACACAACCCCAGCGCGGCGACCATGCCTTTACGGCAGGCACGCCCCCGAGAAGAATGCTGGCGGCACGACAGGGTCAAGGACTCGATTCGCGTATCTGTGTGGAGCCGTGCCACCCTCAGGCGCGGCGGCCTCCTTCCTTGCAGCCTAACTTGTTCAGCAATTAAACTACAATCCCACGGACCACCTAGATGCTACTGGTCGCCCGGAAGAACCTTTTCTCGGAGAGGATAAGGCTTGCTATCTCTGTGGGCGGAGTGGCGCTCTCCGTCTTCCTCATCGGCATCCTTCTCTCGCTGTTTCGCGGCTGGAGTGATCAGGTCGGCGGGTACGTGGAACACGTGCCCGCCGACCTCTGGGTGGCAAGCGATGGCACTACGGACTTCATCGCGGCGGCTTCGGCCCTGCCGAACAGCCTTGGTAGCCAGCTGGCCTTGGTCCCCGAGATCGAAACTGTAAGTCCGCTCATCGTCCGCCCGCTTGAGATGCGCAAGTCTACGGACCGGCCGGACAAAACGTTCGATGTTCAGCTTGTAGGCTACGACCCGCTCGTTGGCCTGGGCGGGCCACTGGCCATGAAGCAAGGGAAGAGCCCGCCTGGGCCGGACGAGATCATTATTGATAACGAGACGGCGAGGCGTCATGACGTTAAGATCGGCGACCGGCTGACCAGGGGAACAAAGTCGCTCAATGTCGTCGGCATATCGACGGGCGGCGACTTTGTCTTCACGCAGGCGGGTTTCGTGACGATTGAGACGGCCGCCGATTTCCTCGACGTGTCGCCCAAGGACATGCGCACTTTCTTCGCCATTACATTGAAGGACCCGTCCCACACTGACTTAATGGCGAAGCGCCTGACGCTTGCGACGCCGGGGGTGAAGTACATCACGCCGCAACAGTTTGCCAGCGAAACGCGAGACCGCATCCTGGGTAACATCCTGCCGATCCTCATCGTTGTCCTCATCGTGGCCTTTGTCGTAGGGCTGGCCGTGGCCGGGCTTACGATTTACACCGCTACCGTGGAGAAGTCCCGGGAATACGGAATTCTCAAAGCGGAAGGCTTTACCAACCCGTTCCTGTATCGCGTGGTCTTCGAACAGAGTCTGATCACCGGCGCCCTTGGATTTGCGGCAGGCGCCGGGCTGACATTGCTAGTCGCGCCGTTCGCTCAAGATGCCGTGCCGCAGTTCGTGGTCTTCGTGCGCTGGCAGGACATCCTCGGGGTGGCCGGCGTCACCCTGCTGATGGCGCTGGTCGCTGCCTACATCCCGATCCGGCGAATGGGCAGCATCGACCCGGTGACCGTCTTTAAGGGCTAACGCCATGCTGAGCGCTGACCGCCGGGTGATCCTTCAACTCGAAGGCGTTAGCAAGGTGTATGGGTCCGGCGAGCTGGCCGTGACCGCGCTAAGAGAAGCGACCTTCCGGGTCTACGGGGGCGAGATTGTAGCAGTCATGGGCCCCTCGGGATCAGGCAAGACCACGCTGCTCACCATCGCCGGCGCATTGCTGCGGCCCACGAAGGGCAGGGTCACCATCTGCGGCGTTGACGTTACGGCCATGAACGAATCGCACCTTGCGGCCATACGCCGGGAAAGGATCGGGTTCGTATACCAGAGCTTCAACCTGCTGGAGGCGCTGACTGCACTAGAGAACGTGCGTGTGGTCCTTCAGAACAACCGGACGAACGGCAAGGCGCCCGCGCTGGAACGGGCGCGCGACATCCTGGAAGTGTTCGGGTTAGGGCACCGCATCAACTCGCTGCCCAAGAAAATGAGTGACGGCGAGAAGCAGCGCGTCGCCATCGCCCGCGCGCTGGCCAAGGACCCAGAACTGATCCTGGCGGACGAGCCGACGGCGAACCTGGACGCCAAGCGGGGGCACGAGGTAATGGACCTCCTCCGCCAGAAGGCCCTGGAGCTACGCAAGGCCGTCGTGGTTGTCTCACACGATAACCGCATCCGGGAGTTCGCTCAACGCATTGTCTGGCTGGAAGACGGCAGACTGCACGAAGACAGCGCAACTCCGCTCGTCTAGCCCCGCGAAATGACGGGGTCACCAGCGCTTATAATGCTGCGACAAGCAAGGAGGCAGAGGTACGTTGGACTTCTCAGCAGAAGAATTGCGGCTCCTTCGGGAACTGGTGGAGTCCGCGCACGGCGACCTACGAGAGGAGATCTACAAGGCGGAGGATAGCGACTTCAAAGGCAACCTGAAGCAGCGAGAGCAAATCCTGGAAAGCTTGCTGGAGAAGGTCCGGGCAAGCAGCGCTTGAGGGCTAGGCGGAAACGAGCGCCGCCTTCATCTGCTCGTGCCGCGGCATGCCGCTGGCCAAGGGCTCCAGGTAGCGACGGATGGAAAGCGCGACAGCAGCGCCTTCTCCGGCGGCTGATGCGGCCTGCTTGGTGCTGCCCGCGCGGCAATCGCCCGCCGCGAAGAGGCCGGCGACGCTTGACTGAAGAGCCGGATCGGTCACGATGAACCCCTGTGTGTCCAGCTCTACCAACTCCTTCACCAGCGCGGTGTTAGCGCTTAGTCCGATGAAGACGAAGACGCCACCCGGGTGCTCCTCGCGGCGTTCTCCCGTGCGGGTGTTCTCCAGGACCACGGTCTCCAACCTGCGACCGCCGCGAAACTCAACCGGCCTGCTGCTAGGCAGGACCGTTATGCTATCGTTTTCCTCCACCTTCTGCACCACCACGCGGCTGGCCGAAAGCTGCGCGTCGCGGGTGACGATGGTCACGCGGCTGGCGAACTTCGTCAGGAAAATACTCTCTTCGCCGGCCGAGTTTCCGCCGCCGACCACCATTACGTCCTTACCCCGATAGAAGGCGCCGTCGCAGGTAGCGCAGAAGTGCACACCGGCGCCAATGAAGTCTTCCTCCCCGGTTATGCCCAGGCGGCGATATGTGGAGCCGAGGGCGAGCAGCACGGCCCAGGTCCGATACTCGACGCCGTCCGCTGTCTTGACCACCCGGTATTCGCCGTCTAAGCCCAATTCCGACACTTCCTGCGCCGAAAGGACTTCCACGCCGAACCGCTCCGCCTGCTGCCTGAGCCGGTCCGCAAATTCGGCCCCCGATACGCCTTCGGGGAAGCCCGGGAAGTTATCGAGACGCTCAGTAACGCCCGCCTGGCCACCCACGCCGCCACGCTCGATGACCAGGGTATCGATCCCCTCAC
>VBJS01000107.1 GCA_005880055.1 Chloroflexota bacterium | reverse complement strand
GTTGCTTTTCTGGCCGGCCTGCTGTCGGTGGCTTCACCCTGCGTGCTGCCGCTGGTCCCTGCTTACCTGGGTTACCTGACCGGCGCTTCTCTTGAGCCGGCTATCGAAGGCGCACAGACCTCTATCGCTCCGGCGGCCGGTGGCGCGGCGGTCGCGGCGGTGGCAGGTCCCCGGAAGGCTGGCCCTTCCCCCTTTCTGCATTCGCTGAGCTTTGTGAGCGGCTTCGCGCTGGTGTTTGTCAGTTTCGGCGTCTCTCTTGGGCTTGTCGGCTATCTGTTGAAGGACCATGAGGACCTGATCCTCAAGGCTTCGGGCAGCCTACTGATCGTCCTCGGTCTGCATCTATCGGGGGTGATCACCATACCCTTCCTTGAGCGAGAGCGCAGGATGGATGTGGGAGAGGGCGGAAGGATCGGCTACGCTCGCTCCTTCGCTGTTGGCTCGGCGTTCTCGGCCGGATGGAGCCCCTGTATCGGGCCGACTCTGGGCGCAATCTTCGCCCTCGCGGTTACCAGCGGAACGGCTTTGCAGGCCGGGCTGCTACTGCTCGTCTACTCGGCGGGGCTGGCCGTGCCGTTCCTGGCAATGGGCGCCGCTTACAACAGCCTTAAACCGCTTTACCTGCGGCTCAAGCGCTACTCCTGGGCAGTCAATTACTTCAGTGGGGCGATGCTGATCGTCGTGGGCATCCTTATCTTCACTAACAGCCTGATCAACCTGAACGAGCTGTTCAACTTCGGGTTCCTGCAGGACATTTCTTCCAACGAGTAGCCATGCCCTTTCGCAGAAGACTGGCAGCGCTCGCCGGCCTGGTCGTCATTGTCGCAGTCGTCATCGGCGGCCTGCTTGCCGGGGGCTTGCTGGGCAACCAGGCAGGGGGCAAAGGCATAGAGGACGTGCAGTTGCTTGATCCGCCGCGCTCGCCTGCTCAGAGCGGGTTGCAGGCCGGACCGGAAGTCGGCAGGCTGGCGCCGGACTTCGAGATCTCAGCCTTCGACGGGAGCCGGCACCGGCTCAGCGATTTTCGGGGTAAGGTGGTGTACCTGAACTTCTGGGGCACGTGGTGCACGCCCTGCCTCTTCGAAATGCCGGACATCCAGCAATTGCTGGACCGCTACGGCGAAAGGCTGGCAGTCGTCTCCGTAAATAGGCGCAATAAGCTCTCGGATGCGGAGCAGTACTTGCAGGAGCTGCCCAGGACCGATGGCGGCACCGGCGTGAGCTTTACGGTAAATGGAATGGACCCGGCTGACACGCTGTACGACACGTACGTGAAGCTGTATCCACCGCCGATGCCCGTCAGCATTTTCATAAATGCGGAAGGCGTGATCACTCACGTTTACAACGGCCTCGTCCGGCTGCCGCAGATGGAGCAGTCAGTCTCGGAAGGGCTGGCATCGACAAGTGCAGCCAGAAACGACGTCGCCGCCGGGGCTGGCGACGGTCACCCGCCTGCGTATGTCGCCGGCCTGGAGGCGATCGCGAGCGTGACCGTCAGGACCGGTTGAGCAGATAAATCGCGTTGTTGAACGTAACAACAGCGATTTCGCCGGACGGGAGCTGCGCGAAAGACGTGATGGAATAAGGGGAGTCGAGTAGCAGGACCGGTGCTGAACTGGAATCAGCAAGGTTGACGGCCCAGATTCTCCCGCTGCAGTAGTCACCGTAGACGTACCAGCCTGCGAGTTCCGGGTACAGGGCGCCGTGATATACATAGCCGCCGGTGATGGCGCAGCCGAGCGAGTGATCGTACACGAGCCTCGGCCACTGGTAGGGTCCGGGGCCGCACCCGGCAGGCTCGTAGCTGGCGTTGCCTTCGTAGCAGTCCCAGCCGTAGTTGCCGCCGGAGATGACCTTGTCCACTTCCTCCCAGGCGGCCTGGCCGACGTCCGCCAGCCAGAGCTCCCCAGTCTCGCGGTCGAAGCTGTAGCGCCAGGGGTTGCGCAATCCGTACGCCCAAACTTCGTCGGCACCTGGAGCGCTGACGAAGGGGTTGTCTGGCGGAACCGTGTAGCCGGTTGCGCCGGAGACATCAATCCGAAGCACGGAGCCGAGGAGATCCGTGTTGTCCTGGCCGGTCTCAAGCGGGTCGCCGGCGCCGCCGCCGTCTCCGAGCGATAAATAAAGATCGCCGTCCGGGCCGAACATCAACTGGCCGCCGTTATGGTTGTCGTAGGGCTGCGGAATAAGCAGTAGCTCTTCCTTGCTCGCCAGGTTGATCTGGTCGCCGGCCACCGTGAACCTGGCCAGCACGCTGGGGCTGGGGCTGCCCTTCGTGTAATAGACGTAGACCCTGGAGTCGCCCGGGAAGCCGGGAGGGAAGGCCAACGCCAGGACCCCTTCCTCTGAGCCTGACCCGCCTGCCAAGGTGCTCAGGTCTCCGTAAAGCGCGGGCGTGAAAGCGCCGCTCAATGATATCCGGTATACGGCTTCTGCCTTTTGTCTAAGGACGACCGCCTCGTCGGGCCGGCCGGGGATTGGAACCAGACCGACCATGTCGTTATATGTAGCGTTCGGAATCGTAGTCGAAAGCACCCATTGCCCCGCAGGGGCGGGCCCGGCCAGGGGCCAGGGACACGGCCTCCCATTAAACGCCCTGGCGCCGCCCAACATCGGCGGCAGACCGGTGTCTGCCGCAAGGGTCGCGGTCATGTCTTGAAGGTTGATGTAATTCAGAAAAGTCCCGGGACCAGGAACCAGGTCCCAGCGCGGGCTGAAACCGCTCTGCGGCGGGCTCGTGTTAAGACGCCGGACCGGCGCGAGAAAGCTGGTTAGGTCTGTGAGCGTCACCCTGTTAGTGCTGTCCGGTGTTCCCCCGGCGACAATATCGGAGGGCCAAGCGTCCGTGCCACAGGCATCCTGGTCGCGGCCCGCGACGCCAAAGATCGAGGCCTCGGCGGCGCCGGTGTAGCCGTCGCCGTCGCAGTCGTACGCGGATGCGCCGGGCGGCAATGCTTCGTCCTGATGTCCGTCGCCGTTATCGTCGCGGTTTGCGAACAGGTCGTCGATGCGCTCGGGCCGGCGCCGGGAATCAGCAGGGGCGCCGCCGCAGGCAGCCTCGGCGGAGTCTGAGACGCCGTCGTGGTCGCTGTCGGTCCAGGCGGCGGAAGCAGTTGGCGGCGTCAATTGCGGGACAGCCAACGCAATGCAGATCGCAACGAGGCCGACACGCAGGCCGGAAGCCAAATGAAGTTTGCTGATCACTCCCTCCTACCCACCTTCGGTAATGTTAGCCCATCGCACCTAAACATGGGCTGTTGGCTTATACTGTTTTCGCTGCCACGGCGGTCGCTAACACCAAGGAGGAAGCCCATGAGAGACGTCGCGATCATAGGCGCCGGGATGACGGACTTCGGCAAGTTCCTGGACCGAAGCATGAAGGATATCGCGGGCGAGGCAGTGAAGGGCGCGCTCGATTCGGCCGGGGTTGACAAGTCCAAGCTGGAGGCGGCTGTCGTCGGTAACGCCACCGCCGGCCTAATCACCGGGCAAGAGATGATCCGCGGCCAGGTCGTCCTGCGCGAGATGGGCATCGGCGGCATTCCGATAATCAATACCGAAAACGCGTGCGCCAGTTCCTCCACGGCCTTTCATGTCGCCTGGATGTACGTGGCGTCCGGCATGTATGACGTAGCCCTGGCAGTGGGCATGGAGAAGCTCTACCACGAGGACAAGCGCCGTTCCTTCCAGGCGATTGGCGCCGCCGTCGATGTCGAGTGGGTGCAGGGGATGCAGGCGGCAGCCAGACAGGCGAAGGAGAACGGTGACCGCGGCGACAACCCGGCGCCGGAAGAGGGCGCGGGCGAGAAGCGATCCATGTTCATGGACTTCTATGCTGCCTTCGCCCGGCAGCACATGCAGAAGTACGGCACGACCAAGGAACAGTACGCGCGTGTCGCGGTGAAGAACCACTTCCACGGCTCGCTCAACCCGCATGCCCAATATCGCGAGGTGTATTCGCTGGAAGACGTGCTCACATCGCCGCCGGTGGCTGAACCGCTAACGCGACTGATGTGTTCGCCGATCGGCGATGGCGCAGCGGCCGTGGTGCTCTGCACGGCGGACAAGGCCAAGCAGTTCACGTCGAAGCCGGTCTACGTCCGCGCCTCAGTCCTCGGCTCCGGCTCGGACCGCGGGCCCGGAGACCCGGACATCACGACTCGCGTAGCCCGCAAGGCCTACGAGATGGCGGGCGTTGGGCCGGAGGACCTGAATGTGCTCGAGGTGCACGACGCCTCTGCTCCGGCCGAGCTCGTATTATACGAGGAGCTTGGGCTCTGTGCGCCGGGCGAAGGCGGGAAGCTGATCGACTCCAAAGCGACTTACTTTGACGGGCCGAAACCGGTGAACACCAGCGGCGGGCTCATCTCGAAGGGCCACCCGATCGGAGCCACGGGCGTCGCGCAGATCTACGAGATCTGGACGCAGCTCCGTGGCGAAGCCGGCGACCGCCAGGTGCGCAACCCAAAGGTGGGGCTGACAGAAAACGGCGGCGGCATGGTTAAGGGCGAAGCCGCGGCGCTCAGCGTGCACATCTTTTCCGTGTAGGAGTCCTCGTTTGACGTTCACGCGAATCACAATCGCACCAAACAAAATGGGCGGCGTGGCGTGCATCCGCGGCTTCCGACTCCCGGTTTCTATGGTCGTGCGGATGGTAGCTGCAGGAATGACGGCCGCGGAAATCTTGGAAGAATACCCTTACCTTGAAGCGGAAGATATTCGAGAAGCCCTCAGGTTTGCAGCGGCCGCGGTCTGGGAGGGTACGCTGCTCCTCGTCGCTTCGTGAAACTGCTGGTCGACACCGCCTTGTCTCGGCGAGTAGCTTCGGGGCTGACGGAAGCGGGCCACGATGCGATCCAAACCGGGGACCGCGATTCTCTCAAAGCCCCAGACGAGGCAATCGTTGAAATTGCACTGGCAGAGGAACGAACCATTATTTCCCCGGACACGGACTTCGGCACGATACTGGCTCTTCAAGGGGCATCGAAACCGTCCTTCGAACTGCTTCGGCCGGCGCCGGACAGACCCGAAGAGCAACTGGCTGTGCTAGTTGCAAACCTTCCTCCCCTCGAAGCCGCCTTGGAGGCCGGAGCGGTCGCGGTCATTGAGCCGGGTAGGGCTCCGGTCTCTACCAATTGAAGGCGACGAGGGCTCCTAAAGCGATGCGGGATTTCGGTGCCATCCTTACCGAGCGCAACGGGGCGATCGCTCTCATTCGCCTCAATCGCCCGGAGAAACACAACGCCATCAACTCCGTGATGTCCCGTGAACTGATCGAGGCGCTGGACGCGTTCGAAGCCGATGACGATGTTCGCGTCATCATCCTGACCGGCGCCGGGGAAAAGGCATTCTGCGCCGGCGCCGACATGGGCGAGGCGATCGGCCGGGGCACCGATGGCCGCGGCACGAACGACAGCGCCGCGCGCGCGGCAGTACGTTTGGCTCGCGTGGCCAAGCCGCTGGTCGCCGCGGTCAACGGCTACGCATACGGGGGCGGCGCCGTCTTTGCCATTAACTGCGATATCCGTATCGCCTCGGAGAACGCCCGCTTCCGGTTTGTCGGCGCTAGCTACGGGCTCTCAGTCGGCGCCAGCCAGCTGCCCCGTCTGGTCGGCGGGCCGATGGCTAAGGAGCTGATCTTCACCGCGCGCACGGTCGATGCCGAAGAAGCGCGGCGGATAGGGCTGGTGAACCACGTCGTCCCGGCCAATGCCTTGGAGCCCGCGGTGTTGGAGACGGCCGGAGCGATCGCTCACAATTCGCCGGAGGCGATTCGCGCCTCGAAAGAAGTGATCGACATCGCTACTGCCAACAAAGATGCGGCACGGCGGGAGATGGAGCACAACCTCAAGCTGCGCGGATCAGAGGAGCACCGCGAGCGTTTTCGGGCGGCGGCCGAGCGGGTGGTAGGCAACGATCGTACCTAGCACGGCAACAGGATGAAGAGCGTCTTCTATCGCTCGAAGCACAGTCTTCGGAATAGCGAAGGAGCTGACAATGACGGAACAGACGCGTGTGCATCCAGCCGTAG
>VBJS01000116.1 GCA_005880055.1 Chloroflexota bacterium | reverse complement strand
CGGAGTACCAGGCGCTGCCGACGCTGGACCGCTACGTCGAGCTAACGAAGTCGTTTGTGACGGCGGGGGCGTAGTCTCTCCGTCATCCGCTGGAAGGACCGACTGACCCAGGACATAACTTCCCGCTCATCCTGAGGTATCGAAGGAATGAGCGGAGTAACAGCGCTCTGGGCTCAACAAGAATGTCTCTCGAAGAAGCGCTGCACTTCGAGCAAGACGCCTTCTGGCAGACCATGCGCTCAGACGATGCGGCCCGCCTGATGCGCGACTACCTGCGCAGCGGACGACCTCTTTCTGATATGTAGGACAACATTTTGTCATCCTGAGGAACGAAGGATCTGGCGGCGGGGGCCAGCGAATTTGCGCCCAGCGGCGATTACTCTCACCGGCTGACGCCGCAGCGCGCGCGCCTGGATTCGCGCCCGGCTTACGGCCCTTTGCGTCCAAAACAATGCTGTTCCATACTCAGCGTAGTGTTACGTCAACAACGCTTCCCCTTCCTGCTGGCCGCCATCGCTCTACCGGTCGTGGCAGGGCTTGGCCTCGTTTACCTTCTGTTCGCCGCAACCGGCGGAATGGACGCGATGTCCGTGGACATGAACGTCTCGGGCAACAGCGCGACCTCCCTCGGAACACATGATTTCTGCGTGCAGGTCAGCGCCGGCGCGACAGTCACGGCGGATGTGACCGCTTACGGCATCCCCTCGTCGCATGCCATGATCGCTTACGCTTACACTCTCTCCTATAACCCTTCGGCTCTCAGTGTGACCGGCCAGGACCCGAACTTCCTGCTGGCATCCGCTCCCGGGAGCACCATCTTCAACGCCGGCGACCCCAGGCCTGATACAGACGGCAACTTCCAGGCGTCGGTGGCCGACCTGAACACGAATGCGACCGAATCCGGCAGCGGTGTCCTTGACCGCCTCACCATCAAGGTTGCCTCAAATGCATCAAACGGCCGGTACACGCTCGCGTTGAGTTCAGCCGGGCACATCGACGGCAGCGCCCATGCCGACGCCCACTCCGTCACCCACGCCGGCGCCCTTCTACCCCGGCGACGTTGACTGCGACACCCACATCAACTCCGTCGACGCCCTGAAGGTGCTTCGGCATGTCGTCGGACTCCCTGTGACGGGGAACTGCGCCTCCTTTAACGGGGATATCGACTGCAATGGCATGCAGAATTCTGTCGACGCGCTCAAGCTGCTCCGCTATGTCGCCGGCCTTTCCGTCTCGCTCCCGCCCAGTTGCCCGCCCATCGGCCCCTAACCAGCCGGCCGCGCACGACCCGGCTCGCTCTGCGGCCGCAAAACCTCTCGGCGCCGAACGCTCGTCTTGGACAACTGCACGCCGATGTGTGATACTTGCCCCACCCTTAGAACAGGAGCAAATCAATGACTCGCCGTACCGCCTTTCGTCCCCAGTTCCTACTCCTCGCCATCACAATCATCGGCGCGCTCGTGGCCGTCGGAATCGTCGCCGCCGGCCTCACCGACGCCCAGTCCGGCAGCATGCAGGCGATGTCAGTGGACACCGATGTCACCGGCAACGACGCCACGACACTCGGAGCGAACGACCCGTGCGTCCAGACAACGGCTGGCTCCGACGTTACCATCGACATCACGGCGCTTGCCGTCCCGGCTTCGAACCCAATGATCGCTTCGTCTTCTTGAGCGTGACCGCCCAGGACACCAACGGCCTCCTCAGCACAGCCCCCGGTTACAGCCCGTTCAACGCCAGCGATGGGAAGCCGGACACCGACGGTAACTTCAACGCATCCGTTGTGGACATCAACGCCGCCGGCGTCAGCGGCAGCGGCCGTCTGGACCGCCTGACAATCCACGCCGGCGCGAGCGCACCGACCGGGCAGTACACGCTTCTGCTGACGAACGCGGTCGACATTGACACGAGCAACAACACGTGGGTACCCGATGCGCTCAACCACGGTGCCATCGCCATCGGCCAGGCCGCCCATGCCGACGCCCACTCCGTCACCCACGCCGGCGCCCTTCTACCCCGGCGACGTTGACTGCGACACCCACATCAACTCCGTCGACGCCCTGAAGGTGCTTCGGCATGTCGTCGGACTCCCTGTGACGGGGAACTGCGCCTCCTTTAACGGGGATATCGACTGCAATGGCATGCAGAATTCTGTCGACGCGCTCAAGATCCTCCGCTACGTCGTCGGCCTGCCCAACACGCTCCCGAACGGCTGCCCGCCGATCGGGCCCTAGTGCAAGCTAACCGCGGCTGATCGCTGAACGTTGTAGAATACTCAGCACCTATGACACAGGGGGACCGCTATGAGACCCGGTGCGCTTATTCAGGGTGCGGCGGTGGTGGGGACTGTCGCGATTCTTGCAGTACTCGGCCGTGGCAGCGCGCAGGCCGGCACCTTTAACCCCACGTTCGGGCTGCAAACGAGCACCAGCGTACCGGAACAACCCGCCCAGACCACCGTCCAGTTCGGGCTGCCAAACGGTGACGTGAACTTCGCCGGCGCCGTCGCTTTCTTCCCCGGCGACTGGGGAGTCGTGAAGGGCAGCGCCATCCCCGACGGCACCAAGGTCGGCCACCTGGATTCCGACGCCGTGCTCGGCCTCGTCGGCGGGCCCTGCAACACCCACGTTCCCGTCCCGTTCGACTTCTACGACGGCTCTCTCGACCGAGCCAACACCGTCTCGTTCTACGACCTGAACGGCAACGGGACGGGAGACTACGCCGACGACACGAACGGCAACGGCTTCTTCGATGCCGTGGACAGGTACCCGGACTGGCTGAACCGCATCTTCCCCAGCGCCGGTGACCCGATCCGCCGTTACGTGGGCCTGACGCCGGTGGCCGGAATCCCCATCATCCTCCAGTTCCTCGTGTTCCCGCCCGGCACGCTGATCAACAGCAACATTCCTCACGATGCGAGCCTCGGCTATCCGACTGTAACCGTCCTTCTGGCCGTCGGCGACCCGACCGTGCTGCCGCTGCCAGGCCCCATCACCGATTTCTGCACTCCGCTGACCGCGACGATTAAACTCTTCGGGAAGTCGCTTGACGGCCACAAACTGAGCGTAGCTCCACAGGACGGGACCTACCAGTTCACCCTCGTCTCGCTGGGCCAGCGGGACGCCGACAACGATGGCTACGAGAACGGTTTGGACACCTGTCCATATACGGCGAACGCCGGCAATCCCCGCCTCCCCTACAGTGGGGACCAGGACTACGATGGACTGGACGCCGCTTGCGACCCGAACGACCACAGCACAAACTCCGACCAGGATGGGGACGGCTATCTGAACCGGCAGGACAACTGCCCGCTAATCGGCAATGGGCCGGACACCACTAACCAGGTTGATCCGGACCTGGACCAGATTGGGAGTGGATGCGACTTCAACCCGAACAGCCCTGACGGCCAGCTGGTCTTTTCGCAGCTGACGCAGGATGTCGTCGTCGGCACCGGCCGGGGCGTGGGCGGGCCGCCGCACGCAGCGCAGTGCCCGGACTGCTACCTGACCAGCGACGCTCCGTACTACGCCGGCGATATCGATTGCAACGGCTCGATCACGTCAATCGATGCCCTCAAGGTGCTGCGCCACGTTGTCGGGCTATCGGCGAACACGAACTGCGCCTCCTTTAACGGGGACATCGACTGCAGCGGCAGTGAGACATCCACCGACGCGCTCAAGCTGCTGCGCTACGCCGCCGGTCTCTCCGTGACGCTGCCCGGCGGCTGCCCGCCCTTCGGGCCGTGAACGCAGCGCCAATCACATACTTCCGCCGTTGTCACCCTCAGGAACGAAGACGCTGCCCGTTGACAAGGTGCTCACGACGTTAGCTCCCGGGGCCCCGAGGCGCGTGTTTTGCGGGCAGACGCGGTCGGGTCAAAAGACCCGACCTAGGCTCACACAGGCAGTCCGGCGTTGCGTCTGCAGGCGAGCCGCCCGCCTCCCCGCCGGATCCCTGCTCCGTCAGGATGACATGACGCGCTCGCCGGCTGACCGCTGACCGCTAATCCTCGCGGTCGCGCTCGCTCAGGAGACGCCGCCAGCGCTTGCGTACGATCGACTGTCCCCAACGGTACCCCCACGCATCGCCCAGGCTGTTCGCGGCGTTAGCGGAGGCCAGGTAGAAGAAGCCGAGCAACCCGAAGAAGGCCAATATGCTCCACAGCTCGATCCCGGCAAAAGCGATAGGGATCAGCGCGACGCACACGCCAATACCCAGCCCGCCCCAGGCGACGGCCCAGACGACGAGGCGCTCCCGGCTGCGCCGTACCTTGTGCATCTCGATCAGAGCCCGGGGTAGCGCCTCTACCGGCGGCCGGCCGCTGACGGTCAAGCCGCAGTGTGGGCAGGCCGTGCGGCCCGGCGCCAGCGGATGGTAGCAGTTCCCGCAGAACCGCCCCGCGTTGGGGGCCCGTCCGGCCAGTATATCGTCGAGGAGTTGGGAGAGGCGCTCGGAGAACACCTCCTCGCTCTCAGGTGGCTCGCCTGCTGTGTTCGCTTTGTCTGCCCGGCTGGGAGTCTGTGTCAGGGTGGCCCCCTCACTCCCTGATGTTGGTCGCGACGTGCTCGGGCTGCACCACCAGGATCAAGCGCTGCTCGCCCGGTTGCCGGAACGGGTACCTGTCCTGGCCCAGGTACTTCTTCGCGAGCTTATCGATGTGCTCATCCGCGCCTTCGTGCGTCATCTCCACTACTCGGCCGCGAATGCTGGCGCTGGCATAGGGGTTCTCCTGGTCGGCGATAGATAGCGCGACCCGCGGGTCCCGCCGCAGGTTGCGCGGCTTCTGCCTACCCTCGGCGGTGTTGATGAGGATGCGATCTCCGTCCAGGTCTACCCAGACAATTGTGACCTGCGGAGAACCGTCGCGCATCAGCGTCGTCAGGTGGCCGAAATTGCTCCCGGTGATCAGCTTCTGGACGACGGGCGACAAGGTAGCTGTGGCGGGCATCAGGACCTCCTATTCACTTGGGCGACCTCTTATAGGTTAACAGGACACCAGCGAAAGGAGACAGAAGAAGGAGCGAGAAGCAAGACAACAAGGATAGCGCGCCTACGTCCCTCCACCCTCGCGCCTGGCTCCCTGTTCCTTCTGCCCCCGTTCCTTCGTTCGTCGATCCCCGTCGTCCGCCCCCGTCCCCTGTTCCTTGTTCCTTCGTTCCCGCCGGACGTAGCAGACGAGCCCAATCGTGCGTCTTACCCTTGGAGGCTCATCAGTCCGGGCGCGGGTAATGCGATTGTGGGTGGGCCTGAGTGGGGCCCGCGTCTGGGCTGGTGAGCGACCAGCCGGTGCTTAATGGGGAACAGGCGCCGGCAGGGACCGGCCCGGCCAAGCAGCCGGGCGGGCACTGTTGACTTAAGGAGAGCCCTATATGGGGTGGCTGGCAACCCGCCTCCGCAAGAAACCAACCAGGGACCAGGAACAGGCACTTGAAGCGGCACGGGAAGCGCCGTCGCTGAAGGTACCCTTGGTCCTGCTCACGGCGGATACCACCAGCGTCAGCTCCTTTCGCTGCATGCGTTTCTTCGAGGTGGAGGAAGCCGCAGCCCACCTGAACGCGCTCCCTGAATCAGTGCTCGCCGGCGTCCATGCCTTCTGGGGCCTCCACCAGCGGCCGAGCGGAGACAGCCCTTTGGCCGGCGAGGCGATGGTCCTCATCCGTAAAGACGAAGAGTCGGACACCGTCTACGTCGTCTCCTTTGTCGACGTCGAATCTGCGCAGGCGTTTTGCCGCGCCGAAGTCAAGCGAGGCGTCGGCCTGGGCCTGCTCATGGTCTATTGGGCAGAGCTAGTCACCATTAGCGGCGTGGAGGGCGCCGTCGTCATCAGTCCAGACTCCCCTCCGGACGGCGCCGCTGCGGAGATCGAATCGCTCGCGGATTGGCGGGAAGTCTCGCGTGAACGGCACGCCGCTCCTGCTCGGGTAGACGACGCTCAGACACCGGTCATGGAGAGCGACGAGCCCGCCGAGCCACAGACGCCCGCGGCTGTGAAGCCCGAAACGGCCGCAGCCGAGCGCGTCCACGAGAGAGAAGCGCCGGCGCCGGCAGAAGAGCCGCCTGAGCAAGGAGTTGTTGCGCCGACGACAACGGAGCGTGTCGTTCAGCGGGCCGACCTCGAACTTCGCTCGATCATAGAAAAAGCGCTGGCCGAAGCGGAGTCAACTGCGGAACCAGAGACAGCACCAGTTATCACGGATCCCGCCAATGAAGTAGAACCACTCTACGACACCGCCGAAATTGAACCACTTACACCTGGGGAAGCGCCATCCTCGGAAGCGACAGAGCAAGGCGCAGAGGCTGGGCAAGTGCTCGACGACGCGACGCCGGAAGCCGCTGACCAAGCCACTGAGACGACTGAGGCTTGGCCCGAGCCGGTACCCGTGGCAGGCGAGCAACCGGCTGAGATTGCGGCCCCTTCGCTCGAGGGTGAAGCCCGCCCGGGCGAAGCAGCCGAAGATGCCCCCGATCCCGTCGCAGCTTCACTGGAGTCCCCGGACGAGGCGCTCCCGGAACCGCCATCGAGCGAAGAGCCCGATTCGCCCGTGCAGGGGGTGAGGCTGGAGTCGTTCGCCGATGCCGTTCAGTTCCCGGCCGACCAGCCCGAGGACCGGGCGAAGGCGGATTACGGAGAGATACAGGAATGGTTCAGCCAGTCGCCGGAGGCGCCGAATTCGACCGGCGAGGAGCAGGTCCACGCGGAGATCGAAGCAGACCCGCTCGAGCCGTCGATCCACGGTGAGATCGCCGCTCCCGTGATCGAGATCAGCGAAGAGGACCGGGAACGCGATCCCGAGCCGTCGCAAGACGCCGCCATAGGAGTCGAGTTCACGGCGGCGGAAGCAGACCCGCTTGAACCGTCGATCCACGGTGAGATCGCCGCTCCCGAGATCGAGATCAGCGAAGAGGACCACGAACGGGATTCTGAGCCGTCGCAAGACGACTTCATGCGCGTCGAGTTCGCGCCGCATGAGCCGGCCAGCGAGGAGCAACCAGCGCCGCCCGAGCCGACGGCGGAAGAGGTCGCTCCGCCCGCAGAACCGGCAGCGGACGAGCGCTTCGCGGAGCCGCTGCCAGAGCCCACCGCGCCGGAACCGGCCCAGCCGACGGAGCCCGAGGCGGCGCCGCTGGGAGAGCGTTTTGCAGAACTGCTCGTAGAGCCCGTCCCCCCGGAACCGACCCAGCCGCCGGAGCCCGAGGCGGTGCCGCGGGAAGAGCGGTTTCTAGAACCGCTGCCAGAGCCCGTCCCGCCCGAGTCGGAGCAGCCGGCGCAGGCGGACGAGGGCCCGCTGGAAGACTTCTTCCCGATACTAGAGCCCGTGGAAGCTCCAGAAGCGGCCTCGGACGCCGCCAATGCCGCAGCGGCCGAGGATACGCCGGCAGCGACCAAGGCAGACGTGGAGAAGGTGCTGAAGGTGAAGCGCTGGGAAAAGCGCGACAAGCCCTTCCGCGGCTTCGACTCCCCGCCCGGGCGGTTCTAGGCGCGCCGGGGGGAACTTAGGGATGATTTCGCGATGAAGGACCTCCTCGATAGCTTCCTACTCAAGGGCTTGCTGGGTGGCCTTTTCGGACTCGTTTACAGCGTCCTGGCGGGTGGGTCGCTGTTCCAAATCGCCTTCATGGTCGTTGTCGGAATTTCGCTGGCCATTGCATCGAACTTCTACACTAGGCGGAGAACCGGCGTCAATTAGTGGAAATGGGGCAGAACTGCCCCACTACCAAATACTTATCCGCTGTGACCGATGCGCCGCCCGGGCGCTATCCGGTCGCGCACGAGGCGCTTGACGTCCGCCGGGTCCGGCATCGGCGCGCCGTCGCGGTTGCTGGCGATCGTCTCGCCGTTCAGCGTCACCTCGAAGATGCCGCCGGTGCCCGGCCGCAGCGCCACCTCGCCCAGCTCGCCCTCGAACGTCGAGAGCAGCTCCTGCGCCAGCCAGCCCGCGCGCAGGAGGAACTTGCAGCGCGTGCAGTAGGTGATCTCAACTCGCCCGTGCGGGGCGCTCGCTCCCCCTTTCAACTATCAACTTTCAACTAGTTAGGCTGCCAGGACCACTCGTGGTTGTTCATCAACGCCGCCAGAAAGATCACGATGATGCTCGTGAGCAGGATCAGCCCGCTGATGATGATCGAGGAGCGCCGCAGCCGCGCCGCATCCTCCGTATCGCTCTCGCCGCGCTCCATCAGCGCGAGCTGGCGCGGCCCGACGATGAAGGTGTGCACGGCGGTGAGCGCGACCATCAGGCCGACCAGCACTAATCGAAGTCCAGCAGGTGGTCGAAATCGTCAGCTTCCTGGAAGATGTTGGAGATGCCGGTGAGCACGATGACCGCCAACGCGGCCCACGCCATCCAGCCGAAGCGCGTCGTTATCGTGCGCATGACGTTCGCCCGCACCCGCATGTCATCGATCGTGCGAATCGCGGGGACGGCGGCGATGAACAGGAAGAACTGAGGCCCCACCCAGACAGCGACCGCGAGGATGTGCAGCCAGGGAGTTACGGCATGACCCAAGCGGCTACATTACTCCCTTCAGGCTGATCGCCTGGTCGCGCTCCGGGCCGACGGACACGAGGCAAATCTTGGTCTCCAGCACGTCCTGGATATAGTCGACGTAGTCGCGGGCCTGAGAGGGTAGGTCCTTGAAGCGGCGGCAGGCCGAAGTATCGTGCTGCCAGCCGGGCAGCTCCTCGTAGAGTGGCTTCGCCTGCGCCATCGCCGCCGAGCCGGCCGGCATCGTATCGGTCCTCTTGCCGTCCACCTCGTAAGCGGTGCAGACCTTGATGGCCGCTAGCGGGTCCAGGATGTCCAGCCGGGTGAGCGCCGCCGAGGTCAGGCCGTTGATGCGAGCGCTGTAGCGGGCCGCTACAGCATCGAACCAGCCGCAGCGCCGCGGCCGCCCCGTCGTCGAGCCGTACTCCGGGCGCGGCCCGCCCTCGCGCAGAATCGTCGCCGTCTCGTCGTGCAGTTCCGTGGGCATGGGGCCTGCACCAACTCGTGTCTGGTAGGCCTTGTAAACGCCCAGCACCTGCCCGATCTGCGTCGGGCCGATGCCGATGCCAAGCGCCGCCCCCGCCGCGAGCGACGACGGCACCGATGACGTCACGTACTCGTATGTCCCGAAGTCCAGGTCCAGCAGCGAACCCTGCGCCCCCTCCAGCAGGACCGTCTCCCCGCCGGCCATAGCCTTCTGCACGACACGCTGCGTGTCCGCAACGAACGGCGCCAGCCGCGCGCCGTACTCGCGATACTCCTCGTGCACCCTTTCGATGGACATCGGCTCGACACCGTACAGCTTCTCCAACAGCTCGTTCTTGTACGGCACGAGGAATGAAAGCGCCTCGAGTAGCGCTTCGGGGTCGATCAGGTCGGCGACGCGCAGGCCGGAACGGCCGACCTTGTCCATGAACGCCGGCGTGATGCCTCGTCCCGTCGTGCCCACGGCGCTTTTCCCGCGCGCGCTCTCGTCCAGGTTGTCCAGGAGCCGGTGCCACGGCATCAGCACGTGCGCGCGGTCGCTCAGGAAGAGGCGCCCACGGACGCTGACGCCGCGGTCCTCCAGGTGATCGATCTCTTCCAGCAGGACCGGCGGGTCGATGACGACGCCGTTGCCGATAACGCAGAGCTTGTCGGGGTAGAAGATGCCGGCTGGAACGAGATGGAGCTTGAATTCGCCCAGTTCGTTGATGATGGTGTGGCCGGCGTTGTTCCCGGCCGAGTATCGAGCTACAAGGTGCGCTTTTTCTGCCAGCAGGTCTACGATCCTGCCCTTGCCCTCGTCTCCCCATTGGCCGCCCACCACTACTATTGCTGGCATAGAAATAGGGCCCCCGCGCCCCTCCCTTCGCGAATTAGAAGTCCGCAGCGGAGTATAGGCGATGGCGCCGTGAGGGGCAAACGCCAGCAGTAGGAAGAGGCGGGCTATTCGCCCGCCTCTCTCTCATTGTTCCTTAGCTGAAAGCCGGCAGCTCGCCCCTACCAGCGCCGCATCGGCGATGGGGGTGGGGGAGGTGGGGGAGAGCCCGGCTCGCGCCGGAAACCCGGTCCGCCTCCGGTGCTGCCGCCTCCGCCGCCGAAGCCTCCGCCCCCACCGCCGCCACGGCGCTGCCCGCCGAAACCGCCACCACCGCCGCCGCCACGGCGCTGCCCGCCGAAGCCACCGCCACCACCACCGCCGCCGAAGCCGCCGCCTCCCTGCCGAGGCCTGCCGCCGTTGCCGCCGCCGCGGCCGCCGCGGTCACGCGGGCCACGGTCGAAATCGCGTCGCGGTGGCCTGCCGCCGCCCGGACCGCCTTCGCGGCCGGCGCGACTTGCCGCCTGCTCGCGCTGCGAGACCTCGCGCGCCTCTTCGAGCGTCAAGCCCTCAAGGACGGCGCGGCGGGAGAGGTTCACGCGGCCCATGGAATCAACTTCTATTACCATGACAGTTACTTCGTCGCCGAGCTTCACGACGTCCTCCGGCCGCCGGGCCGGGAAGTCCGCGAGGTCTTCGACGCGCACCAGGCCATCCTTGCCCGGCAGAATCTCGACGAAAGCGCCGAAGTTGGTGAGGCGGGTGACGGTGCCGGTGTAGGTCTCGCCCACCTCCACGTCCTTGGTGAGGCCTTCGATGATGCTTATCGCCTTCTGTGCCATCTCCTCGCTGGGCGAGCCGATGAAAACAGTCCCGTCGTCCTCGATGTCTATCGAGCAGTGCGTCTCCTCGATGATCGAGCGGATAACACGGCCTCCGGGGCCGATCACCATGCCGATCTTGTCCTGCGGCACGCTGATCCGGTACATGCGAGGCGCGTAGGGCGATAGCTCCGTGCGCGGTGATGCGATGGTCCCCTGGATCTTGTCGAGAATAAAGAGCCGGGCGTCGCGTGCCTGGCGGAGCGCCTCCTCCATGATCTCGTATGTAATGCCCTTGATCTTGATATCCATCTGAAGAGCGGTAACACCCTCCGCTGTGCCGGCCACCTTGAAGTCCATGTCTCCGTAGTGGTCTTCCATTCCCGCGATATCTGTAAGCACGCGGTAGTTGTCCTCGCCCTTGATCAGCCCCATCGCAATACCGGCCACCGGCGCCCGGATTGGCACACCGGCGTCCATCAAGGCGAGGGTGCTGCCGCAGGTGCTGGCCATCGATGTGCTGCCATTGCTGGAAAGCACCTCGGAGACCAGGCGAATGGTGTACGGGAAAACGTCTTCGTCTGGGATCAGCGGCGCCAGTGCCCGCTCCGCGAGCGCCCCGTGACCGATGTCGCGGCGGCTGGGGCCGCGCAGCGGCCGCGTCTCGCCCACCGAAAACGGCGGGAAGTTGTAGTGGTGGATGAAGCGCCGCGTCTCTTCCGGCTCCAGCCCGTCCAGCCGCTGCTGTTCGCCCATGGAACCCAGCGTGGCGATGGTCAGCACCTGGGTCTCGCCGCGCGTGAAGAGACCGGAACCATGCGTCCGGGGCAATACGGACACTTCTGCGCTGATATTGCGGATGTCCTGCGGCTGGCGTCCGTCCGGCCGCAACCCCTCGTTCAGGATGCGACCGCGGACCAGCGACTTCAGGTGTTCATCAAGCGCCGCTTTCAGTTGCTCCGGCGTGTACTGTTCGCTCAGCGCCGCAACGACTTCCTCCTGGGCATGGCGCATGGCCTCTGCGCGCTCGTCCTTGGCGGCAGCGATCAGGTCCCAGTCGCGGGAGTTGGCGACTGGAACTTGGGGCGGCCGAACTTCTGCACGATCTCTTCTTGCAGCTCGATGACCTGCTTGTTCGTCTCCTGCGCGATCCGAAGCGCCTCCAGGAGCAACTCCTCGGACACTTCGCCGGCGCCGGCCTCCACCATCATCACCGCGTCCTTCGTGCCTGCCACAACGATATCGAGGATGCTGTCGTTGACCTCCGCGAACGTCGGGTTGATCACAAACTCTCCGTTCACGTGGCCCACCCGTGTCCCGGATACAGGGCCGCCGAACGGGATGTCCGAGATCGAAAGGGCGGCCGATGCGCCGATGATCGACAGGATATCGGGGTCGTTCTCCTGGTCGGCGGAAAGGGTGGTGACCACCACCTGCACATCGTTGCGCATGCCCTTCGGAAATAGCGGCCTCAGCGGTCGATCCGTGAGCCTGGCGGTCAGAATGCCGGCGGTGCTCGGCCTCCCCTCGCGGCGGAACCAGCCGCCGGGGATCTTGCCGGCGGCGTAGAGCCGCTCCTCGTAATCCACGGTCAGGGGGAAGAAGTCGATGCCCGGCCGCGGCTCGTTGCTCATGCAGGCTGTGACAAGGAGCATCGTATCGCCATAACGCAGAGTGGCTGCGCCATTGGCCAGGCCGGCCACCTTGCCCACTTCGATCTGCAGCGTCTTGCCGCCGATCTCTCGTTCAAATACTTCAGGCATGAAAATTACCTCCCGCGCCTCTTCCTGCCTGCGCGATAGGCAGGTCAGGGTATTGGTGAGCAACGCGGGCCTCCCCGCATCCGCTCCTAAAATTGATGCTATCTGTTGGGGAATGGATGATTGGATCCTCGCCCCTAAAGGCCCGGGCTCTTTGCGCACGATGCTTTCTACGCGTGCCGAAGCCCGGCTATAAAGAGAAGCCCCCGCGATATTACTTGCGGAGGCCCAGCTTTGTGATTAGCGCCCTGTACTTGGCCGGCTCTGACCGGCTAAAGTAGCGCAGCAACCTGCGACGCTGGCCCACCAGCTTCATGAGGCCCCGCTGAGAATGATGGTCCTTGCGGTGGGCGCGCAGGTGCTCCGTCAACTCCCGGATTCGTTCTGTCAGCAGTGCGACCTGGACGGCGGTGGAACCGGTGTCGTTCGGGTGTATGCGATGACCCGAACTCAGCTCGTCCGTCTTCTCCTTGGTGAGCATCCTCTACGCGGTTACCCTTACGCTCTCTCTACAGGTTGTCCTGAGCGGAGTATAGCACAGCGCTCTAAACCGGAACAACGGCACCGGCCAACCAAGACGCCTACAGCACCCACCGCTATAATCGCCTTCAGGAAGGCATAGCGCGCCGCACGTGAGATCTCCTTCGCCCAAGCCGGTCGCGATCGTCGCGGACAGCTCCGCCGCTATCCCGGCCGAGGCCGCCGCGCAGCATGGGATCATTACCGTCCCGCTGGCCTTTCTCCTGGACGGCAACCTCTACCACGACGGAGAGCTCTCTCAAGCCGAATTCTACCGCCGCTTGCACAGCGCCGAGCATATTCCCTCAACCACGGCGCCCGCTCCCGGCGAATTCCTGGACGCATTCCGAAGAGCCGCGCAGGGGGGAGCCCGCGAAGTTCTGTGCCTGACGTTGTCCTCGCATTTCAGCGGCACGCACAGCGCAGCGCAGCACGCGGCCAGGCTGGCGTCCACAGAACTACCTGGGCTCCATGTTCACGTCCTCGAGACGGGCGGCCTTGCGATGACCCATGGCTTCGCAGTACTAGCGGCGGCTCGAGCCGTCCAGGCCGGCGCGCGGTTGAAGGCAGCGGCACAGGCGGCGCGGGAAGTGGGAGAGCGGGCGGAGCTGATCGGCGTCCTGGATACGATGCGTTACCTGGCGAAGAGCGGTCGGGTACCGTGGATCATCCACTGGGCGGCCTCGCTTCTCCGCATCAAACCGGTGCTGGCCGCCCGGGCCGGAGCGGTGCGCTCCATCGCCCGTGTCAGGACGGCGGGCCGCGCAATCGAAAAGATGGTGCAATACTTGGAGGCGCGGGCCGGGCCACCTCATGAGCTGCACGTAGCGGTCTTGCACGCCGCCGCTCCGAACGGGGCGGCGACGCTGGCTGCCCGCATCCGCGAGCGTTTTTCGCCGGCAGAGCTGCTGATCAGCGAGTGCGGCGCGGCCATGGCGCTCCACACCGGCCCCGGGTTCCTCGGGATCGCCTTCTACTCGGCGACCGGCCTCCGCCAACCGGCTGCCACGCAGCCGTCGAAAACCCGCCTCGAGCGAGATGTGCACCGGCTGGAGGAATCGCTCCCACCCCTACCGGCGCCGCAGCCGCAGCCTGCGCTAATCGTCCTCAGCGGGCTCCCGGGCAGCGGCAAGTCGCACCTGGCGCGGGCGCTGCAGGCCCGCTACCCGCTGGCGCTCCTGGAAAGCGACCGGCTGCGGCGAGCGCTGTTCAAGCGACGGATCTACACCGAGACCGAGAACGCACGGCTATTCGCCGCCGCCCACGAGCTGGCGGGCCGGCTGCTCTCCCGCGGCATCGCCGCGCTCTGCGATGCCACGAACCTGCGGGAGGTGCATAGGCGCGGCCTCTACCAGATCGCCGAACGGAAGGGCGCGCGCCTCGTCCTTGTCCAGGTGACCGCGCCGGAGGAGGTCGTCCGCGCCCGGCTGGCGGACCGCGCAGCGGGAGTCGATTCCTCGAATGCCTCAGAAGCCGGTCCGGAGGTCTACGAGAGCATGCGCGCTGGGGTGGAGCCGATTCAGCACGAGCACCTGGTCGTGGACACCTCCGGCGACATCAGCGCCGCTGTCGAAGCGATACTCCGTGAGCTAGAGCAGGCGCCTGTCTGACGCCTTCCCTTTTTCTCATTTCGCCTCACCCATTTCATTTCGCCGCCCGCCCTCCAGCCGTCGCGCTCTATGTCATACTGACATCGAGCAGACCTGCCGATGACGAAGCCCTACCTGGTCGTCCGCGCCAGCATCGAGCCGTCCGTGATGGATGAGTTCGTGCAGTGGTACGAGCGCGAACACCTTCCGCATGTGATGGAGATACCCGGAGTTGTCCGCGCCTACCGTTCCACATGCCACCGGCGCGGGGTGAACTGGACCGCGCTCTACGAGCTGAGAGATGACGCAGCCGTCCACGTAGCGATCGCCAGCAGCCAGGCGGACCGCGCCCGCCGCGACTGGGAGCGCTGGCTGCCGCACGTCCAAGACCTGAGCGTGGAAGTCTACGCCGGCCTGGGCCCGCTGCCCACGTACCATCACTGGAACTGACGCCACTCCCGTCATCCTGAGCGCCAAATGGGGGCAGCTATCTGATCGACTCCGGGCGCGAAGGGATCCGGTGGCGGTGCGGGGTGTGAACAGAGTCGGACCGCGAGCGGGGGGCGTCAGGAGAACCGAGGACGCGGGTCTGACCGAAAACAGCCTATCGCCGCTCTTTGGCTACCGCCAGCTCTCGGAGCGCCGGCACGGGGCTGCGGCGCAGCTGCTCGCCCACCCACGGGTAGACGTTTCGCTCCATGATCAGCGCCAGGCCAATGCCGGCCAGCGCTACCAGACCGCCTGCGAGGGCATCGAGGAAGAAGTGGTTGGCCGTCAGCGTTATCGCGAAGACCTGTAGCACCGGCAGCACCACCCCGATCGGCGCCATTATCCAGAGCCACCGCTCTCGCCAGAAGGCGCGGATAATCGACAACCCCAGCAGCAGGTCCCACCCGAAGTGCAGGCTGGGCATAGCGGCATACGGGTTCACGAAGGCGCGCGTGGACTGCGTATCGTAGGCGTATCCCAGGTACTCCCGCATCGTATCGAGACAGCCCCCCACGTAGGCGGGCGCGCTGGGATCGAAGCGCGCGGCAAGCTCGGGCAACACGCGCGGCGGCGCCACCGGGTACAGCCAATAGATGACCAGAGCGATGGCGCCGGAAGCGAGAAAGGCGTCGCGGGCGAGCGTGTAGCGGTCTCGACGGAAGTAGTAGAGCCAGATGCCGAAGGCGATGATCAGCGGGAAGTGCAGGTAGAAGTAGGTGATGTTCATGACCTGCGCGATGAACTCGCGGTGTGCGATCCAGCGGTTCATGTTGTCTTCCCAGAAGAACCCCAGCTTCCGCTGCGCGTTGATAACGTCGATGGCGTGCCAGTAGGCGGCCTCCGGCCGGTCGATAACGGCGCCGCGCACAAAGAAGTAGAGGAGGAAGGCAACGCCGACGATCGCGGCCTCAACGAGGTCCCGCTTGCTGAAGGGGCGGGTAAAGCCGCGCCACGCTCTGGTGGCGGCGTGTTCTCGTCGGCTCATCCTGCTGCCATTATGCAGAGAGCCAGCCGGTTGCGCGCGCTACGGGCGCCGAACAAGATGGCCGAATTCTAGCACTTCGCCGTCGCCAGTTCCCAGCGACGAGGCGGGTTTCAAGGCGCCTCCCCCCAGTAGGCGTTAAGCAACTGAGACGCGCTGCGGGAACGAAACTCTCGACGGTGCTCGAAATTTTTTCAGCGGTAGACCCAGTTGTGCAACCCTTACAGAGTTATCATGTCCGCGTGACCATCCGAGTCCTCGTCAGCGGCAATGGCAAGATGGGCCGCGAAGTGCTGGCAGCCGTCTACGCCCAGCCGGACATGCAGCCCATCGGGGTGGTCGACGGCCTGGCAAGCGAAGGCTCGATCACCCTCCCTGACGGCTCAGGCAACGTTCCGCTGCTCGCCGACGCAGCCGCAGCGATCGCCGAGACGCAGCCTGGCGTCGCCGTCGACTTCACCAACGCCGAGTGGACGCCCGTGCTGGCGCGCGCCGCGCTCGAGGCCGGCGTCCGGCTCGTCATCGGCACTTCCGGCCTCAGCGAGAAGTTCGTCGGCAAACTGGCCGCTGAGTGCGAAAAGAGCGGCCTCGGCGCCGTCGTCGCCTCCAACTTCGCCCTCGGAGGCGTCCTCATGCAGCAGATGGCCCGCCTGGCCGCCCGCTTTTACGAGAGCGCCGAGATCATCGAACTGCACCACGATCAGAAGGCCGATGCCCCCTCCGGCACCTCCATAGCGACCGCCAGGCTGATGGCGGAGGCGCGCGGCGGGCCCTTCCGGCGCACCCAAACGCAGAAGGAGAACCTGCCCGGCACCCGCGGCAATGAAATCGCAGGGGTGACCATACACAGCGTGCGCCTTCCCGGCCTCGTTGCCCACCAGGAGGTGCTCTTCGGCGGCCCCGGCGAGGCGCTGACCATCCGCCACGACACGCTGGCCCGCGAGTCCTTCATGCCCGGCGTCCTCCTCGCCGTCCGAGAGGTCATGAAGCGGAAAGAGCTGGTTGTGGGCCTGGAGCGCCTCCTCGGATTGGAGTAGGCAATCGCGGGCAAAACAGTTCTCGTCCTGGGCGGCGGCACCGGCGGGCTCGTTGCCGCCAACCGCCTCCGCCGCATGCTCGGACGGGAGCACCGCGTCGTCCTCGTCAACCGCTCCTACGTCTACTCCTATGCGCCGTCGTTCACCTGGGTGATGCTGGGCCGGCGCACCGGCCGGCGCATCTCGCGCGACCTGCGAACGCTCTCGAAGAAGGGGATCGAGTTCGAACAGGGGGAGGTGCAGGGCATCGACCCCGCCAACAAGCGTGTTCTCGTCGGGGAACGCGAACTGACCTACGACTACCTCGTCGTCGCGCTTGGCGCACAGTACTCGGCGGATGAGATCGAAGGCCTGGGCCGCACGTGGACCTACTATCATCTCGAGGGCGCAGAAGGGTTGCAGGAGCAACTGCCCCGTTTCCAGGCCGGCCGCGTCGCGATCGTCGTCAGCGGCCTGCCGTATAAGTGCCCACCCGCCCCGTACGAGGGCGCGCTGCTGCTGGACGATTACTTCCGCCGCCGTCGCATTCGGGACGATATCGAGATCAGCGTGTTTACACCGGAGTCCCGGCCGCTGATGGCGGCGGGCGAGCAGGTGGGCGGGCGGATCATCGAGATGCTCTCCCAGCGAAGCATCGATTTCCACGCCAACGCCCGCCTGACGGCAGTACACCACGAGTCGAACGTCCTCCACTTCGATGACGGTCACCAGGCGCCTTTCGACATGACCATCGCCACGCCGCTGCACCGCGTACCGGACGTCCTCGTGCAGTCGGGCATGGCAGCAACCGGGGGCTGGGTGCCGGTGGACCGCGAGACTCTCGCCACCAACTTCGAGGACGTCTACGCCATTGGCGACTGCACCGCGATCCCGCTCGGCGACGGCCTCGCCCTGCCTAAGGCCGGCGTCATAGCCCACGGCGAGGCAGAGGTCGTCACGCGCAACATCTCCGCGGAGATCAACGAGGGGCGGCCGATCTGGGCCTACGGCGGCCAGGGCGCCTGCTTCCTGGAGACCGGCGGCAACCGCGGAACCTACGTTTCCGGCCACTTTTTCGCCGAACCCGCACCGGAGGTCACCATGCGGCAACCATCCCGCATCTGGCACTGGGCGAAAGTCGGCTTCGAGCGCCTCTGGCTCTGGCGCTGGTTCTAGCACCTGTACGTCATTCAGAGCTACGAAGAATCTGCCGACGACGCGACGTGCGAACACAGCCCAGCTGACTCGGCCTCGTGCCACTGACGGAAACCGATAACGCCCCGATCGCATCCGTCATCCTGACGA
>VBJS01000262.1 GCA_005880055.1 Chloroflexota bacterium | reverse complement strand
CGGCATCCCAGGACAAGGAGCAGAGGGAAGAAGCGTGACGCGGTTCTCACGACTTCGGGGCCGCCGGCTTGGCCGCGTAGATGAACTCGTAGTAGTCGCATGGTCAGGTCCCCGGCCGCCTCCTCGTCGGTTGACGTCGCGTCACCGCGGCACCGGATCGTCCGCTGGCGCCAGGTTCATCCGCTTTAGTAGAGCCGTGAATCTCGGATGCGCGTGCAGCGTCGTGAACAGAAACGAACCCTTGACGCTGTAGACGGGGCCCGATCGGTCCTCGTAGGCTCGCTCAAGCCAGTCCATCGCGCGGTCCTGCTCGCCGAGACCCGTATAGACAAAAGCCAGGTGGTAGGGTGAAACGAATCTCCGCCGCGACAGCTCCTCGAGCTGCTGCAGCACCTTTCGGGCTCTCTCGACGTTACCCACCATTCCGTACGCCTGCCCCAGCTGTGCCAACCACAGCGTGTCGCCAGGGGAGAGGGACACCGCGGTCTCCAATTCCGCCACGCCCTGCTCCCTGATGCCCTTCTTCAGATACGCCCACCCGAGCGTCGCGTGGCCCCGAGCGTAGTGCGGATCGAGCTCGACGGCGCGTGTGGCCGCCAGGAGAGCCTCGTCGTAGCGTCCTGCCCGCAACAGCGCCCTCGCGACGTCGGCCCGGTGGGCCAGCGGGTCCAGTTCTTGCGCTCGTCGCTCCATGGCAAGTGCTTCGTCATTCCGCTCCAGTGCCAAGCACATGCGCCCATAGAGGTCATAGGTATCCGCGCTGTTGGGAGTCAGTTCGAGCGCCCGTTTGAACTCCCGCTCGGCAATTACCCAGTCGAAGTCGCAGACCGCCGTGACGTAGGCGAGCATGCAGTGCGCCTCGCCGAGCCCCACGTCGAGGGCCAGCGCCTTCGCGCTCGCGTCTCTGGCTCGGGCGTAGGCCTCGTCCGGCCGCAGCGCGCCGCTTTCCCCAAGCTCCGTGTAGGCCATGGCGAGGGCGGCGTACGCCAAGGCGTAATTGGGGTCCTTGGCGATTGCCCGCTCGAAGTACTCGATCCCCCTGCGACTCCCTTCCGCGGTGTAGCGCAGGTAACAATGTCGGCCTTGCAGATAGAGCTGGTAGGCTTGCAGATCGCTGGTGGGCTCCCGGTGGAGGCGAGACTTCTCATCGGGAGACAGTTCCGCCTGGAGCGCGGCCGCGATCCGCAGCGCTACGTCCGTCTGGATCGCGAAGACATCGGTGAGCCGACGGTCGTACGTCTCGGCCCAGAGGTGACGGTCGGATTCTGCGTCGATGAGCTGCGCCACGATCCGCACCCGATCGCCGGCGCGCCGCACGCTGCCCTCGAGCAGCGTCCTGACCTCGAGTCTCGCCCCGATCTCCCTCAAGCCCTGGTCCCGCTGCTTGAACGCCATCACCGAGGTGCGGGAGATCACCTTGAGGGCACGGATCTTCGACAGATGGGCGATGACGTCTTCCGTGATGCCATCCGCGAAGTACTCGTTCTCGGGGTCCGCGCTCAGATTGAGGAACGGCAGAACCGCGACGGACGGCGGCCGGGGGGAGGCTGGTGCAGTGAGCGCTTCGACGAAGGCGAGGGCCGATGCCCACCGGTCGGCCGGGACTTTGGCGAGTGCTTTCATCAGCGCTTGCTCGACGCCCACCGGCACCGTCGCCCGCAGCCGTCGCACCGCGGGCACGGGATCGACCAACCGTTTGGCGATCAACACCTGAGCGGTCGATCCCGTATACGGCGGTTCGCCGGCGAGCATTTCGTACAACACGCAGCCGAGACTGTACACGTCGGAGCGAGCATCCAAGGCTCGCTCGCTCACCGCCTGCTCCGGACTCATGTAGGCCGGCGTCCCCACCGCGAGCCCCGTCTGCGTGAGTCGCTCACTCGTCGCCGCGCTCACCGCCAGTGCGATCCCGAAGTCCGCGACCATGGCCTCGCCTTCGTGCAACAGGATGTTCTCCGGCTTCACGTCCCGATGAATCACGTTGCGGGCATGCGCGTGGCTAAGGGCGGAAGCCACCTGCCGCGTGATGCCGAGAGCCTCCTCAACCGACAGCTGTTTCTCGCGTTCGAGCTTGTCGCGCAGGGATTCGCCCTTGATGTAGGGCATGACGTAGAACAGGAACCCGTCCGCCTCACCCGAGTCATACAGCGCCAGGATGTGCGGGTGATTCAGCTGCGCGGCGACCTCGACCTCTCGCAGAAACCGGTCGGGCCCGAGCAGCGACGCCAGCTCGGGCCGGAGCACCTTGATCGCGACCATGCGCCGGTGCTTCAGGTCCTGGCCGAGGTAGACCGTAGCCATGCCGCCCGCACCGAGCTCACGCTCGATCGCGTAACGGCCCGCAAGGGACGCCCGCACGCGTTCTGAGTGATCGGCCATAGACCTGGCAAGCGAAGAATACGACCCGGGCGGGGAACTAGCGAGAGAAGACGACGACTACTTCGGCGCCGCAGGCTTGGCCGCGTAGATGAACTGATAGTAGTCGCGCATCGTCAGGTCCCCAGCCGCCTCCTCGTCGACGATCACGATCGCGTCACGGTGCAGCTGGATGACACTTGCCGTCACCATACTGGTCACCGGTCCCTCGACGGCCTGGGCAATCGCCTTGGCTTTCGCCTTGCCGCTCGCCACCAGGACCAGCTTGCGCGCATCGAGGATGGTCCCAACGCCCATCGTGATCGCATAGACCGGCACATCCTCCCGGCGCTCGAAGAACCGAGCGTTGTCGTCGATGGTCTGCTTGGACAGCGTCTTGAGCCGAGTCCGCGAGCTGAGGGAGCTTGTCGGCTCGTTGAAGGCGATGTGGCCGTCCGTGCCGATACCCAGGATCTGCACGTCGATGCCGCCGCATTCGCCGATGCGCTGCTCGTACCATTGGCAGAACGCGGGATAGTTGCTCGTCGTGCCCGAGGGGATATTGATGTTCTGCCGCGGGATGTTGACGTGCTGGAAGAAGTGCTCGTGCATGAAGAAGTGGTAGCT
>VBJS01000115.1 GCA_005880055.1 Chloroflexota bacterium | reverse complement strand
TCGGAGTAGAGCTGCGCCGCCAGCGTCTTGTTGGGGGAGATGACCAGCGTAGGCCGGTTGTAGCGGGCGATGACGTTGGCCATTGTAAAGGTCTTGCCGGAGCCGGTGACGCCGAGGAGCGTCTGGTGCTTGTTCTTGGCCTGAAGTCCGTCCACCAGCTTGTCGACAGCGTCCGGCTGGTCGCCGGTCATCTGGAACTCGGCGGCGAGGGCGAAGGAGCCGCCCTCACCCCCAGCCCCTCTCCCGTGCGCGGGAGAGGGGGGATTAGTAGCAGAGGTGGCCCACCAACCCTCGAGCGGTACAAGACGCTTCGCGTCGAGGTCGACGCCCAACAGGAAGGCTTCGAGAGTGTGAGCGCCGAGCAATGGAGCCGCATTTGGCTCGCCAAAGGCGCAAATGATTGTGCGCCGCTCCTGACCATCGACCTCGGCGCCGACTTCACCTAGGTCGCAGACGACCACATCACCATTGGCCAGTCGCACCCGGCTTCGAGTGGACGGACTTACGCCGAGGCGCTCGAGAATGGGCCTGGGAATTGTCGTGAAAGTGGAGCCGGTATCAACGAGCGCATCCACTGTCTCGGAGCGGCCGTTCGGGCCGATTATTGTGATGGGGTGGAAGAAGGTGCCCATGCTTGCTTTCATTGTATCAACCGTCTCACCACGGATTCGCGGGAGCTGATGAACCCGATTCATAGCGGCAAGATAGCAGGCGGCCGCGACAGGAGGATGTCAGGAGTGGCACCTACTCGCCCGATGGTCCCCGTTAATTCGTCCTTCGCCGGCTTCGCGTGGGGGTTACGGTTCGTGGCAAAGGGTTCGAGGAGCCGGTTCGGGTGTATGAGGTGCGGTGGCGAGAGTGAGTGTTACCGCGTTCAAAACCTGTTCACACACCGCGCCCCACAGGGTTCCTTCGCGAAGATGAGGCATCGGGGATCGCAGCCGCCATTCCGCTCAGAATGACATCGCCCAGCGTGGTTCGAGGAACCGCGCGGGTGGGGGTGAGGTGGCGGGAGTGAGTGCTGAGTGCTGAGTTCCTTCGGGCATAGTTCACACCCGTGCGTCCCCGCAAGATCCCTTCGCGAAGATGCCACATTCCGTTTAGAACCTCGTCTCGCCCATCGGCGGCGTCCTCCCGCACTACTGACACGACGCTGGCGGATATGCCCATGCCATATGAGATACTGGTGGCGCCATGGAGTTGCGGATGCAGTACGGGACGGCGCGCGACGGGGTGCGAATCGCCTTCGGGACGGCCGGCAAGGGGCCGTGGGTCATTCGGGCGCCCAGTCTCCCGTTCTGTCATGCACAAATCGAGTGGAGCCAGGGCAGCGAGTTCTTCGACCAGCTGGCAGCAAACTTCAGCGTCGCCCAGTTCGATCCTCGGGGCACGGGCCTGTCAGACCGGGACGTCGGGGACTTTTCCCTGGAGACGCGCCTGCTGGACATCGATGCGGTAGCCGACAAACTTGGACTGGATGAGTTCACTCTGCACGGCATCGGCTGGAGCGGCCCGCTGGCGATCGCTTATGCAATCCGGCATCCCGAGCGCGCGACGCACCTGGTCCTGGACGACACGCAGGCGCGCACCGACGACTTTTTTAGCGTCCCGCAGATGCGGGCGTTGAACGCGCTGCGGTCTGACTGGGACTCTTTCCTGGAGTACCTGGCGTTCACGATCTATGGGCTGGGCCGCGAGCAGGCAAGGCCCGTCAAGCAGTACTTCCAGGCGTGCGTGACACAGGAGAGCGCGGAGAAGATCTTTGAGGCCGTACGGGTGGACGACGCCACTGATCTGCTGCCGCAGGTCACGCAACCCACGCTAATCGTGCAGCATGCCGGCATTTCCGGGCAGTACGTCGAAGCCGGGCGTCACCTGGCGGCGCTTATCCCCAACGCGCGGTTGATGGTCCTGCAAGGCTTGGTAAGCGAAGACAACGACCGCATAGTCACGGGGATCGGCGAACTCCTGGGCACTGATGCAGCGATCGGCCACGGCCGGGGGGAGGCGACGCCTGCTGGTGGGTCCGGCGTCCGCGCGATCTTGTTCACGGATGTCGTCGAGCACACAGCGATGATGGGGCGCCTGGGCGACCAGGCGGGACGGGACGTGCTGCGGCGAATCGAGACCCTGACCAGGGAGATGCTGCGAACGCACGGTGGGGCGGAGGTCAAGTCGATGGGGGACGGGTTTATGGCCTCATTCGGATCGGTGGCGGGGGCGGTCGAGTGTGCGATCGCTCTCCAACGGGCGGTCGAGGAGCTGCATCACGGATCAAGCGCGGACGCCTCGGCCGAGCCGATCCACATCCGGATCGGGCTGAACGCCGGTGAGCCGATCGAAGAAGGCGGAGACCTTTTCGGGGCAACCGTCATCATGGCTTCGCGGATCGCGAGCCACGCGCAGGGGGGTGAAATCCTCGCCTCGGACGTCATCCGCGGGCTGTGTTCCGGCAAGGGCTTCTTGTTCGCCGACCGCGGGGAGAACCTGCTGCGCGGGTTCGAGGACCCGGTGCGCCTCTACCAGGTAAGGTGGCGGGAGTAACGGACGCCCGGCCTGATGCCGCATAGCTGGAACAAGTCATGTTTATAGCAATGAACCGCTTCAAGGTAGCCGCCGGCCGCGAGGCTGATTTCGAGCGTGCCTGGCGTGAACGCGAGTCATACCTGGCCGGTGTCTCGGGTTTCGTGCAGTTTGCGCTTTTGCGGGGCGATTCGCCGGGCGAATATATCAGCCACAGCACGTGGCAGGACCGGCAATCGTTCATGGACTGGACACAGAGCGAGGCCTTCACCGCCGGACACCGGCAGGGATCGCTGGCCGGGGTTCTGGAAGGGCCGCCGCAGGTCTCGATGTACGAGGCCGTCATCGTGCAGACGGCGTAGCGGCGGCGCCACGGTTCCGGCTTGTCATGCCCATCACCAAGCCTTCGACAAGCTCAGGGCGAACGGTTCTTCGCTCGGGGCAGGTTGACTGCTCCAGTCGCGGCCGGTCAGGTTGAAACCTGACCCCCGGTAGTGGGGAGATTTGCGGCTACCCGAACTTCTCTTTGGCCCGGCCCTTCAGCTGCTCTGCCTTGCCCTTGGCTTGCGTCGTCCGCTTGCCGGTTACTTTGCCGGTCATCTCCTTCGCCTTGCCCTTGGCGCGGTCCATCGTCCCTTTCACCTTCGTGTCCGCCATGGGGATCACCTCCTTACCGTCCGAATGTAAATTGCCCGCCGTTGCGCGGCCCTAGCAAGCAGGCGCGCGGCGGCTAATCGAATCGCTTACAAAGGACAGACCGGGCCCGCTCCGTGGCCTGCCGGTACTGCGAACCGCGTATTTGGGGCCAGGGTGAAGAAATGACGACATCGGCTAGACCTGCCGACAACCCACGGGGGGAGCGGTCAGGCGTTTCGGGCTTCGCTTGCGGCCAGCGCGCTCGCACCAACAGGTTCTTCGCGCACGGCTTCGCGATGGGACGTCTGCGCTGGGAAGCGGTGGATGAACAGGGCAGAGACAACGGAAAGCGCAGCCATTACGACAAGCACACCGAAGATCACGCGGAAGAGCCCGATTTCTGGTGTGCCCGAATCACTGTTGAGGACGGCACCCAGGATGCCCACGCCCACGATGCTTCCCAGATAGCGCATCATAGAGTTGGTGCCGGCCGCGGCGCCGGCCAGCTCCCGGGGTGATGACTCAATGGCCGCGGCATTGCTCGGGCCGATGCTCAGGCCCAACCCGAGGCCAAGCACAGCAAGCGGGGCCGCCAGGATGAGATAGCCGGCGTCTACGCGAATGGCAGCAAAAAGCACGATGACTCCCACGAGCATTAATGCCGCCCCCGCTATGGCGGGATACCGGCGACCAACGGCGTCGGAGGCGCGGCCGCTAAGCGGCGCGACAAAGGCCGCCAGGATGGATACGGCGCCGAGTAGACTACCGGAAACGGCGTGGCCCTTATGCTGCACCTCTTCGATGAAGAACGGGATTGCGAGGATAACCGTGTACATGACGAGATTGCTCAGGAGCACAAACATCGTAGCCGCGGCGTAGGAACGGTTACGGAATGAACAGAAAAGACAGGAAGGGCAGGATAGCGACGCCGGCGATGAGCAAGGCTGTGCTCTCGTTTCCCCGCAGCCCGTTGAGCACGAGTGTCACGGCAACCAGCACCGCGGCAAAGACACCAGCGCCCACCCAGTCCACCGCCAACTTCTTCTCTCCGCCGGTTTGCGGGTACCGAAGCAGCGTAAAGCAAAACAGTGCGGCCGCTACCAGGGGCACGTTCATCAGGAACAGCAGACGCCACGAACCAACCTCAAGCAGGCCGGCGCCCAGCAGCGGGCCGACGGCTGCGGAAAACGAGATGACGGAGCCGGTAATGCCGCCGGAGCGTCCGAGCCGGTTGATCGGTAAAGACTCCCTGAGCATAGCCATTCCATTGGGGATGACAGAGGCGCCACTAGCGCCTGCCCGGTGCGCAGGAGGATCAGCACAGGGAACGCCGGCGATAGCGCAATGGCCAGCGAAAGGACAAGGAAAAGAATCAGGCCCGTCCGGAACACGCGGGCGCGGCCGAGTTGATCGCCGAGACGGCCGCCCAACGGCTGAGCGACAGCCATAGCGATCAGGTAGGCCGAGACGAGCCAGGCGATTTCCGCGTGGCCGACGCCGAAGTCGTGCCTCAATTCCGGAAGGGCTACCGCCAGCATCGTGGAATTGAGCGGCGCCAGGATGCCGCCCAGGGAGACGGTGGCGAGCAGAAGCGCGTAACTCGGCGTCCGCCCGCCTTTTGCTCTGTTACCAGCCCGCTGGTCGTCGGGAGCGGGCACTAGTCCTCCAGGCGTACCGTGCCCGCCGCGCCATCCACCGTAATAGTCTGGCCGTCGCGGACCGTCGTAGTGGCGATCTTTGTTCCGACTACAGCAGGGATTCTGTATTCTCGAGCCACGATAGCAGTATGAGAGAGGACGCCGCCGTGGTCTGTGACGACTGCCTTAGCCAGGCCGAACAGCGGAGTCCAAGGCGGCATCGTGGCTGGGCACACCAGTATCTCGCCGGACTTGAGCCGCTGTGCTTCATCCAGGCTCAGGATCACCCGCGCGGTACCGGTGACCTGACCGCGGCTGGCGGCATTTCCGTGGATTAGCCGCTTGTCGGCGCTTTCCTCGGGCGGGCCGCCGAAGAACTTAGTGATCATCGGGTCCGGCGGCGCGTCGGGCGGCGGCATCGTTCCGAGAGCGGGCGGCGGGGCGTTATTGCGGAAGAACTCCCGCTCGGCACGGCGGCGGCCTACCAGTTCGGTCAGGTCGCCCCGCCCGCCACGCAAGGCATCTTGCAGTTCCGCGTACTCCAGGAAGAAGATATCATCCCGCTGCCGTATGCGGCCCGCCTCCACCAGCCGGCGGCCGGCCTCCAGCACCGGAACGCGCTCCACACAAAGCCCCACCTGGTCGATCCAGAAGTTGTGGTCCTCCTGTATCGGCAGGTACTGCTGGGCAAAGCCAAGCACCTGCCTGAACATTTCGCCCCGGTCGGCCGCCTTTGCAATGAGATCCTTTTCTCGCGCCTGACGCGCTGCCACCTGATCGCGGAACTCAGCGTCCGGGTCGTACCCTTCCTGCGACGCGTATTCCTTTACCAGCTTGTAGACGGGGGTTGCGTCTTCGAACCAGGTGACTTCGGCGATATCGAGCTCCGCAGCACGCCAACCGTACTCACGGAGGTACTCATGGACCTGCGCCTGGAAGCCGGCGCCGCCGTTAATCTGCGGCAAACTGGAGTGAACGCTGTGCGCAGGCTGGCCGTTAATTATATCGAGCACCTTCGGCAGCTTGCGCGCTTCTTGCGAGAGCCGCCAGATCGCTGCGTTGGCTTCCATGCTCTTGTTCGGGAAACCCTGCAGGAGTTCGAAGTGCTCGTCTGCCCGGGGCTCTGAAAACAGCTCTCTGTAAACCTGGTCGAACAGCATCACCGCGCCCATGGCCGGGAACACCGCCAGGAAGTGAAGCTCGCCCTCCCGCTCCCGCTTCTGGGTGAGTGCTTCCAGCAAGCCGGAGAGGTCGCGGTCTCCCAGCTTCGAGTAGTCACCGTTCAGGGTCTCGTCGTTGATGGAGCGCACCTCCGGTTCATACTGTTTGTACCAGCGATCGAGGAGGCCTGGGACGTGCTGCATCATCTTCGCTTCCATCTGTTTCTGCCGCTCGGCCATGACGGCCGGATCAGTCGAGAAGGGAACTGCGGTGTTGTAGAGATAGCCGTTGAACGGTTTGTAATCCAGACGGCGAAATGGCATACACAGGTCTGCGGCGACCTTGTTCAAACCGCGCATGAACGGCGGCGCATCCATTGTTATGGTTAGCGGCGAAGCCCCGTGCGGCCAGTGCATCAAGTCCACGGTCCAGAATTGCTCGGCGTCCTCCGGAGATTCCCAACGGACCGGGAAGTTTTCTGGCACGGGTATAAGTTGCGGTTCAGCAGACAATCGTTTAGTCCTCCTCCACTGCTTGTTCGGTACTCCATATTGTGGACTATCGCGCGCTGTTCGGGCGAGAACGAACGACTGCGCTCTTCTTTCCAACGTGGACTTTCCGCATTCGCATCCGGCGGTAGTTGCGTCACCTCTCGCCGGCGTCGGGCTCGCGGCGTACTTCATCGCACCCGGTGTCTCCGGGCCGGCCACCCCGAGGCGCATGCATTTGCGCGCAGATGCAGTCGGGGTCTGAAGACCCGCGACCTACGGGACTTTCAACGTGACATGCAAGCCGGGTTATTCGCCCATGCGGGGGCGGGCGAAGTAGGCGAGGGCGAGGCGGACCTTCTCCTCGATCGGTGCATCGCGGGGCATTTCGCTGCGGGCGACTGCGTCTGCCGCCTCCGCCTGTGAGTAGCCCAACCCCATGAGCGCGGCGACGACCTCCTCCGATTCCACCCCAGGCGTCACGGCCGCTGCGCCGGCCGTAATCTTCTCCCTGAGTTCGAGGACGATGCGCGAGGCGAGCTTCTGGCCGACACCGGGTGCGCGCGAGAGGGCAGCGGCGTTACCAGACGCGATGGCGAAGGCAAGCTCGTCTGGTTTGGCGACGGAGATGAGGGCGAGACCGACCTTCGGCCCGACGCCGCTGACGCCGATGAGTGTCTGGAACAGCCGTTGCTCGTGAGGGTCAGCGAAGCCGTAGAGGGTCATGGAATCTTCGCGGACGACGAGGTGCGTGTGCAAGGTCATCTCGGCACCGGCCTTCGCCGCCGCTAAAGTGCCGGCCGGGGCGAAGACCTGATAGCCGACGCCGGCGACATCGACCAGGAGCCAGTCGGGGCCACGGTCGAGGACGGTGCCGCGGAGGCGGGCGATCATTGGGCGAGGAAGTTGGAAGGAGGGAGCAGGAAGGAGGAACCCGAAGCGGCGATGACGCCATGAGATGCTACACGGGAAATGAGGAAGGCGAAATCGGAGATCCATGCCGGCCGGAAGGTGTTCATCGGGCGCGCGCTGTTGCTGTCTCTGGGACGGGGGAGCCGCGCTTGAGGCAATGACAGAGCGCGACGGCGAGGGCATCGGCGGCGTCCGGCTGGCGCGGCGGTTCAGGCAGGCCCAGCAACGCCTGCACCATCATCGCCACCTGTTCTTTACTCCCGCGACCGTATGAGGTGACGAACTGCTTCACTTCCAGCGGCTTGTAGAAGGCAACCGGGATGCCTGCCTGCGCAGAGGCGAGTACGGCGGCGGCGCGGGCCTCTCCCACGGCAACGGCTGCACGGATGTGGCCCAGGATGAAGTCCTCGACCGCGACCTCGTCGGGCCGCGCCCGGGCGATGACTTCGGAAACGCCTTCGTAGATACGCAAGAGGCGTTCGGCCTGCGGCGCTTTTGGGGGTGGGACGATGCACCCGAAATCGGTGGCCCGGTAGGCGTTCCCCTCGGCGAGCACGAGTCCATAGCCGGTGACTGTGAGGCCGGGATCGATGCCGAGGACAGTGATCGCGCCGCCCGGGGCCACAGGTATCCGCTAAGCGGACGCGTACTCCATGAGGACGGACTCCGGGAAGTCGGCGTTGGAGTAGACCTTTTGGACGTCGTCCAACTCCTCCAGCTGGTCGAGCAGCTTGAGGGCCTGGGCCGACGACTTCTCGTCAAGCGGGACCGTGTTTTTCGGAAGCATGAACAATTCGGCAGAAGCGAGCTTTAGCCCTGACTCCTGCAGATGCCTGCGCACCTTGTCGAGCTCTGCGGGAGCGGTGAACACCTCCACGAACTCGCCCTCCACGCGCACATCCTCGGCGCCGGAATCGATCGCGGTCAGTGCCAGCTCTTCTGCGTCCGCGCCGGCCGTCTCTATCGCGATCAGGCCCTTGTTGTCGAACTGCCAGGCGACGCTGCCCGACTCACCAAGCGTGCCGCCGCCGCGGGTGAGGGTGGTGCGTAGTTCGGAGACTGTGCGGTTGCGGTTATCGGTTAGCGTCTGGACCAGGATGGCGACGCCGCCGGGGCCGTAACCCTCGAAGGTGATCTCCTGGAGAGCCGCTGCGCCTTCGCCACCGCCCGCCCCACGCTCGATGGCCCGCTTGATCGTGTCCATAGGCATGTTGCCCTCTCGCGCCTTTTCAATCGCGAGCCGCAGGCGGGGATTCATGGCGGGATCGCCGCCGCCTTCCCGCGCAGCCACCGTGATTTCGCGGGAGAGCTTGGTAAACACTGCGCCGCGCTTGGCGTCGTTGCCGCCCTTCTGGCGCTTGATCTGGGACCAATGAGAATGTCCACCCATGGTTCATCGGTAATTCTAGCGGTTGGGGAAAGGGTGGTAAAGGAGTGCGGAGTGCTGAGTGCGGAGTGCTGAGTTCTCAGTTCCGAGTGCCGAGTGGTCAGCGTTGAGGTGTGAGTGTTGCGGTATCCGCAACCCGGGAGCCCGGAAGACGCCCCGTAAACAGCTTCCGGACCCCCGAGGTTGACTGGCTAGAAGCGGTAGCCCCCCTGAAGGAAGAGCCTCGCGCAGGAGTCGTCTCGTACCGCGTCGGCGCGGGCCCGCGCTCGGTTGCGCATGACTTCGCGCTCCAGGTCCTTCTCCTTCTTCCTCTCCGGGTACTCCTCGAGGGGGAACACCTTGTGGAAGAGGGGCCAACTGGGCTGGAGGGCCATGCTGTTTGCTCTATTCATAACGCACCTCCGTTTGTTTATCTTGCGCAAGCTTAAGCCCGCTCAGGACGCCTCACTATGACGTGCATCACTCATTTGTGGTAATTTTCCGGCAGGGGGCGGAGTTATGATCTCCTTCCAGGCCGGGGAGAGCCGGTTCAACCTTCGCGCCGCCGCGGTGTTCCTGCATTCCGGGCGCGTGCTGCTCCATCGCGCTGATTACGAGGACTTTTGGTCCCTGCCGGGTGGGCGGGTTGAGGCGGGTGAGACGGCGGCGGAAGCACTTCGGCGCGAGATGTTGGAAGAGCTGGGTGAGGCCGTCAGGATCGAGCGTCTCCTGTGGGTGGGAGAGAATTTTTTCGATTTCCAGGACACGTCCTATCACGAGCTGGGGCTCTACTTCTTCGCTAGCCTGCCCGCCGCTTCCGGCCTGCCAGCGATCCGCGAACCGCTGCTGAGCTGTGAGGACAACGGCGTGAAGCTGATATTCGACTGGTTCCCGCTGGACAACTTGCCGGCGTCGATAAACCCTGCCTTCCTTGTCGATGGCCTGCGCGCTATCCCGGTGGCGACCCGGCACGTGATTCAGCGCGACGGCGCAATTAAGGAGGCCTAGCGTGGCGGAAATACTCACCGACATCTCCCCAGAGGGGCTGCGCGCTGCCGTAGAGACGAGTTTCTTCGAGACCTGGATGGCGCTGGGCGCCTCGCCTCGTTTGTCTGTGTACGACGGAGCAGACATGATTCGATACGTCTCCAATGTCCCGTTTCCTGTGCTCAACGGCGTAATGCGAACCCGCTTCCAACCCGAAGAAGCGGACCGGCGCATTGAGGAGACGCTCTCGATCTTTCAGTCGCAGCGGCTACCGATGACCTGGTGGACCGGCCCGTCGACGGAACCCGATGACCTGCCATCGCGGCTGTGCGAGCACGGGCTGGAGCCTCCCGGGCAGCCCCGAATCGGCCTGGGCGTGGACCTCTGGCAACTGAATGCGACGATCGGCCGGCCGATCAACCTCGAGATATATGTCGTGGACAACGCCGAGCTGTACGACGAGTGCCAGCAGGTGCTGAACACGGCGCACCAGATCCCAGAAGACGCCGGCAGGGCCATGGCGGAGATCACCTGTTCGGCTGGAATCGGGGAGGGATCACCGTTTCGCCATTACCTCGGCGTCAAGGACGACCGTTCGATAGCGACGGCGATGCTCAGCCTGGCGGGTGGGGTAGCGGGCATCTACAACCAGGGCACGCTCCCGGAGGAGCACCGCGAGGGCATCGAGATGGCGATGACGCTGACGGCCCTATACGAGGCACGCGATATG
>VBJS01000114.1 GCA_005880055.1 Chloroflexota bacterium | reverse complement strand
GTTCCCTGGCGCAGCGGGCGGCGGCAGCGTCGTGGCTGCGGCCGTGTTGGAGTACGCCGAGTAGTTGGAACCTTCGTAGGCCCGCACACGGTAGCTGTAGCCGGCGCCAGCCGTCAGGTTGGTGTTCGAATAGCGAGTTACATTTGCGGCCAGTGAGCCGATCTGGAGGAAGCTGACGCCGCCGTTTGTGGAGCGCTCCACCGTAAAACCGGCCTCGTTCGTCGAATTATCGGTCCACGAAAGGTCAATGCGGCTACTGGTGATCGCGGTCGCTGTCAGGCTGGTCGGCGCGGCCGGAGCCGACTGAGTTGTAGCCGTGGCCGCGTTCGAGTAGGCCGAGTTGTTGGGGCCCTCGTAAGCGCGGACGCGGTAGGTGAAAGTGGTGCTTGCGGTAAGCCCCGTGTTGGAATACGCAGTTACGTTTGCGCCGACGAGCGCGATCTGGGAGAAGGTCGCTCCGTCCGGCGAGCGCTCGATTCTGAAGCCGGCCTCGTTTGTGGCGTTGTCGGTCCACTTCAGGTCTATGCGGCTTGTAGACGCGGCGGTTACGGTCAGGTTGGTGGGCGCAGCCGGCGCGGGTTGGGTCGTGGCAGATGCGTTGTTGCTGTACAACGAGTTGTTCGGTCCGTCGTAAGCCCGTACTCGATAGGTATAAACGGTGGCCGGCGGCAGATTGGTGTTTGAGAAAGCCGTAGCGTTTACCGGGGCCGTTCCCACCTGCGAGAAGTTCACGCCGTCTATAGATCGCTCGATCTTGAAGCCGGCCTCGTTGCCGGCGTTATCTGTCCATGCCAGGTCGATCCGGCTCGACGAGATCGCAGTCGCGGTCAGACCGGTGGGCGCAGCCGGCGTCGGCTGGGTGGTCGCCGCGGCAGTATTCGAGAAGGCGGAGTAATTCGGGCCTTCGTACGCCCGGACGCGATAAGTGTAAGCAGTGCTGCTTGTCAGGTTGGTGTTGCTATACGACGTGCTGTTAGCGACGAGTATCGCTGCCTGGATGAAGTTGACGCCATCGGTCGAGCGCTCCACCTTGAATGCGGCCTCGTTGGTCGCGTTGTCGGTCCAGTGAAGGTCAATCCGGCTGGACGAAACAGTAGTCGCAGTGAGGCCGCTGGGCGGAGCCGGCGCCGGCTGCGTGGCGGCGGAAGCGATGTTGGAGTAGGGGGAATGGTGACTGCCGTTAACAGCGCGGACGCGGTAGGTGAATGTGGTAGCGGCTGCCAGGTTCGTGTTCGAGTAGGAGCTGGCATTTGCGCCCAGCAGCACGATCTGGGAAAAGTTCAGCCCGTCGGTGGACCGCTCCACCTGGTACGCGGTTTCGTTGGTGGCGTTGTCTCTCCACGCGAGGTCTATCCGGCTGGTCGATAGAGCTGCCGCAGTCAAGCCGGTAGGCGCATCGAGGCCGGGAAAGGGCGTCGGAACCGGCTTCGGCACGCCGAGCAGCGAGGCGACGGCGCCGGCGGCATCGAGCAGCCCGGCGCCGTAGATGCTGTCGCGTCCGGAGGCGCCCGCGTCACGGGCGGTGGACTCGATGTATGTCCGGACCTCATCCGGCGTCAGCGAACCGTTCTCGCCCAGCAGCAGGGCAGCCGTTCCGGCGACGTGAGGGCTAGCCATGGACGTGCCGACATTGAAGACGCCGCAGAAGGAGCCGTAGAGGTTAAAGGACAACAGGCTGTCCGGGTCAAAACAGAACGTCTCCTGCAGGATGCCATCGCCGTAGCCGTCGCCGTTCTGGTCCACGTACGGGTCGCCGCCAGGGGCGGCGATATCGACTGCGGAGCCGCTGTTGGAGTAAAACGCCGCCTGGGTGTCAAATCGCGTGGCCGCGACGGCTATCACGCTGGGATAAGCGGCGGGGCACACGACGGTCGTCGCGCTCTCGTTGCCGGCGGCGGCGACCACGACAACGCCGTGCTGATAGGCATAGTCGAGTGCCTCGTTCAGCCCGACGATGTCTGAACAGACGATCCCGTTCGCGTCCGGCGCGCCGCTGCCAGGCCATCCCAGGCTCATGTTGATAACGTCCGCGTTGTGATCGACCGCGTAGTGGATCGCCTCCGCGATGTTTACGTCGCTTCCTTCGCCCTTGTAATCCATCGCCTTCAGCGGCATGATCGTCGCCTGGTACGCAACGCCGGCGGCGCCGTAGTTGTTGTTCGTCGTCTGCGCGATCGTGCCGGTTACGTGCGTGCCATGCCCGTGGTCGTCGTTGGCGTGCGAGTCGTTGTTGGCGAAGTCCCACGGCGAAACGAATGACGTTCCCGCCAGGTCCGGAGCGCGCTTGAAGTTTTGCGATTGTCCGTTCAAGCTGCCGTTGTAGTCCTCGTAGGCCACGCCCGTATCAATAACGGCCACGACGGAGCCCTGGCCGTGGTGGGTCGCCAGGTCCCAGGCGCCATCGGCCCACATGCCGCCATCGGAGCTCTCCATATCCCACTGATAGGAGAACCAGGGGTCGTTTGGAGTGCCAAGGATGCTTGCATCATGCGCTGGTCCCGCTTCGGCCACCAGTGGACTGGCGCGATAAGCAGCGAGGGCTGCCTCGATGTCCGCACCGGGCAGCAGCCTCAAGCGCTGGGTCCCGGAACTTCGGCCCGTGCCGGTGACCGACACACCATGCTGCAAGTTGAGGGAGAGAATAGCGGGGGCGGATGCCGCGTGCTTGAACCGTACGGTGATCTCGTCACTCCGGGCGGCCGCGTGCCCGACGGCGTGGCCGAGTTGAACAGCGTTGAACGCGGGAGAGCTCGCCCGGGTCTCAGCTCCATGCCCGGCGATGGCCACGACAAGCGCGACCGTAGCTAAGAGAACGCCAAATACGAACGATTTCATGAATGCACTCAAGCAACAGTAGGGACGAAATTATGTTACCGATAAGGGACGGTACAGCCGGTGGGAGATTACGAGACGTTTGGTGAATAAACGCGCCCGTTCGCCGGTCGAAGGCCCTTTTGCTAGAATTCGAGCCGCTGAGTGCATATGTCCGAGACGAGCCTCGAGCTGCGAATCGAAGGGCCAATAGCACGGCTTACCCTGACCAGCCCGAGCGGGCAAAATCCCATTGGAGCCCCTCTCACAGCCCGGCTCGCTGCCGCCTGCGAAACGATTGCCGGCGATTCGAACGTCCGGGCCGTCCTGCTGACGGCCGAAGGCAAGGCGTTTAGCACGGGCTGGGACTGGGCGGCGCTGGCCGCCTCCGCAGAAGGCGGCTCGCTCCTGGATGCGGCCCGCGGGATGGGGATGACGCAGGACCCCTTTGGCTTCCTCTCGGACCTGCCGCGGCCGGTCATCTGCGCCGTCAACGGCGATGCGCTAGGCGCCGGATTCGAGCTTGCGCTGGCCTGTGATATCCGCATCGCAGCAGAGGGCGCCTGCTTCGGCCTGCCGGAAGCCGGAATGGGCATCCTGCCTATGGCCGGCGGTATCCAGCGCCTCGCCCGGCTGGCCGGCCGAGGCAAGGCGCTCCATATGCTGCTAAGCGCCGAGCCAATCGATGCTGCGGAAGCGCTGAGCGCGGGCATCGTTAACAAGGTTGTCCCCGCCGAGCGGGTTATGGAGGAGGCTGAGGCTATCGCTGCCCGCATCGCCGAGCGTGGGCCACTGGCGGTTGCTTATGCCAAAGAGGCGGTGACGCGTGGCCTGGACATGCCCCTGGAGCAGGCGCTGCGCTACGAGACGGACCTGACGCTGATCCTGCAGACCACGGAAGACCGCGCGGAGGGCGTCCGCGCCTTCTTGGAGAAGCGGAAGCCGGAGTTCAAGGGGAAGTAATGCCATGGCAGTGAGGCGCGAAGGCAGGAAGCTGTTTACAATTCGAATTACGTTCCTGTTATGTCCTGGCGTATGAAAAGTGGCTCATGCAAATAGTGTTTGAAACGGACGAGGCGTGGTCGCTCATGTCTGTGATCACCTCGTGCATCGTCGATCAAAGCGGCATCTCGCAGGAAGGCAAGCAAAAGCTGCGCCGCTGGCGTGGAGACCGGGCGATTGGCACGGTCGAGATGGACGAACTGGCCGTCGACATGAACAAAGCCCTGGGCACCTACCTCGACGAGAAGACCGAGCGTCTCGTCCGCCGCCGCGGCCGCTACGTCTCGACCAAGGACCTCGCGCGATGAAGCTGCAGCTGGACACGGAGGAGACGCGGGAGTTGCTCGCTCTCATCCTCGATCGCCTGCTCGGGGATGCCGCGTTTTCAGACGAGGACCGCGCGGCGCTTCGGCGCTGGCAAAGCCAGTCGATGAGACCAGGTGCAGCCGGGATGCGCGAACTTACGTCGAAGGTCAATTCCGATATAGCCCGCACGCTCGAGACAAAGGCGAGGAGCGCCGCCATCAAGCCGGATTGGCGCTGAACAAGGAGACCTCCCATTAGCACCGTCATCTACGAAAAGACCGGCGGCGGCCTCGCCTGGGTCACCCTCAACCGGCCGCATGTGCTGAACGCCATCAACATGGAGATGCGTGATGGGCTCTGGGAGACGATGCACGCCGTCCGCGACGACCCGGACGTGCGAGCGGTGATCTTCCGGGGAGCCGTCCTTCCCGGGAAGGAGGCGTTCTCGGCCGGCGCAGACATCAGCGAGTTCGGGACAGCGCCTTCGTACGTAGAGGCGCGGCAGGCTCGACGCGAGCGGGACCTCTGGGGATTCATGCTCTCGCTTGATGTCGTGCTCATCGCGGCGATACACGGCTACGCGCTGGGAGCAGGCATCGAACTGCCGATGTGTTGCGATATCCGGATCGCGACTGAGGACGCCGTGCTCGGCCTGCCGGAAGTCGGTCTGGGGTACATCCCTTCGGCCGGCGGCACGCAGACGTTGCCGCGGCAAATCCCGCCCGGCATCGCCATGCAGATTATCCTCACGGGCGATCCGATCGATGCCGAGACTGCCCTGCGATATGGCCTGGTGCAGCGCGTTGTCCCGCGTGGGCGCTTGTACGAGGAGGCAGAATCGCTCGCCCGCCGCATCCTTGCCGCCGGACCGAACGCCGTGCGCCTGGCCAAGCGGGCTGTCGCCGACGGCCTGGAGTTGCCGCTGCCGCAGGCCCTCGCCCGCGAGTCGGTTCTCGCCCGGCGCGCCTTGCTCGGCGCGGAGGCGCGTGAGGGGCTGGCCGCTCACATCGGAAGGCGCGGGCCGGATATTGTGGGGTCCGACGCATGATCGGACAGCAGATTGGGCGGCTGCTCGCGCCGGGCTGGCGATGGCTGTACGCCGTCGGACTGGGCGTACCGCTGATCGCGGGCGGCGTCCTCCTGGTGCTTGTCCTGATGAGCTTCACAAAGAGCGCCTACCAGCCACCGCACCTCCTCACGGCCCGTACCGTACTCGACTACCATGTAGGGTCGCCGGTCTACTCCGAGCAAGAGCGACTGTGGGTGGTGCGCCTGCCGGACGACCGGATGCTGGCGCTCTCCGATGTCGACCCGCTCTCCAACTGCTCCGTACCATGGCGGTCCGATTACGAGTTCATGGGAAAGAAAGGGTGGTTCCACGAAGCGTGCTTCGGCTCCACATACGACCTGGAAGGCCGCTGTTTCGGCGGCCCCTGCATGACCGGCCTCAGCCGCTTTGGCGTCCTCCTGCAGAACACCGAAGTGATCGTAAACCTGGATGA
>VBJS01000113.1 GCA_005880055.1 Chloroflexota bacterium | reverse complement strand
GCTGGATCGCCGACTACCCGGACCCGCAGAACTTCCTTGACCTCAAATTCCATTCCGCCAGTGCGAACAACGAGACGAAGTACTCCAACCCGGATGTGGATAAGCTGCTCGAGCAGGCCAGGGGAGAGCAGGACCAGGCGAAGCGGCTGACGCTCTATCAGCAGGCGGAGCAGAAGATCGTGAATGATGCGCCCTGGGTCCCCCTGTACCACGGGAAGGGCGGCGTCCTCATCAAGCCGTACGTGAAGGGCTACACGATACCGCCGTTCGTGATCCCCAATCTGCGCTACGTAAGCATCCAGAAGTAGGTCGGAGCGCGGCTGTCCGATGCCGGGACTGACGGGTTACATCGTCCGGAGGCTGCTGCTCGTCCCCGTCGTCCTGTTCGTTGTATCGGTCGTCGTCTTCGCGCTCGGCCGCCTCACGCCCGGCGACTACGTCGAGATCCAGGCGGGCTCCCGCGCGCGCCCGGAGACCATCGAACGCATCAAAGAAGAGCGCGGCCTGAACGACCCAGTTTACGAGCAGTACGCACGCTACATGGGAGACTTCCTCACCGGCGACCTGGGTAAAAGCGTGATCTACCGGGGAGCAGACGTGCAGGAAGTAATCTTCCCGAGGCTCTGGATCACCCTTCAGTACAACGCAGTCGTACTGCTCCTCACCTTTGCCATCGGCATCCCGGTCGGCACGTGGGCGGCGCTAAAGCGCGGTACCTGGCTCGATCCACTGGCCATCGGCACCTTCCTCGTCTTCGCTTCCGTCCCGGTGCTCGTCACAGTACCGCTGCTGCAGTGGCTGTTCGCCGTTAAATTCGGCCTGTTGCCGAGCGGCGGCTGGGAGGCACACAACTACCTGGGTGTTAAGCTGGGCATCTTCTCCAGGCAGATCATTCTGCCGGTCATCGTTCTCACACTGCCCGGAGTTGCCGGAATCGCGCGCTACATGCGAGCGCAGGTGCTGGACGTGCTGGACCAGGACTACGTGCGGACCGCGCGCGCCAAGGGGCTGAAGGAGTTTGTCGTCGTCAACCGCCATATCGTGCGTAACGCTCTGTTGCCGATCGCTACCATCATGGGCTTCGAGCTGTCCGGGCTCATCGCCGGCTCCATCTTCCTGGAGACGCTGCTCGGCATCCCCGGCATCGGGCTCTACACCTTCGAAGCCATCGGCAGCCGCGACTACGACAGCATCATGGCGATCGTCCTGGTTGGAACTGCGGCTTTCCTGCTCGCCAATTTGTTGGTAGATATCGCTTACGGCTTCATCGATCCGCGAATCAGGCTATCCGGCGGGCCTGCATGAACTACGCGGACGCGGCCCAGCCGCTTGCATCGGAGGCCAGACGTTCGTTCGGCCTTCGCGCCTTCAGGCGCCTGCTGCGGAGGCCGCTGGCCGTCATCGCGGTTGTGATAATCGTTTTTGTTTACGCGACAGGTCTGCTGGCGCCGGCGGTGGCGCCGTACGGTTTTAACGAGGCCGAGTTTGGCCACGGCTTCGCGGCCCCCAACGTCGACCATCCTCTCGGCACGGACAGGTTGGGCCGTGACTTGCTTTCGCGCGCCATGTGGTCGGCGCAGACTACGGTAATCGTGTCCGTGGCGGTCGTGGGCACCGGAGGATTGCTCATCGGGCTATCGCTCGGCATGCTGGCGGGATATGCCGGCGGCCGGACCGACAACCTGGTGATGCGCGCAGGCGAAATTCTCTCGTCGGTACCGACAATATTACTCGTGATCATCATCCGGGCCACGCTGCAGGACCGCTGGACAGACCTATTCCACAACATCGAGGACCTGACGCACTTCCCCGGCTTGGTTTCGTCCGGGGCGCCGAGCATCGTCCTCATCTTTGGCGCCCTTTCCATCTTCAGCTGGTTTGGTATGGCCCGCCTCGTCCGGTCACAGGTGCTCGCGCTGCGGGAGTCTGCCTATATCCTAGCCGCCCGCGCGTCCGGCGCCTCAGTCTGGCGTATCCTCTTCGGCCACCTGCTGCCGAACCTCACCAACCTGGTCATCGTGGTGGTCACCCTGTCGCTTGGCTCGGCCGCCCTCGCTGAGATCGGCCTCACGTTCCTGGGCATCGGCGTGCAGCCCCCCCACCCCAGCTTCGGCACAATGATCTTCGAAGGCTCGGGCCTCAGCAACATCCGCAACCATCCGCAACTCATGCTCGTCCCGGCGGTTGTTGTCGGCCTCCTGCTTCTGTCCTTCAACCTGCTCGGTGACGCGCTGACCGATATCCTCTCCCCGCGGCGGCGCTAACGTGAGCGAAGGGCGCCTGGAGCCCGCTCCCGCTGAGGTGATCGATCTCTTGCTCCGCGAGCGCTGGGGCCTGCCCATTATCGCCGGCGAGCGTGTGTACGAGGATCCGGCGAAGCTGAAGGGGCTCGTCTGGCGTGACGCCGCCGGCGCGGTCCAAGGGTTGGTCGCGTGGTCCATCGAGGGCGACCAGGCGGAAATCGTGAGCATCGAGGCGCTGGAGCAAGGGCGCCACATCGGCGGGCGCCTCCTCGACGGCGCCGAGGCGGCGCTCCGCTCACGCGGCGTCCGGCGGCTGCGCGTGGTGACGACCAACGATAACCTGCGGGCGCTTTCGTTCTACCTCCGGCGGGGATACCGGTTGGTCCGTTTGCACCTGGGTGGTATGGAGCGGGTCCGGGATCGAAGGCATGCCGCTGCGGGACATGTGGGAATTTGAGAAGGAACTGTGATCGAGGAGCACGTTTCGTTCAGGGCACTTACGCCGGCCGACCTGCCGTTGATGCACCGCTGGCTGAACCAAGACCACGTCGCAGACTGGTACGGTGCTGGGAACCTGCGCCGACCGACCCTGGAACAGGTGGAGAAGCACTACTTACCGAGGGTACGGGGCGACGAACCAACACGGGGGTTCGTCGTCCAGTACGAAGAGCGGCCGGTAGGGTATATCCAAATGTACTTTGTCGACGATTACCCTGAGAATGCAAGAGCCATCGAACTGGAATCTTGGACGCCGGGCATCGACCTCTTCGTGGGAGAACGGGAGATGCTCGGTCAGGGCTTTGGGACGGCTGTCCTACGGGCGTTTTCGCGCGAGCTGATTTTCTCTGACCCTCGCGTCACGATGTGCATCGTCGCACCATCTCCGGACAACGCCCGCGCGATCCGTTGCTACGAGAAAGCGGGCTTCCGTCATCTGAAGACCATTGATGTTCCGGGTGCCGGGCCGCCGGGTGATCCTCCGAAGGAGTATCTGATGGTGCTCACGCGCTCAGATATCGTCGCCAGCGCATACTGAAGCGGGCCTCCCTTGCGCGGACATGTGCGAGTTGCAGAAAGACCTTAGGTAGCCGCTTTCCCACATTTCCCATCGCCGTTTTCCCGTTTCGAAGGCGTATCCGCCTGCTATACTGGTTACGTGAAGGTCTCCAGTCAGCGGCTCCCGGAGAGCCAGGTGCTGCTCGAGGTCGAAGTTGACCCTGAGCAGATGGAGCGCTCGATGGACAGGGCCTACCGGAGGCTGGTCCAGCGCTACGAGGTCCCCGGTTTCCGCAAGGGTAAAACGCCGCGCCATATGCTCGAACGTCACCTGGGGCGCGCCCGCTTCGTCAACGAAGCGATTGATCTGCTTATCCCGGAGGTCTACAACCAGGCCCTCGAGGACCAAGACGTAGACGCCATCGACCAGCCGCGCATCGAGCTGGTGAGCGACGAACCGCTCTCCTTCAAGGCCACTGTGCCCGTCCGCCCAACACTGGAACTGGGAGAGTACAGAAAACTGCGCATTGAGCGTGATGAGGTGCGGGTAGACGACGGTGAGGTCGACGCGTCTCAGGAGGAGCTGCGGCACCGCTATGCGCTGCACGAGCCCGTGGAGCGGCCGGTGCAGACGGGTGACATCGTGCGGGCGGACGTGCGCATCGTGGTCGAAGGCCGCGAGGTGTACAAGGAGGACGACACGGAGTTTCGCCTGCGAGAGGGCGCCACTGTCCTGCTGCCGGGCTTCGCCGAAGGTATGGTCGGTGTCGAGAAGGGCCAGACAAGGGAGATACCCGTGTCTGTGCCTGAGGGACAGCGTGAGCTTTCCGGGAAGACAGGCACCGCCACCGTCACCGTGAAGGAGATAAAGGAAGAGAAGCTGCCGGAGTTGAACGACGAGTTCGCCCGTGAAGTGGGAGAAGGCTTCACCAGCCTCGACGCCCTGCGCGAGCGCCTCTCGAATGACATCCGCGAGCGGCTGGAAGCGCAGGCGGAGGAGGAGTACCGGGATAAGGCTGTGACCGCGCTTGTCGACGCGGCCGAGAAGATCGAGTTTCCGCCGGTGCTGATCGACAGGGAGATAGAGCGCCTGATGCGCGACCAGGCGCGTCAGGCCGGGCAGGATCTAGAGCGTTACCTGGAGATGCTCAAGCGTTCGGCCGAGGAGCTGCAGGAAGAGCTGCGACCGGCTGCCACCGAGCGCGTCAGGCGCTCGCTGGCCCTTACGAAGCTGGCGGACGAGGAGCAGATCAAGGTGCAGCCCGCAGAGGTGGACGAAGAGATCGAGAAGATCGTCTCGTCATCTGGAAGGCAGGCGCAGCAGATGCGCGGCCTCTTCTCGACCGCCGACGCCCGGTCGGCCATCGAGCGTTCGATTCTCACGCGAAAGACCCTCGACCGGCTCTCGGAGATAGCGGGAGGCGGCTCAGCGGAAGCCGAGCCAAGAAAGACAACGGAGAAGACCAAGACCGCCGGTAAGAAAAAAGTGCCGGCGGGAACGAAGGAGGCAACATGAAGCCACAAAATATCATCCCTTATGTAGTAGAGCAGAGCCCAAGGGGCGAGCGGGCGTTCGACATCTTCTCGCTCCTGCTGAAAGAGCGCATCGTGTTCCTGGGCACGCCTATCGACGACCAGATAGCGAATCTCATCATCGCCCAGGTCCTGTACCTGGAGCGCGAGGACCCGGAGAAAGACATCAACATGTACATCCACTCGCCGGGCGGCTCGATCAGCGCGGGATTGGCGGTTTACGACACGATGCAGCTGACCCGCTGCGATATCGCCACTATCTGCGTGGGTTCGTGCGCCAGCATGGCCACGGTTCTCCTCACCGCCGGCACAAAGAGCAAGCGTTACGCGTTGCCGCACTCAACCATCCACATGCACCAGGCATGGGTGCGCGGCGTCGGCGGTCAGGCCACGGACGTGGACATCCACGCCCGCGAAATCCTGCGGCAGAACCAGCTAATCCGCGAGATCCTGTCGAAGCACTCCGGGCAGGAGATGGAGCGCATCATCCGCGACACGGACCGCGACTTCTACCTAGATGCGGCAGGGGCCAAGGACTACGGTATAATCGATGAGGTGCTCCAGGGTCAGGAGGTAGGTGTGTCCACACCGACGGACGGAGCAAAGGTCTAATCGATGCCCGCTAAGGGCGGCAACCGCGTCAGCTACACCTGCTCCTTCTGCGGCAAAAACCAGGACCAGGTGCGCCGGCTGATCGCCGGCCCCGGCGCTGTCTACATCTGCGATGAGTGTGTCGAGCTTTGCCGGGAGATAATCCAGGAAGATAACTCCACTACCGTCCGGCCAAAGACGCCGCTGCAGCGCATCCCGCCCCCGAAAGTCATATACCAGCAACTCAGCGAATACGTCGTCGGCCAGGAGCAGGCGAAGAAGGTCCTCTCCGTCGCCGTCTACAACCACTACAAGCGGATCGGCGCGCAGGCGGGGAAGGACGTGGAGCTGGAGAAGAGCAACATCCTGCTGCTTGGCCCCACCGGCTCAGGAAAGACGCTCCTCGCTCGCACGCTCGCCAAGATCCTCGATGTCCCGTTCACGATCGCTGATGCCACTGCGCTGACTGAGGCCGGCTATGTCGGCGAGGACGTCGAGAACATTCTCCTGCGCCTGATCCAGGCCGCCGACTTCGATGTCGCCAAGGCGGAGCGCGGCATTATCTACATCGACGAGATCGATAAGATCGGCCGCAAGAGCGGCGACAACCCGTCCATCACGCGAGATGTCTCCGGGGAGGGCGTGCAACAGGCGTTGCTAAAGATTATCGAGGGCTGCGTGGCGAACGTGCCGCCGCAGGGCGGCCGCAAGCACCCGCACCAGGACTTCATTCAGATCAACACGGCGAACGTGCTGTTCATCTGCGGCGGCGCCTTCCAGGGCCTCGACGCGATCATCGACCGTCGCGCGGGCAAAGGCCAGCGTGGGCTCGGCTTTCGGTCCGCTCACGTCCAGCCTGCGGATCCAGTCAAGACCGCAGACGAGCTGCTGGCCCGTGTCACACATGATGACCTGCTCACTTACGGGCTGATCCCGGAGTTCGTCGGCCGCATACCGGTGATGGTAGCGCTGCAATCGCTCGATAAAGACGCGCTGGTGCGCATCCTGACCGAACCCAAGAACGCGCTGACGAAGCAGTTCGAGGAGTTTTTCGCCCTGGACAACGTGGAGCTGGTCTTCACGGAGGACGCGCTGCAGGCGGCCGCCGAGGAGGCGCTGCGGCACAAGACCGGCGCGCGCGGGCTGCGCACGGTGCTCGAGGACTGTCTGCTCGACGTAATGTACGAGATCCCCTCTCGCGGCGACGTCAAGAAGTGCGTGGTGGATGCGGAGGCTATCCGCAGCCACCGCCGGCCGCTGCTCCTGCAGCGGTCCGGCCAGGCGATCGACCTCTGGGGCGAGGGCGACGCCAAAGAGACCGCTTAGCTTACCGGGCAGAGAACCCCCGGAATATGGTGCTGATAGCAGACGCGCTCGACAACGCGACAGATCTGGCGAAACCAAGGAGCAACAAGCGTCGGGCGTAGCACCCGGCAGCCGGGCGGGGCCCCTGGCGGCGGCCGGTTAAGTGACGGTAGCAGACGGCGACGGGGTTCGCGCGTGCTACGCCCCTACAAACCACGCCGAGCCTTTGTTGACTTCCTTCCGTTGCCGTCCCATAGTCTGAGGTGCTGTGGCGAAGCGCAGGATCGATACGCTGCTGGTTGACCGTGGCCTCGCGGCCAGCCGCGAGAAGGCGCAGGCGCTGGTAATGGCGGGGCAGGTTCGCGCCGGTGAGCGGCCGGTCTCCAAGGCGGGCGCGCTGGTCGAGGAGACGGCGGCGCTCGCCGTCGCGGAGCGTCCGCGATACGTCTCGCGCGGCGGCGAGAAGCTGGAGCACGGGCTGCGGCACTTCGGGCTCGATGTAAGCGGTCTCGTCTGTGCGGACGTGGGCTCCTCCACCGGCGGCTTCACCGACTGCCTGCTCCAGCACGGCGCCTCGCGCGTCTACGCGATCGATGTTGGGAAGGGGCAGCTCGACTGGACGCTGCGCCAGGACCCCCGCGTCGTCGTCATGGAAGGCTCGAACGTGCGCGAGCTGGTGTCTCTGCCTGAACGCGTGGATGTGTTGACGATCGATGTCTCGTTCATCTCATTGCGCCTGGTGTTGCCGGTCTTGCCGGCGTTGTTCGATCCCGAGCGTAGGGGCGCAGCAACCGAGGTTCAGGATACGGAACACTGGTTGCGGATGGCGCCGACGCCCATTTCGAGCGATGGCGGTTGCTGCGCCCCTACAAGGCCCGCTCGTGGCTCGATCATCGCTCTCCTGAAGCCGCAGTTCGAGGCCGAGAAGGGCGAGGTGCCGCGCGGCGGCGTCATCCGCGACCCGCTGTTTCACTCGACGCTGATCGGGCGATTCATACGCTGGTGCGTGACCAGCCGCTTCCGCATCCTGGACCTCGCGGCCTCGCCGATTCTAGGCGATAAGGGCAACCGCGAATTCCTCTTCTGGCTGCGCCCGCCCGCCGAGGCTGGAAAGCCTCACCTACCGAGAGAGGACCTAGAGACGCCCCGGGGGCGCGCCTCTACAGTGGTTGGCCGTCTGACGACGCCTGGTAACGAAAAGCGCGTGTTTCGGCAAATCGGGCCGCCCGGGGGATCGCGCCGGTGAATAAGGTCGGGCTGTTCGTGCACTCCCGCTGGTCTGCGGCTTCCCGCCTGGCCGCGCAGGTCACATCTTTCCTGGACGGCCGTGTCGACGAGGTCTGGCAGGTGTCCGACTGGGATGACCGCGCGGTGGGGGAGCATATGCCAGGGACCGATCTCCTCATCTGCCTGGGCGGCGACGGCACTGTTCTCCATGCCGCCCGCGCTATCATCCCCCATCCCGTCCCGGTGCTCGGCGTCAACATGGGCAGGCTCGGCTTTCTTGCTGAGGTGCGCCCGGCCGAGCTGATCGAGCGCTTGCCGGAGGTATTGGCCGGCCGCTGTCGCGTGGAAGAGCGAGCGATGCTCCAGGCCCAGGTGCCGTCCTGGGGGGTCACCTATCAAGCGCTCAACGACGTGGTCGTCGGGCGCGCCAACGTCAGCCGGCCCGTCTACGTCGATGTCTCTATCGACGGCTCACGACTGGCGGTCCTGCGCTGCGACGCGCTCATAATCGCTTCGGCCACGGGCAGCACCGCCTACTCGCTTTCAGCGGGCGGGCCGATCCTCCATCCGGAGTCGCGGGACATGGTGCTGACGCCGGTGGCGCCGCATCTCTCCTCGGCTCGGCCGCTCGTATTGGGGCCGGGAACGACTATCGACCTGCGTGTCAACGCAGACAAGGAGGCGACGGTGGCCGTGGACGGGCAGATCGACCGGGCGCTTGCGAGCGGCGAGAGCGTCTCCGTCTGCCGTAGCCCACACGTCGCGCGCTTCATCCGATTCTCGGAGCCGCAGGACTATTACGCGATGCTCGCCGAGCGACTGGACTGGCTGCGCGTCGTCAGGTCCTCCGATCATCCGGAGTTGTTCGAGCTCAACGGAATTCAAACGCCGAAATAGGCATGGGCGAGACTGGGCATGAGCGAGTCATCGAGAGCTATCGCATCTATGACGGCCGCATCTGCTCGGTGCGCGAAGACATCGTCCTGCTGGCCGGGGGCCGCGAGGCGAAGCGGGAGATCGTTGTCGCCGTTGTCCCGCTGGACGAGAACGGCGACGTGCTCCTCGTGCGCCAGTACCGGCTGGCCGCCGAGGCCGCGCTCCTCGAAGTGCCGGCCGGGATCGTCGACGAAGGCGAGGACATCGAGGCCGCCGCGCAGCGTGAGCTACAGGAGGAGGCCGGCTACCGGGCTGAGCGTCTGGAGAAGTTGACAGGGTTCTTCGTCTCGCCCGGCTTCTGCACCGAGTTCGTCCACGTCTTCCTAGCGACCGACCTCATCGAGAGCGGCCTCGACGCCGACG
>VBJS01000261.1:478-2077 GCA_005880055.1 Chloroflexota bacterium | reverse complement strand
ACACCTTCATCCCAATCGATTGGCAGATAGCGTCGGGTTCGACCTATCCTGTCGGTGAAAACTCGGCTGGCGATGGTTTCACAAACGGCGTCGAATCATTCGCGGGCACGGATCCCTTCCGGGCTTGCGGGGGTAGATGCCTGGCCTGCAGACACTAACAACGATACTTTCTCGGATATTTCGGATATCGGAGCTCTTGCTAACAACTTCGGGGAGCCCGTCCCGCTCGCTCCTGCACGTCATGACATCGCGCCAAATAAGCCTGACCGTTTCGTCGACATCATCGATATATCGCGGATCGCCCGGTTCTTCGGCAAGAGCTGCCGCTAGCTTACGGTTGCGGACCGTCGATAATCAAGCCCTGTGATGTTCCAAGAGATGTGAGACAGAGAGGAGGTGAAATGAGAAGGGCCTGACCTGTAGGTTGAAGTAAATCCCAAAACACAGCCTACAAGGAGGCCCTGATGCACAACGTTCGCACACCGTGGCCGGTGGCCACAAGGGTTCAGTACATCGTTGCCTATGAAGAATGCTGGCGGCGCTGGCAGCTGAGTGCTCGCCGATTTTGCCAGGCCGCTGAGGTTCCGTACAGCACTTTTGCTCGCTGGTGGCTGCGTTGGCGGCGCGCGGGTAAGCACGCGCTTTTGGATCGCACCCGCCGTCCGCATCGTTGTCCTACAGCCCTGCCGGCTCAGGTCCTCGATGCCGTACGCCGCGGCCACTACGAGCTCGGCCTAGGGGTCCGCCGCCTGCACGCCCACCTCTTGCACGTCCGCCTCATCGCTTGCAGCCTCTCAAGCGTCTACCGCATCCTCCGCCGCTGCGGGGCGTTGGTGATGCGGCCTCGGAAGCCAAAGCCGAACTGGATCCGCTACGCCAGGGCTCTGCCCGGCGAGCGCGCGCAGATGGACCTCAAATACCTGCCCGAACGCCGCTTCCAGCTTACGCTGATCGATGACTGCAGCCGTTATCTGGGAGCCACGGTGCTGAGCGCCCGTACGACTACCGCCGTCTGCCGGGCCCTGCCCCGCCTGCTGGCGTCCTTCCCCTTCCCGCTTCGCTGCATCCAGACCGACAACGGTTCGGAGTTCGGCCGCGAGCTCACTCTCCTCCTCAAGCGCCTGGGCATCCGACATGCTCACATAAAGCCCCGTACACCCCACCTGAACGGCAAAGTGGAACGGGTGCAGCGGACCGTGCAGGAGGAGTTCTGGGACGGCGTTGATGAGGCCGCCGTTGATCTCTGGGAGCGCCGCCTCCACGACTACGTCAGCTTCTATAACCGGCGCCGTCTGCATAGCGCTCTCGGCTACCAGCCGCCTTTCGAGTATGCTCTACAGCGCCTACCCAGGCAGGCCCGGACTTCTCACATGTCCTGAAGCACTACATCGATAATCAAGCCCTGCCTCCCTCGTCGCAGGCGTTTCGTTCAACGATTTTAGATGACGCTACCTTCGTTCGGTCCAAGGTGGAGCGTGGGGTTCACAGCGCCGCCAGATTTGCATGGCAGCCGCTTATTGGCGGAGGAACTGCTCCTCGCACGGCGAGCTGCTGGTTTAAAACTCAACCGCCGACGTCGCGATAGGCGCGGGAGGAGCT
>VBJS01000261.1:0-457 GCA_005880055.1 Chloroflexota bacterium | reverse complement strand
TCACGGCCAAGTGCCCCATTGCCACAAATCTGAGACGAACCTGCGCACAAAGGCGAGGAGAAGAACGAACCTACTCCGAGCACCAAAGAGGACGGCGGTTCTGATACCATTACCTCTCTCATGATCGGTGGCGCAATTGCCGTGGCAGTAGTGTTATTGGGCGGCGGCGCGACGCTGCTGCTTCGCCTTGGCCGTGATTACCGAAAAGGAACGTAATTAGTAGGGGCACCTCGTGCGGGGCATACTGCGTGATCTATCGGTTACGGCTGATGCCCAACAATGCCCTGCGAGACAGGCGCCGCGCGCCGGCCGCCGGCGTCTCGGACCTGTCGAGATCGAACGGGGACGCCAGCAGCAGTTCGGCGTTCCCGTCACTCGCCGCTGGCCTGTAGACGCCGGCGAAGCGCTGCGGGTCGTTCGCGGCCACCTGCCGGGCCACGCTGGCCAGCAAGAGCTG
>VBJS01000091.1 GCA_005880055.1 Chloroflexota bacterium | reverse complement strand
AGAGAGCGAGCCGGGGCGCGATCGCTTCGGCGAGGCGCGACGCCCGCACCAGCGGCGTGTTCCCTTCACCCAGCGTCACGACCGGGGTGGACGCGTCCACCGGCAGGTAGGCCCGATACTCCTCGATCACTCCACGCCAGGCACCCATGTCACCGGTCCTCACCTTCGATGCGGATCAGCGTGGTCGGAGCGGAAACAAACGGAAACGCGGCGATCTCGCGCAGCGCCGCTTGCACGTTGCGCTCGACGGCCGTGTGGGTCGTCAGCACCACCGGCACGGTCTGCCCCTGTTTGCGACCGCGCTGCAGGACGGAGGATATGCTGATGTCGTGCTTGCCCAGGACGCCAGACAGTTGCGAGAGGACCCCGGGGCGGTCCAGCACCATGAACCGCAAATAGTAGGGGCTGCTGATCTCCGCGATCGGGCGGATGCGCAGCGGTCGCCGCTGGTCTGGTTGGAAGGCGCACGGCGGCACGCGCCGCACCGTCCCCTTGAGAATGTTGCGGGCGATGTCGATGGCGTCGCTCACCACGGCGCTGGCGGTCGGGAAGCTGCCCGCCCCCTTGCCGTAGAGCATGATGTCCCCCACGGCGTCCCCCGTCACCTGGATCGCGTTGTAGGCCCCGCCGACGCGCGCGATCGGCGAAGCCGACGCGATCATGGTGGGATGGACCCTGGCTTCCAGTTCAGCGGGGGCCCGTGCGCCCTCTTGGCCTTCGTGCAGCTTGGCAATCGCCAGCAGCTTGATCGTGTAGCCGAACTCGGTCGCGTAGGCGATGTCCAGCGGCGCGATGCTGGTGATGCCTTCGACGTAGACGTCCTTGAAGTTCACCGGCGTCCCGAAGGCGAGATTCACCAGGATCGCCAGCTTGTGGGCGGCGTCGATGCCCTGTACGTCGAACGTCGGATCGGCTTCCGCGTAGCCCGCCTTCTGCGCTTCCTTCAGGACCTCGTCGAACGGGCGACCGGCTTCGGTCATCTTGGACAGGATGTAGTTCGACGTTCCATTGACGATCCCGTACAGGGACAGCAACCGGTTGGCCGCCAGCCCTTCGGTCAGGGCGCGCAGGATGGGAACGCCGCCGCCGACGCTCGCTTCAAAGCCGATGTCCACGCCGGCCCGGGTCGCCGCTTCAAAGAGCTCTTCCCCGTGGACCGCCAGCAGCGCCTTGTTGGCGGTGACGACGTGCTTGCCGTGGGCCATCGCCTCGAGCAGGAACCGCTTGGCCGGATCGTAGCCGCCGATCAACTCGATGACGATGTCGATCGTGGGTTCGTCGATGACCTCGCGGGCGTTCGCGGTGAGGATCCCGGGCGGCAGCGCGATGCCGCGGTCGGTCGTGAGGTCGAGGTCCGCGACCTTCACCAACGCGAGCGGCACGCCGAGACGCCGCCGAATCACGCCAGCATTGGTCGTGAGGACCTTGGCGACCCCGGTCCCGACGGTGCCGAACCCGATCAAGCCGACTGCGATGCGGTCTTTCACAAAGTGCCCTATTCCTCCCCGTCGGAGAGTTTGAGCGCCTTCTTGATGCCGCGTATCGCCTGTCGCGTGCGGTGCTCGTTTTCGACGAGACCGAAGCGGACGTACTCGTCGCCGTACTCGCCGAACCCGATGCCCGGCGACACCGCGACCTTGGCCTCGTGCAGGAGCAGCTTGGAGAATTCCAGCGATCCCATGGCGCGGTACGCGTCCGGGATGCGGGCCCAGACGAACATGGTCGCCAGGGGCTTTTCGACCTTCCATCCGACTCGGTTCAACCCGTCCACGAGGACATCGCGACGCTCTTTATAGAGCTTCACGGTTTCCTTGACACAGTCCTGGGGGCCATTCAACGCAATGATGGCGGCGATCTGGATCGGCTGGAAAATGCCGTAGTCGAGGTAACTCTTGATCTTCTGCAGGGCTCCGATCATCTTGGGATTGCCCACGCAGAATCCCACCCGCCAGCCCGGCATGTTGTAGCTCTTGGAGAGGGTGAAGAATTCCACGCCGACGTCCTTGGCGCCGGGGGCCTGGAGAAAGCTCGGGGCCTCGTACCCATCGAAGACGATGTCTGCATAGGCCAGGTCGTGCACCACAGAGACGTTGTTTTCCTTCGCGAAGGCCACGACCTTCTTGAAGAACGCCAGGTCCACGACGGCCGTGGTCGGATTGTGCGGGAAATTGAGGATCAGCATCTTCGGACGGGGCAGCGTGCGGCGATAGGCCTGCATGAGGTCCTCGAAGAAATCGCTGTCCTGGCGCAGCGGGATTCCCCGCACCTCGCCCCCCGCGATGATGACGCTGTACGGATGGATCGGATAGGTGGGGGTGGGGGTCAAGACCACGTCACCCGGCGACACCATCGCCAGCGCCAGGTGGGCCAATCCTTCCTTGGACCCGATGGTGACGATCGCTTCCGTCTCGGGATCGTGATCCACACCGTAGTTGCGCTGGTACCAGGCGGTGATCGCATGGCGGAGCTTGGTGATGCCTCGCGAGGCGGAATAGCGGTGGTTGCGCGGGTTCCTCGCAGCTTCGATGAGCTTCTCTACGATATGCGGGGGCGTCGGCTCATCCGGGTTGCCCATCCCGAAGTCAATAATGTCCTCTCCGCGCCGGCGTGCCTCGAGCTTGAGGGCCTGCACCTCGGTGAACACGTAGGGCGGTAACCGATTGATTCTAAAGAAGCCTTCGTCCAAGCGCGCACCCCCTCCGCCCGCACTCCTTCAGGAAACCTGACCTGTCGCGGAGAAAGATGCGATTCTATGTCACATGACTGATTTTGTCAAATAATCTCAAGCGTTCGGCGGGTCTCACACTAATCTACTTACAGCGAATATTTGAGTCTGCTTCCCAGAGAAGCTCATCGGCGGTCGCCGGAGGATCCTGGCTGCTGGACACCCCGATGGCACACTGGATCGTGATCGGAAGCCCGCGCCGCAAGGCCAGCTCGGCCAGCTTGTCAGTGACACGGTTCACGACCACGGTGGTGTTGGCCGGACCGGCATCCACCAGCAGCGCGGTGAATTCGTCTCCTCCGTAGCGGGTAACCAGGTCGGTGCTGCGGATCGCACGCCTGAGGGCATCAGCCACCGCCCGCAAGACTTCGTCGCCGGCCATGTAGCCGAAACGATCGTTGATCGCATTCAGATGCACGACATCCACCAGCAGCACGATCACGCCGCTCTGCCGGCGACGCGGACCGGCCGCGAGGCGCTGGTAGTGGTCATGGAAGGCCCGCCTGCCTGGCAGCCCGGTCAGCGGGTCGGGCGCGTAGCGCGCGAGCAGACGGTCGGCGTTGGTCAGCCTCCAGGCCAGGATGCGCAACAACCCGATCGCCAAATCCGGCGAACGCCGGAGCACCTGCATGAGGTCGTCGGGAGCGAGCGCCAGGCACCGGGTGCGCTCGACGGCGACGACCGTCGCCGTGCGCGGCTGGTCGGTCAGCATGGCCAACTCCCCAAACACCTCCCCGTACCCGATCTCGGCGAGCACCTGCCCCACGAGCGGACTTTCGAACGTCAACTGAACGACACGCACCAGCCCGGACAGCACGACGAACACATCATCGGCCGTCTCTCCCTGCCGAATGACCACGCTGCCTGCCGCAAAGACCTCCTCGGACGCCCGCGACACGAGGCGCAGCAATCGCTCTCGGTCCAGAGACCGAAACAGCGGCATCATCGCCAACGTATCAGCGTAGCTGGCGGCCGTGGCGACGTCAGCCCGCGCCGCTTCGGCGCCGGGCACGCTCGGCGACGGAGCCGGCTTGGGGATGCCACGGCTGATCGTCTCGTCCGCGCGAGTCTTGCCGGGCGGCAGCGCTCGGGTCAGCCAAGCCAGCACCCTCGTGCGTAGCATGGGCGTGCTGAAGGGTTTTGTCAGGCAATCGGTGGCGGGCATGCCGCTGACCCGCAAGTCGCTTTGCAACGCCACCTCATTTGTAAGCAGGATGATCGGGAAGTCCGGACGTTCCAGACGCGCGCGCAACGGCTGGATCAATTCCACCCCTAAGCCATCCGAGAGACGGCCGTCGATAATGGCCAGGTCGGGAGAGACGCCTGGCGCGCACTCCAGCGCAGTCCGCTTGCCTGATGTAGCCAGGAAGACCAGGTTGTCCTCGGCCAGCAGGCGACCGATGACGGCGAACTCGGTTTCGGAGGAGCTGACCACGAGCACGCGCTTGCCGGCGACCGGCGGACGCCGGATTGCCGTCACGTCGCCCAACGCCACGGACGGCCGACTGCCGCGTACATGCAGCTCGAGCCCTTCCGAGGCGGCAAAGACTTCCAGCGCGCGGCCTCGCGCGGCCGCGCGATCCTGCGCGATCGCTTCCAGACGGGCCACAGTCGCGTCGTCGTGCGCGGGGTCGTGATGGAACAGCGCCAGGCGGCTGCTTCCCGCGGCCAGCGCCACGTCGGTCGCGTACTCCACCGTGCTGTGCCCCCAACCGATCTTGCCGGCGTACTCCTCATCGCTGTATTGGGCGTCATGGATGATGAGGTCCGCCCCCTCCAGGAACGCCACATGCCGCTGGTCGCCGGGATGCTGAAACCCGCTGGCCGTCGGCTTCCAGAACGGCTCATGGTCCGTGACGTAGGCCAGCGTCGTCTCATGGCTGGAGATGCGGTAGGCCAGCGTCGGCGCAGTGTGATTCAGGTGCTGCGTCTGCACGAGCACCTCACCGATGCGGAAAAACCCTTCATTCAATTCCGTGAAATGGATGCGGCTCCGGAGATCGTGCAGCCTCACGGGGAAGTAGGAGTACTGCATCTGCCCGGCAATGGCGTCCTCCACGCGGCGATGGAAGCCGGAGTGGGCGTAGATGTTCAGCTCGGTGTTGGGGTGGAAGGCCGGGCCGAAGAACGGAAAGCCCTGGATGTGGTCCCAATGGGTATGCCCGATGAAAAGGTGGACGCGGAGGGGCTGGGGCGCGGACTGCAGGAGGTGATTGCCCAGCTCCCGGGCGCCCGTCCCGCAGTCCAGGACGATGATCGTGCCGTCATCGGTCCGGACTTCCACGCACGCGGTGTTGCCGCCATACTTGGCTGTCCGCTCGCCCGGCACGGCGATGGACCCGCGTGTTCCCCAGAAGCGTACGAACAAAAGGCCCCTCCTCCTTTCGAGGGGTGCTCAGGTGGGTGCCGGAGCTTGAAAAAGCAGCGCATCGTATGGCAACTCCTAACAGCGAATCAATAGAAAAAAGAGAGGGTCTGGCTGGGATGGCGCAGCGGGCGTTACGGCGCGAACATCTCGCCGAGGACTGCCAGGACTCAGTCGGCGGTGGGTCTATTGACGGTGCCGAGCCGCTTCACCAGCCGCATCTTGCGAAAGTCAAGATTCGGCACCTCAACACTCCTTTTGACACCGGCTCCCCTGCAAAAGTTACTAGGTGATACCCCCACCCTCACCCTCCCCATGACCCATTGCACCCTAAGAGCAATGGGTAGCCCCGGGGGAGGGATGAAGGAAGGGCTCTCCCGCAAGGGGCAAGGGAAAGTCTAAGTGTGCTACGATCGTGAGATTCGGTTTTCATCCCCGGCGACTTTGGACATTCCAATGGCCTCTCAAGACGAACTCGTCATCACCGGCGCGCGCCAGAACAACCTCAAGAACCTCTCGCTGCGCATCCCCCATGATCAGGTGACCGTCATTACGGGGGTGTCGGGCTCCGGAAAATCCTCGCTGGCCTTCGACACGATCTTCGCCGAAGGCCAGTGGCGCTACATCGAATCGCTCTCGACTTACGCAAGAATGTTCCTGGAAAAACTCGACCGCCCCGACGTGGATCGGCTCGAGCACATCCGGCCGGCCATCGCGATCGAGCAGAAGAACCCCGTCCGCACCGCGCGCTCCACGGTCGGGACGACCACCGAGATCGCCGATCTGCTCCGGCTCCTGTTCGCGAAGGTCGGCCACCCGGTCTGCCCCGCCTGCGGCACCGAAGCGCGCGCCTACCAACCGGGGGACGTGGCCGACACCCTCCTCAAGGAGCATGGCCAGTCTCGCGCCATGGTGCTGTTTCCCGTTGGTGTCAACGCCGGCCAGGACCTGGCCGCACTCGTCCAGGATCTGGTGCGCCGCGGCTTCTTCAGACTCCGCGTTCGTGACGAGATCGTGGATGTAACGGCGGAGACCGTATCGGAGATCGCGACCCTGCTCAAAGGCTGCCGCGAGCTGGAGGTCGTGTTGGACCGTCTCGTGCTCCGCGAGGACGACCGCGCGCGCCTCGTGGACACGCTGGAGACGGCGTTCCGCGAAGGCGACGGGCGCTGCGTCGCGGAGATCATCGCCGCGGGCCGACGCCGCTTCGCCCAGGCCTATAGCTGCCAGTCCTGCGGGAGGACCTTCGAGACGCCGAAACCCGCGCTCTTCTCCTTCAACCACCCGCTCGGGGCCTGCCCCGCCTGCAAGGGCTTCGGCAACATCTTGCACTACGCCGAGGACCTCATCGTCCCGGACCAGACCAAGAGCCTGGCGGGCGGCGCCGTCGAGCCGTGGACGAAGCCCTCGGCCGACTGGTGGCAGAAGCAGATGCTGCTGGCCTTCAAGCGACGCGGCTTTGACGTGACCAGGCCGTACAACCAGCTAACCCAAGCCGAACGGACCTTGCTGTGGGAAGGTACCACGGGAAAAGGGCCCGTCGAGGGGAT
>VBJS01000090.1 GCA_005880055.1 Chloroflexota bacterium | reverse complement strand
TACAAGCGCCTGACCGCAAGCACCCAGGTGGGCGACCTCGCGCAACTGCACGGCGAGCTGGTGGACCGCTACGGCGCGCCGCCTGAGCCGGTCGAGCGGGTGTTCGAGGTGATGGAGATCCGCCTCCTGGCGAAAGCGCTGCGCATGGCCGCTATTCAGATTCGCCCGACGGCCGTGGCCTTCGCCTTCGACGCGAAGGCCCTGCCTCCGCAGGCTGGCCTCCAGGCACTCATGGACCAGTATCGTACTCGGTTGCGCCTCACCACCCCGTACTCGTTCGAGCTCCTCGGAGTGGACTCCGCCTGGAAAGCCGCCTTCCCGGAAATAAAAAGAGCCTTGCAAGTCCTTGCATCGTATGATAAAAAAACGACCGCTTCCGCTTGAGTCGCCAGTGGTTGGCCTTACGTTAAAGAGCACACTCGGCCTTACGCTCCTCCTTGCTGTCATCACTGCCTGCAGTGACAAACCGGATGCCTCCTCCAAAGCCCTTGCGATCATTAACGGAAAAGAAATCACGGCCAGTGAGTTCGACCTCCGGTGGTCCCAAATTCCGGACTACGCTCGGAAGACCTTTGCGGGTCCCACCGGACGCAAGAAATTCTTGGAGGAGCTTATCAACCATGAGCTCATGCTCCAAGAGGCGAAGACCCGGGGCTTTGATCGCGACCGCGTCTTCTTGGAACGCATGGAACGCTTCAAAGAAAGGAGCCTCTTGGAACGCCTGAGGATCGAAGAAGTGGACGCCCAGGTGAAGGTCACGATGGAGGAGATGAAGGCCTACTATGGGGCCAACGCCATGAATTTCACCGCGCTCGGCGAGTTTCGTACGAGCCACATCCTCGTCAAGACCCAGGAAGAAGCGTTCGACCTCAAGAAACGCCTCGACCAGGGGGAGGATTTCACGGCGCTGGCCCGGAAGGTCTCACTGGATCATGCCACAAGGTACAAGGGCGGCGATTTGGGGTTCATCAAAAAGGGCCAGACGATGCCGCAATTTGAGAAGGTGCTCCTGGCCCTCAAGGTCGGAGAAACAAGCCTGCCGGTGGCCACCCCGTTCGGCTACCACATCATCAAGTTGGTGGAACGCACCCCCGGCGCTGCTCTCTCCTTCGATGAGGCCAAGGAGCAGGTCAGGGAAGAGCTTCTCAACGAGAAGAGGCGAAAGCGTTACGAAGAATTTGTGGCATCGCTTCGGGCGAAAGCCAAGCTCCGCGTCGCCGATATCCCGACTCCGGTTTCGGAAATCCCCTCCGCCAGTCCCGCGGCCGCCACGCCGTAACGCCTCTCCACGCTCGTATGCCAGCGCCCACGTTGCAGACGGCCTTCGCGATCCTGGCCCTGGTGGGCGGCCTGCTCGGCGCTCTTCCGGTCCTGGCCGCCAGCCTCCATGACCGGATCGTTGCCGTAGTCAACACCGAGGTCATCACCCTCAGCGAGTTGGAGGAGGAAGTCGGCGCCGCGAAGGCGCAGGCCCGCCAGCGGTTCAGCGGAGCCGAACTGGCCCAGCGCCTCCGTCAGATCGACTACATGGGTCTGAACCGGATGATCGAGCGCAAGCTGCAGGTGCAGATCGCCAAGCGGCGCGGGATCAAAGTCACGGAGGAGGAGGTGAAGGACGCAATCGTCCGGCTGCGCCGTCTCGGTGAGACTCCCGACGAGAACGACCCTAAAGAGATGGCGATGATCAGGGACCAATTGACCGCCTTGCGCCTCATCAACCAGCAGGTCCGGTCCTTCCTGCTCGTGTCCGACGAGGAGATCATCCGCTTCTATCAGCAGCACCAGGACCGTTTCATGCTCCCGCCGGAAGTCCGCATCAGCCAGATCCTGATCGCCCTGGGCCCCGGCAGCGAGCTCCTGGCGGTGCGCGAGAAGGCGCAAGAGGTGTACGCGCTGCTCAAAAAGGGTGAGCGGTTCGAGGAACTGGCGGCCAAGTACTCCGACGGCCCCGAAGGACGCCGTGGCGGCAACCTGGGGTACATCCGCCAGGGGGACATCCTGCCCCAGATCCAGAAGGCGATCGAGCAGGCGCCTCCCGGATCGGTCACCGAACCGATCGCCTCGCCGATCGGCATGCACATCATCCGCGTGGACGACCGCAAGCCGTCTGAGTTCCGGCCCTTCGAGGAGGTGAAGGAGGATGTCCGGAACATGGTGTTCCAGCTCAAGTCCGAAGAGGCTTATATAGCGTGGATCAAGGACCAGAAGGACAAGAACTACATCGAAATCCGGTTATAGCCCGGATTATCCATGGAATACCTACTGCGTCGCCCTCGCTTGCGAGAAGCCTCGGCGGGCTTCGGTCTCAGCCGCCTCGCTACGGCATTCATGAATAATCCGGGCTATGCGCCCTCACGCGGGGAGGTGTGGCGAGCAGGCCCCGGATCGCCTTCCACACCTCGTCCTTACCCTCGCCCGTCGTCGCCGAACACCCGATCACCGGGACGCCCAGAAACGTTTCCAGATCACGCAGCGCCTGCAGACGCTGGCCGCGCGGCAGCTTGTCGACCTTCGTCGCCACTGCCACCAGCCCCAGCTCTCGCTCCCTGAGCCAGCGGACCAGATTGCGTTCATCGTCCTCGCCGCGCCTGATGTCGGTCAGCAAGACAACGCCGCGGAGAAGAAGCCGGGACGAGAGATACCCCTCGATCATTGGCCCCCACTGCTCCTGCACGGCCTTGGCTATCTTGGCGTAGCCGTAGCCCGGCAAGTCCACAAACAGGAACTTCTCGGGTGAGCCCTCGGCTCCATGGCTTGCAAGCGCCACGCGGAAGAAGGTCAGGAGGCGGGTCCGGCCTGGCGTCTGGCTCACGCGCGCCAGGTTCTTACGTCCCAACAGGGCGTTCAGCAGCGAGGACTTGCCGACATTGGATCGCCCGGCAAAGGCGATCTCGGGAAGGTTTCCGGCGGGATACTGCGCGGACTCCGCAGCGCTGGCGACAAACTCCGCGGAGAGAAGTTTCAATTCAGGAGGATTCGGCGCGCCTGGTGATACCGGCTGTGCTGCATCTGGTCGAGGTCTCCCCGGATATACCCGAGTCCCACCACGCAGAGCTCGAAGTTCTCCGACAGCTTCAGGAACAGAGGCGGCGCGGGCTCCTCTTCGGCCGATGAGGAGACCCCCTGGACATCCTCGGCCACCTGCCGGTAGGAGCGTTTGCCGGTCTTGATGTAATCCACGAGGAAGTCCTTGTGGTAGATCCGGCCGGCGGTCTTGATCCGTTTCAGATACTCCGGGAAGAGGCCCGCCATGAAGAGCGTGAAGTCGCCGATGTGCCTGTGGACTTCGCGCTCCCGCTCGAACGACCTGGCTTCGTACGTGACTTCCGACTCATAGAGCAAGTCGACCACCGCCTCAACCCGCTCACCCCTGGCGTTCTTGATCCGGTAGAGATGGTCCGTGCGGATGTATTCCACGAGCAGCTTGGAGATGTAGTCGCTGACGTTGAAGTCAGGCCAACCCAGCTTCTCCGTGAAGGCTCGCTCCGCCAGCGCGCCGAACAGCCTCCGCAGAGGATGATGCTCAGGAATGCGTGATTCCATAAGCCCTCCGCATGGATACCTTCAGTATACCCAAGCTAGGCGCGACTGTCGAGGGCGAAGGTGACCGGACCGTCGTTGACGAGCTCCACTTTCATACGCGCGCCGAAGACGCCGGTCTCGACCGTGAGGTCGGTGGTTTTGCGCAGGGTCTCGACGAACTGCTCGAATAGGCGCTGCGCCGTCGCCGGATCGGCCGCCTGATCGAACCCGGGACGTCGCCCCTTGCGGGTATCCCCCAACAGCGTGAACTGGGAGATCGCTAAAAGCCCGCCGCCCAGCTCGGCCAGCGAGCGGTTCATCTTGCCGGCCTCGTCGCTGAAGATGCGGAGCGCCGGGATCTTCTCCACAAGATACCGCACATCCGCCTCTGTGTCCCCCTTGGCCACGCCGAGCAGCACCACGAGGCCGCTCCGGATCTGGCCGACCATTTTGCCCTCCACTTCCACGGATGCCCGCGTCACGCGCTGGATAACGGCTTTCACTTGGGAGTCAGACCCTCCAGTCTCAGCAAACGCTTCTTCACGCCCACGCCACCCGAAAAGCCGCCCAGTGATCCGTCGCCGGCGACCACACGGTGGCAGGGCACCAGGAGCGGCACCGGATTGGCGCCGCACGCCCCGCCGATGGCGCGCGCGGCCTGCGGCTTGCCGACCTTCCGGGCCACCCAGCCGTAGGACCGCACCCGACCATACGGAATGCGTTGGAGCACTTTCCAGACCTTCACACGGAAGGAGGGCTGTCCATCCAGATCAAGCGGCAGGTCAAAGGTACGCGCCCTGCCTTGCAGATAAGCAATGATTGCCTCATGCGCCGCTCTCAAATATTTTCCTCCCCCTTGAGGGGGGAGGACGAAGGTGGGGGTGGAATTTCCATTGGCCACCCTCCTCAGCTCTCTCTCCACTGCTCGCTTGGTCGCCTTCGGTAACACGACGGCGCGCACGCCTCGCTCGGTCGCGGCAAGGCCGACCCATCCCCAGTCAGTTCGGAAAATCGTCCCGCGCATCGCTTCTCCCTCCCTATTTCTGTTTGATGACCTCGATCTCTAGGTTGATGTCGACGTCATCGCCCACGACCAGCCCGCCGGTGTCGAGAGTCTTGCTCCACTTCATCCCGAAGTCTTGCCGGTTGATCTTGCCGTGAGCCGTGAATCCGGCCCGCGTGTTCCCCATCGGGTCCTTCGGCACGAGGCCGTTGATGGTCCCGGTCAGGACGACCTCCTTGGTTACACCCAGCAGGGTCAGGTCGCCCTTGGCCCTATACTGATTGTCGCCGAGTTTCTCGTAGGACTTCATCTTGTAGGTCATCGTCGGGTATTTCTCGACGTGAAAGAAGTCTGGGCTGCGGAGGTGGGTGTCCCGCTTGACGTGATTGGTGTCGATCGATGCAGTCTGGATCACGGCTTCGATGGCCTTGAGGGTCTTGGCATCCGGGTCCATCTCGATGAAGCCGGTGTAATCCTTGAACCGGCCGGTGGTCTTGGAGATGACCATGTGAACCACGCTGAACCCCACGATCGAGTGATCGGGGTCCACGTTGTAGCGCTCGGTCGCCGCCCGCGCGTCCGCCGTCGCGATCAATGTTGACGTGAGCAATATTAGGACGCGCGATAGCATCAGTCTCATGCTTTCCCCCTTTTCGTAGGGGAGGGGTTGATCCCCTCCCTCTTTGTCGGGCGGGGTGCAACCCCGCCCCTACATCGAAGCGAGTTGTGGTGTCAGGGTACTGGCATCGCAGCGGAGGGTCAAGACGCCGTTGAGGAGATCTTGCGCCTGACGAGCCCCCAGAGGAAATCCAGTTCGTCCGAGTCCAGCAGGGCATGAACCGTCACGTAGCTGACGATGCTGATGCCCATACCGACGATCAGCATGACGGTCTTCGCCGCCCAGGCCTCCGGCTGCGCCCAGACCCCGAGCCCGGCGATCCACAGGCAGGTCACGACGATCGGTACCGACGCCAGGACCACCCGCGCGTGGCTGCGGAGGATCGCCTCCCAGCCGAAGGCACCGAGCCGTCGGGCAAGGAACACCAGCAGCACGGCCATGTTCAGGATTGCGGACAGGGCCGTCGCCAGCGCGAGCCCGGCGTGCCGGAGCGGACCCATCAGCAGCAGCGACAACACGATATTCGCGGCGAGGGCGACCGCCGCCGCCAGCACCGGCGTGCGCGTGTCCTGGAGCGAGTAAAAGGCCGACACGACGATCCGCACGCCGGCGAAGGCCCAGAGGCCGACCGCGTAGGCAAGCACCGCCGCCGCCGTGCCCTGCGTGTCGCCTGCCGTGAACCGGCCGTGCTCGAAGAACAGGTGCACAATCGGGACGCGAAGCAGAATCAAGCCAACCATCGCCGGCACGATGATGAAGAAGACCAGCCGGAGCCCGAACCCCAGCGTGCCCCGCAGGGCGTCCAATTCGCCTTTCGCCGCCTGTGTGGACAGCGACGGCAACAAGGCCGTTGCCAGCGCCACGCCGAAGATCCCGAGGGGAAAGTGGATCAGCCGCATGCCGTAGAACAGATACGTCGGGCCGCCCGGGAAGTAGGATGCCAGGATCGTGCTGACCAGGATGTTGATCTGCGTGACCGAGAGGCCGATCAAAGCCGGCGCCATCAGCCAGCCGATCCGGCGCACGCCCTCATGGGCGAAGTCGAACCGCCAGCCGAAGAGCAGCTCCGCCCTGCGGAGGGCCGGCATCTGGCTGAGGAACTGGGCAAGCCCGCCGAGCACGACCCCAATGGCCACGGCCAGGATCGGCTCGTCGAACAGCGGCGCCAGCAGGAAGGCGCACGCGATGATCACGATGTTGAACAGCACGGGCGAGAACGCCGGCGCCGCGAAGCTCCGGACCGAATTCAGCACGCCCATCGCCAGCGCCGCCAGCCCGATGAACAGGAGGTACGGGAACATGATCCGGGTCAGCAGGGTGGTGAGCGCCTCCCGCTCTGGGTTCTCGCTGAAGCCCGGCGCGATGAGCGTCACGATCCAGGGC
>VBJS01000087.1 GCA_005880055.1 Chloroflexota bacterium | reverse complement strand
GCACCTTGGGTACACCAGCAAGCATCAGCGTAACTTGTGTCTACATAATGTGAAAATTATCCCAATGGCAGGGCTCGCATTAATAATCGTCGGCGCCATTCTCATCCTTCTAGCGCCGGTGGCACGCATGCCGCAGGTTGTAAAATGGCTAGACAAAGATCTTGATGCGCCGCACTGGCGGGCGTTCCGACGAATCCGCTTATTCCGTGGGGTGGGAGACGCCCACTACAGAGCCACCAAGAAACTACTGCCAATCGTCCCGGCTCCGTTCCTTCTTATAATCGGGCTAGGCATGATCGTAACTGGCATTCTGGAAATCTCTTAAGCCACGCTGTTCAGAATTGTTGGCGACCGAGCAGCAGGGCGACGGCGTCCGGACTAGCTTCGGGCAGGGTATTCATGCCTGTGACCTCCCCAACAAGGGACGGCTTTATCTTCGATCGCGAACCGGCTTACGAAGTCCGTAATGGTAGGTCCACTTCTTTGTCTAATGCGTCGGCGCCGAGGTGGGCGCGGGGGAATGGGGAATCCGGCGGGCCGCGCGCGGGGCGGACTCTGACGCGGCCGGACGTCTCGTCGAACACCATCGTGTCGGTGGACTGGGCGGGGCTCAAACGGATCACTTCATCGGCGAAAAAGCCTCAGTTCATCAAGATCGAAATCTTCCGCCTTGCCATTGAGCGCGTACTTCGCGACGGGGCCATCACGCGGGAGGAAATCAATCAGCATTACACAGGCCGTGCCTCGTCGGGGATTACGCTGATCCTCGCGCAAGTGCCGTTGTTAGAGGTCGGCGGTCGACCGCAGACCATTCGCTGGAAGGGCCGATGACTCAGGCGGGCGCAAGCCAGTTGGAGTGGTCTATCTTGATTGCGTTGCCGAAGCCGCCAGTCCGATCCTCTCACATTCTTTGCGAAGGGCTCGCAATTCTGGCAGCCGATTGGGATTGTGCGTAGCGTTGAGTAGCGGTTTCAGCTCACGGAGGTCGCGTCCCGCCCACCTTGCGCCGGATCGCGAGCGTGTAAGCACCAGTCGCGTAGGCGAGGTTTCTGGAAGCCCATCTCTCGGCGCTGTCAAGCGATAGGCCGCCGAGACCGGCTTCCAACAAGCCCAGCCAGAAGTCGCGAATGCGAGTGCGCCCGACGACGGTGGGATGGTTGGGCGGGAGAAGTAGCGCTTCCTCCGCGTAGAAGCTCTCGACTAGCGCATCAGCGTCGCCCTCGTTGATGTGGCAGATGAACAGTTGATCCAGTGTTTGGATGGCCTCGTCTGCCGTATTTCTGCGCTTCGGGGTGGTCATTTCGCTCGCCACTCTAGAGACCGGGCGTTCCCCGAACGTTCCTTCAACGTTCCTCGGCGTCCTTTTCCGGAAATTTCGGACGATTTTCCCTCAGGCGGCGGGCGAATAGCTTGCTAGAGATGCATGTTCGTGTATCATCGGGGTTACTCTCAGAGGTCAGGGGGGAACAGGGAGTGGCGGTCCATGGCACGGGGCGGAGCTCGCGAGAGGGTCCAATAGCGACGCCGGCGACCGGAGGGATCGCTCTATACATTCGCGTGCTCGGCCGCTTCGAGGTATGCCGCGACGAGCGGCTCGTCATCGACAGCTCCTGGCCACGGCGTAAAGCTCAAGCGCTTATCAAGCTCCTCGCCGTCAACCAAAGCCGCTGGCTCCACCGCGAGCAGGTCCTGGACGCTCTATGGCCGGACCTCGGGCCGGAGGCCGCTGGGGCGAACCTCCGCAAGAACCTTCACTACCTACGATCCGCCTTCGCTGAACATGGGTTACCTTCGCCGGTAGTCAGCACTGCTGCTGAAATGTTGGCTCTTTCACCCGAGGTCTGCCTCGACGTCGATGAATTCAAACGCCAAGTGCAGGCGGCGCACGATTCGCGGACCGATGCCGCGCCCTATGAGCGAGCGCTCGAACTCTACACCGGCGACCTGTTGCCGCAAGAGCTCTACGAGGAGTGGACCACACCGCTCCGCGAGGAGCTAAGGAACCAGCACAAGAATGTCCTTGTCGAACTCGCCCAGCTCTACGAAGCGAAGGGAGAGTTCGAGCTCGCCGCCGCGCGGCTGGAACAGCTCCTCAAGACGGACCCTTTGCACGAGTGGGCGCATCGTATGTTGATGCGCATCTACGCGGAGTCTGGGGGGCGAGAGAAAGCACTACAACAGTTTCGAGAGTGCGCCGATCTGCTCCAGGGTGAGCTAGGTGTCGAACCTTCGGAAGAGACCCAGGCGCTCCACCGGCGTATTCTCGAAGGCCGCCTGCAAGCCCTGCCGCCCATTCTTGCTCCCGCCGGCAACTTTGTCGGCCGTGAGCGCGAGATCGCACAGCTGCGCGCCGCCGTCGACGATGCCGTCTCCAGCCGCGGGCGGGTTGTCGTGCTTGCCGGCGAACCCGGCATCGGCAAGACGAGGACTGCCGAGGAGCTGGCGGTCTACGCGCGTCTGCGTGGCGCGGCGGTTCGCTGGGGGCGATGCTACGAGGGCGAAGGCGCCCCAGCCTACTGGCCCTGGGTCCAGATCGTCCGCGCGAGCGTCGCCCACTGCGATTCGGAGACGCTGCGCTCCGACATGGGTGCCGGAGCGGCCTATATTGCGCAAGTCGTGCCGGAGGTGCGCGATGCGCTGCCGGACCTTCCAGCAGCCGCCGGTCTTGAGTCTGAACAGGCGCGATTCCGCCTTTTCGATAGCGTTGCCCTTTTCCTGAAGAGCGCCGCCCGGCGTCAACCGCTCCTGGTCGTGCTTGAGGACCTGCACTGGGCGGACAAGCCTTCGCTCCTGCTTCTGGAGCACCTTTCGCGGGAACTGAAGGGCGTGGCGGCGATCGTGCTGTGTAACTTCCGCGATGTGGAGGTGGACCGAGACCACCCTCTGGCCTCGACTCTCGGTGAACTGTCGCGCGAGCATCCGGCGAGCCGGGTGCAGCTGCGCGGTCTCGAGGAGCCGGAAGTCGCTCGCTTCATCGAGATCGAGGGCGGAATCGAGCCGCCGGCGTCGCTAGTTGCAGCGGTGTACAGGGAGACTGAGGGAAATCCATTCTTCGCAAAGGAGATCATGCACCTGCTGATTAGTGAGGATCGGCTGAAGCGGGCGGCAGCCCATGCTTCGTGGAACCTCTCGATCCCACAGAGCGTTCGCGAAGTAATCGCCCGCCGGTTGGAGCGCATCTCCAAACCCTGCCGCATTGTAGTGACCGTAGCTTCGGTGATTGGTCGGGACTTCGATCTTAAGGTGCTTGAGCGCGTTCCCGAGCTAAAGGACGACCGCGTGCTGGAGTCGCTCGATGAGGCAGCACGCGCGCATCTTATCGAGGAAACACGCCATGATTCGAGGTCCTTTCGCTTCGCCCACGCCCTGATTCGGGAGGCGCTTTACGATGAGTTGCCAATTACGCAGCGCGTCCGGCTGCATTGGGAGGTCGGCGAAGCGATCGAGCTTGCTCACACTGCGGACCTTGGCCTGCATCTGGCGGAGCTGGCCCACCACTTTTTTCAGGCGGCGCCCGCTGGCACGGAGCGCAAGGCGGTCGAGTACGCGCGCCGGGCCGGTGACCGCGCGCTGGCAATGCTGGCCTACGAGGAGGCGGCCCGGCTTTACGGGATGGCGCTCCAAACGCTGGACGTCAGGGGTGAGCCAGACGAGGCTCTGCGCTGCGAGCTGCTGTTGTTGCTAGGTGAGGCGCAATGGAAATCAGGGGAAATGGTTCCTGCCAAGGACACGTTCCTCCAAGTCGCCTCGATAGCTAGGCTACTGCAAATGCCGAAGAATCTGGCACGATCCGCCCTGGGCTTTGCGGGCCAGGAGGTATGGGATCCGGGCCACGCGGACAAAGAGGCCATGGCGTTGATCGAGGAAGCGCTTGCCTGCCTGGGGCGAGAGCCGACTGCCCTGAGAGCCAGACTCGTCGGCAGACTCGCGAGGGAGCTCTACTATATTCCACGGACGGACGACCGTCGGCGTCTCCTCGCGCACGAGGCTGTCGAACTAGCCAGAGACGCGGGCGATACAGACACGCTTCTCTACACGCTTGGCTCCCGGCTCTTTGCTCTCTGGGGTCCCGATGATCCGGAGGATCGTCTCCAGGTTGCGACGGAGATCTTGCGCCTTGCTGATGAAACTCGGGATGAGGAAATGGCCCTATTGGCGCATGATTATCGGCTCGCCTGTTTTCTGGAACTGGGCGAAATCTCGAGGGTAGATTCTGAAATCGAATCGTACGCTCGACTGGCGAACAACCTGCAGCAGCCAATGCGTCAATGGCAGGCAATCCATTTTCAAGCCATGCGTGCTCTGTTGAGGGGACAGTTTCACGAAGTGGAGCGTCTAGGCCAGCAGATACTCGAGGTCGGACAGCGAGCACATGACCCGGCGGCGCCAACCTTTTACGCTATTTTGCTTCTCGCCATGCGCAGGGAGCAGGCCAGGCTCGAGGAACTGGAACCGTTGTTCAGAATCGCGGTGGACTCATATCCAGGACTGCCTGTTTACAGGTGCGCCCTATCCTACCTTTACAGTGAATTGGGTCGAGAGGATGACGCACGAACGCAGTTTGAACACTTCGCGGCGAACGATTTCGCTGACTTACCCAGAGACGGTAATTGGCTGACCGGCGTGACTGCTCTTACCCAGACGTGTTCCTACCTCGGCGATACTCGCAGGGCAAGCCTCCTGTACAGGCTAGCGTTACCATATGCGCATCGCCATATCACTGTCGGCCGAAACGCGGCTTGCTACGGTTCGGTGTCACGTCTACTTGGACTCCTCGCAACGACGATGGGAAGGTACAAGGACGCCTCTCGTCATTTCGAAGATGCGCTAGAGATGAACGAAAGGATAGGAGCCGTGACGTGGCTGGCCCACACGCGGCACGAATACGCCAGAATGTTACTCGAACGCGGCGAGCCGGGTGACCGCGAGAAGGCGCAAGCCCTTCTAGCGCAGGCGCTGGAGTGCGCGCGGGAGCTAGGGATGACGAATCTGGAAGCGGACGCGGAGGCGCTCATGCCCGCGATGCCGGCCGCCGCCGCTGGCGCCTTCCGCACGGTCCTCTTCACGGATGTCGAAGGCTCGACCGCACTGACCGCGCGCCTCGGCGACGACAAGGCACGGGAAATGCTGCGCGAGCACGAACGGGTCACACGAGAAGCGCTCAAGCAGCATGGTGGCACCGAGGTGAAGACCATGGGCGATGGTTTCATGGCCTCGTTCGGCTCCGTCACCAAAGCCGTCGAGTGCGCCATCGCCCTCCAACGCGCTTTCGCGGCGCGCGAGGGCGAGCCGCTCTCCATCCGCGTCGGCCTCAACGCCGGCGAGCCGATCGAAGAGGACGGCGACCTCTTTGGCGCCACCGTCATCCTCGCCTCCCGCATCGCAGCGAAGGCGGACGGCGGCGAGATTCTCGTTGCGGACACGGTGCGAGGGCTGTGCAGCGGCAAGGGCTTCCTCTTCGCCGACCGCGGGGAGTTTGTGGCCAAGGGGTTTGAAGAGCCGGTGCGGGTGTACGAGGTGAGGTGGCGGAATGGCTGAGCGCGAAGTCCGCTACTGCACCACCGAAGACGGCGTGCGAATCGCCTACTGCGTGGAGGGCGCAGGGCCCCCGCTGTTGGCCGCTCTCGGTATCGAATCGTTCGCGCTTGACCACCTGTTCCCCGAAAACGCGGCGTTCTTTCAGCGCCTGTGCGAGACGTTTACGGTTATCAGGTACGACTTGCGGGGAGTGGGGCTATCCGATCGCTTTCCGGAAGTGATTGACGTGTCGAGCCTGGGGAAGGATCTCGACGCTGTCGCGGCGGCGGCAGGGATCCAGAGATTCGCATTGTTCACCTACCTCACGTCTGGGCCGGTCGCGCTCGAATGGGCAATCCGTCATCAAGGCATCCTGTCTCATCTGATTCTGTTTGAGACATTAGCAGCGTACAGCCGTCTGTTCTCAGCTGAACTCGTGCAGTCGGTCGGCGAGATGGCGCGTGCAGGCGCGATGGGTTTTGTAGCGCAGTCATTCGCAAACGAGCCGATGCGCCGGCAGTTCCCAGTGCAGGCTGGGGCCGTGGCCAAGGCAATAGCGGATTCCATCGACGGGGAAGTGTACGCCCGTCTATTTGCTTCTGTTCAGCCGCTGGATGTGAGCGGGCAGCTTGCTGAACTCCGTGTTCCGACCTTGGTATTGAACCGGCAGGGAGATCCATTCTTCAATCCTTCCCTGGTCAGGAGCTGGCACGTGCCATCCCGGGTGCGACCTTCCGGTTGCTGGAAGGGGACTGCAACCACTACGCGATCCAGAACGCGGTCGCTGTTCTGGACGCCATCGCGTCGTTCATTGCACCTGATAGTCCGCGCCCATCGAAGAACGCACAGATTGCGATCGACTTGCGAACGATCCTGTTCACCGACCTCGTTGGCCACACCGAGATGATGTCCCGCCTCGTGCTCAATTCTCGGGCTGCCAGTTCGAGCGGCCGCGGGTCTAACGAATGTAGGCGTGCATGGGCCTCCGCCAGCAGACGAGGGAGCCGCGGCCAGCTGATCGAAGGTCTGAAGAAGAAATCGAGCATGATTCG
>VBJS01000260.1:1633-3283 GCA_005880055.1 Chloroflexota bacterium | reverse complement strand
GGCGAGGAGGGCGTGCACGTGCTGCACGGCCACGGTAGCGGCGCCCTCAAGGCGGCGGTGCGCGAGCACCTGCAGCGGAGTCCGTACGTGTCGAAAGCGCGATCTGCGGAAGCGTATGAAGGCGGAGATGGCGTGACCGTGGTGGAGCTCGCGTAACAGCGCGCCCGGCCACCTCGTGCGGTTCCCGTGCGGCAGCGGCGCAAACGTCTCCTCGCGGCCGCCCTGTCCGCGCGCTGCTCACCGCGGGCAGAATCCCCCTGGTGGCGCTACCGCGACCCGACTGCCTCGCCGCGGGCGGAGGGCACCGCCGCTACCCGGCCGCAGGTCACCCAGGAGTGCACGAGGCTGCTTGCCTGGCTCACGGCAGGGGCTGTGCCGCATTGCCTGTCATCGACCCGCGCTCCGCGTGCACTTGCGCGTGCACCTTGGGGCCGCGCTCGAGATTCGAGCGATCGAAATCGAACGGCTTGGGCTCGCCGAGCACCATGCGCCGGATGTTCGCGAGCTCGGGGCTGAACACGCTGAGCCGGGTGGTGTCGGCATCGTGGATGTTGATCCCTGCCATATCGGCCAGGCTGTGGAAGACCACGCGAGTATTGAGGGGCCGCAGCGCGTTGTTGCGCGCGGCGGCTACTTTGTCCGGAAAATGCCCGGCGTATTCTTCGGAGTACCAGAAGAGCAGAGGAATCGGCAGATCGTATTCGTTGTTTTGATAGTGGCCAAAAAGCCCGCGCTCGTCGTCGTTCAGGTTCTCCCCGTGGTCGGAGACGTAGAGCAATGCCTTGATGCCGGGGCGCTGGCGCAGAACATCGATCAGGTCCGACAATACGTGGTCGGTGTACGCGATGGTGTTGTCGTAGGCATTGATCAGTCGCTGTTGTGCGCTCAGCGTGGAATCATCGTCGGGGAACAGATTGAACACGCGCGGGTAGCGGCTGATCTGGTTGAAGTGGCTCCCCATGGAATGGACCACGAAGAACATCTTTCCTTCCTTCGCCGCGTTTTGCGCCAGCATTTCCTTGACGGTGTCGACCAGCAGGCCGTCGTGCCGCCGTTCGTAGAAGCGAGTCACGTCCGCTTCCCTGGGATAGCGATTGATGGCGCCCGTGAAGGGATCCCTCTGCTGCGTGGATACCCAGTAAGTGTGAAAGCCTGCTTCGTGAAACACGGAAACGATCGATCTCTCGCGCGCAGCCCGCTGCTCGTCTTCGATCGTGCCCCGCGTCAGGATGAGGGGCACGGAGATCCGCGTCACCGCCGCTTGAGTGATGACGTCGCGGAAGACGATCAGATTCCGCGAGTCGGAGAGCTGGGGATTGGTGTTGCGATCGTACCCGTACAGCCGCCAGTTCATCGAGCGGGAGCTCTCCCCGATGACGAGGACATAGAGCTCGGGCTCCGGCGGAGTATCGGAACGGGTGGCGCCGAAAACGAAGCCTTGCGCCTGCCGTGCGTCCTTCAACGCTTCACGGTAAACCGCGCTGGCGGTATACGCTTGTGAGAAGACGCCAAAGGGACTGTTGCGGTCGTTGGTGACGACCCACATCCACAACCCGAGCAGGTGATGGACCGCGAGATAGACCCCGGCGACCGCTGCCAGCGGTAGCAGCGAAGCGAAGCGCGGAGTGCTTGCCCGGAGATGGCGGATCT
>VBJS01000260.1:0-1602 GCA_005880055.1 Chloroflexota bacterium | reverse complement strand
TGTAATTGGTTTCGATGTACTCCCGCCCGTCCTCGAGGTTCTCGAAGATCGTCAGGAGCATGCTCGACGACAAGCGCGTGTGATAGTGGGTGATGACGTACAGGTCGACCGCGACTACCAGATAGAGTGGAAACATCAAGGCGTGGGCGATCCACACCCGGCGCGCCAAAAGCTGTGCCGCCACCAGCCACAGTACGGAGGCGGAGAGAAGGAAAAGAATCGTCTTGTCGGGGCCGCCCTCGCCGATCCGAAACTCGTAGAGCAAAACCGGCGACACCAGATAGGCGTTCATGACGATAAGCCACCGCTGGTGCCATGCCCAGCGGACCGCCCGCTCGATCCAGTTTCGCATCACCCGCAACCCCCCGTCGGGCGAAAGTGCGTGGCGGGCTAGCGGCCGGGAAGTGACCCTTCGTCGGAACGCATCTCGCATGTTGGGCGGCGCACATCGCTACGGCGCCCTCGCCGATCGTCCTGTTGCCTCTCGACGCGCCGGTGCGCAGTTCCCACGCGACGAGGGGAGCGACGGATGACGAGCAGAGAGCGCAAGATCCTGATGGGAATCCTGGCGGGGTTCGCCGCCTTCGGCACCCGGCTCTACTTCTACAACCGCGACCACATGGACTTCTTCTGCCAGGAAGACGGCTTCGTCGAGTACTCCGAGGCGTTTCTGTATCTGTTCGCGGCGATGTTCTTCGCCTATGTCGGAGCGCACAAGGGATTCCGGAACGTCTGGTACTGGGGATATGCGCTCCTCTTCTTCGGGGTCTGCGGCGAAGAGGTGAGCTGGGGACAACGGATCTTCGACGTCGCCACGCCGGCCGGCCTGGAAGCCGTCAACCTGCAGCACGAGACCAACATCCACAACATCAACGGGTTGCACCAGCACCATCACCTCTACGGGCTGCTGGTTTGCGGCGTCATCTGCTTCGCGATTCCGTTGACCGATCGCTACGTGCCGGCGCTGCGGAACCTGTATCGGCGCTTCAACATGCCTGTCTTCCCGTTCTGGACGTCGCTCATGCCTGTCCTCGGCTCCGCGTTCATGATCGTCCCTCGCCTGTTCGGGAAGGTCATTTTCAAGGCGTTCTTCGGGTTCGGGTTCTCCGCTTACCGCGAGGCAAGAGTCGCCATCGATCCCGAGTTCGTTCCCGCACCGATTCGCGCGGAACCGGCCCAGATGTTGGCGCCGTCTGCGGGCTTCGCCTCGCCTCCTTCGCCCTGAGCCTGGGGACCCTGGCGAAGAACCCCTGCATTACAATACGGTCGCGGTCGCGGCGGTCCTGCGGCTCGTCGGCGTCGAGTGCCAGATGCTGGCCCAGCAGTTCAAGCGCAAGAGCGACGCGGTGGTCGGCGAGAGTGTCGCGGTGGCGCGCGCCGGTTACCAGTACGCGGGCGATCACCGCGGGCGCAGGAGCCGCAGCAGGCCAATCACGATGCAGAGGATCGCCTCCAACCCGGTGCCGGGCCGCGCCGACGCTCCAGTCACGCTGCGAAGGCGCGTTCGTTGCGCCGCTGAACTCCGACGCGCAGCATCCACCAGCGCGGTTCCGCGACCAGTGGCGGGCCGCAGTCGTGCCAAGCCGCGGAGCAGTAGGGGTC
>VBJS01000083.1 GCA_005880055.1 Chloroflexota bacterium | reverse complement strand
CGTCCTAGAGCCGCGAGACGATCGTTCCGCCGCCCAGCACCCGCTCCCCATCGTAAAAAACCACCGCCTGCCCGGGCGTTACCGCCCGCTGCCGTCGCTCGAACCTCACCTCCGCCTGCTCTCCCTGCACGAACAGCAGCGCCGGCGCAGGTTCACCCCTGTAGCGGATGCGCGCCTGCACCCGTACCTCGCCCTCCGGCGGCCTACCTGAGGGGAAACTCAACTCCTCGGCGATGAGTCCCGCCGCCATTAGCTCCTCGTTCGGCCCCACGACGACCGTGTTTGTGACCGCATCCACCCCCAGCACGAAGAGCGGCTCCCCGCCGCCCTGCGCCGGCAACCGCTTCCGTTGCCCCACCGTATAATCGATGATCCCGTCATGCCGCCCCAGTTCACGCCCGCTCGTATCCACGATCGCGCCCGCTGGAACTGCCGCCCTCTCTCGCACGAACGCGCGGTAGTCTCCGGACGGGATGAAGCAGATATCCGCTGAGTCCGGCTTGTCGGCGTTGGGCAGCCCCCAGCACTGCGCCATTGCCCTCACTTCAGGCTTCTCGTATTCGCCGAGCGGGAAGAACGTGCGGCCCAGCTCAGCCTGGCCTAGGGTGTACAGCACGTAGGACTGGTCCTTCCCCCTGTCCGCCGCCCGCCACAGCTCAAAGGTGTCGCCGTTGCGCTTCACGCGCGCGTAATGTCCCGTCGCCAGGTAATCGGCGTCCAGCGCCAGAGCGTGATGCAGGAGGGGCCGGAACTTGACGTGCTCGTTGCAGGCCAGGCAGGGGTTCGGCGTCCGCCCGAGCGAGTATTCGCGTACGAACCGGTCCACGACGCCCGAGGCGAACTCCTCCTCCAGGTTCAACACGTAGTGCCGGATGCCCAGCACCTCGGCCGCCGCCCGCGCGTCGTCTGTGTCCTCCACCGAGCAGCAGCGCTTGTGGTGCCGCGCGGCCTCACCGTCCTCCACCGTCCATAGCCGCATCGTGATGCCCAGCACCTCGTAACCGTGCTCGACGAGGAGGCCGGCGGCGACCGAGGAGTCGACGCCGCCCGACATAGCGACAACCACACGTCCCTTATTCTTGGGCATAGCCCCTCCATGTTATAATGAGGCGCCCGAAAGCAGCCATTGCGGGCATGGCCCGGCCTTCGTTACTGCTCTTCCGGAGGTAGCGAAGGAACGAGCGGAGCACAGCGGGGCGCAAGGGAGGGCATCTGCAGGGCGACGAGCTAGCGCACAAAATAATCGATGCGCTTTCCGCAAAACAGGCGGAGGACATACTGTTGCTGGACATCCGCAACGTGGCGTCCTTCGCCGATTATTTTGTGATCGCCAGCGCCCAGAGCGGCCGCCAAATGGAGGCCGCCGTCAACGCGGTGGAAGAGAGCCTGTCCGCGGAAGGAGCCACACCCATGGGCCGCGAGGGCGAGCCCGCCTCCGGCTGGGTCCTGCTCGACTACGGCGATGTCATCCTCCACCTCTTCGCCCCCGAAGAGCGCGCCTACTACGACCTCGAAAGCCTCTGGCACGCCGCCATCCCAGTCGTCCGCCTCCAGTAGCCGGACAGATGGTTACTGAATCACGGGTTCAGGCTGGCAAGGCGTGCTGTGGCCGTCCATGCGGAAAATATTCGGCCAAACGATAGACTACTCGTCGCTTAGTCCGATACTTTCCCGGGCGACTGCACCTGAAATGCCGTCGGCGTGGCGTGCATGATCATCCGTCGCCTGCCGTGCGCCCGATTCTACCTGCCGGGGCATCCCAGCGGTTACCTGCCGGTTACAGCCCGGTTACGATGCAGTGGTAATCATACCCCGTGCAACGGAGGTCTGGCCCTGATTTTCGCCCGTGTAAAATAACGAAGGCGTGCTAAACACTGTTCAAGCGGAAGCCATCGTGACTGCTGCGCGGCGCGCCGGCGCCTCGCAGGCGGAGGTATTCCACGTCGCGTCGGATGAGACACCGGTGCGTTTCGAGGCGAACAAACTAAAGGAGCTGAACGCTCGTCATGCCAGCGGTGTCGCGCTCCGGGTAATCGCCGGCGGGCGGATCGGCTTCGCTTCCACCACCCGGCCGGGGGACGTCGATGACCTCGTGACAGCGGCGATGGAGACAGCGCCATTTGGTCCGGAAGCCCAGCTGGACTTCCCCGCAAAGGACGGCGCCGTAAACGTAACCATTTTCGATCCCCAGGTCGACGGCCTGTCAGTCGACAACATGATAGAGGCCGGAAAATCGCTGATCGATGGCGCACTCGCCGTCGAGCCTGAACTGCTGTGCGATGCTTCTGTGCGCCGGGCCGTCTCGCGCGTGCATATCGTCAACAGTAATGGGGGCGATTTCAATTACTCAGGCACGTCGCTCGGCGTCTCGCTGCAGGGTACCCTCGTTCGGGGCACGGACATGCTGTTCGTTGGCGACGGCGATGTTTCCTGCCGCGCGGACCTGGCTCTCGATCAGATCAGGCAGACGGTCGCGCGCCAGCTGGAGCGCTCCCGTCGAAATGCCCAGATGCGGACGGCGGAGTTGCCTGTCATCTTCACGCCGCTCGGTGTGGCCGAATCCTTGGCCGCGCCTCTGACGCTGGCTTTCTCCGGCCGCCTCGTGCACCAGGGCCAATCGCCGCTCGTCGGGTGCTTGGGCAAGGAGATGTACGACAAAAGGTTAGGGATGTGGGACGACGCCACCCTACCCTACCGTGCCGCCTCGCGGCCCTTCGACGATGAGGGAGTGGCGAGCCGGCGTACGCCGCTAATCGAAAAAGGCGTCGTTCGCAGCTATCTGTATGACCTGCAGACAGCGGGCCTGGCCAGGGCAGAGTCGACCGGCAATGCAGAGCGCTCACCGGCGAGTCAGCCGAGCATCTCCATCACCTCACTGCAGATCGAAATCGGCGAGATGACGTTCGAGGAGATGGTGGGGGAGATCAAGGAAGGCCTGGTGGTGGAAGAGCTGATGGGTGCGGGCCAGGGTAACGTCCTGGGCGGCGACTTCTCCGGAAACGTCCTGCTGGGATATAAAATAGAAAATGGTGAGATTACTGGCCGGGTTAAGGACACGATCGTTGCCGGAAATGTGCACGAGGCGCTGAGACGCCTCGTCGCTCTGGGCAGCGAAGGCCGCTGGGTAGGCGGCACGGTTTACACGCCGCCGGTCTGGATCGAGCGCCTAACTGTATCAGCGAAGTCCTGATGCGGGCCACCGGGGAGCGGGGAAGATGGATTTTACGGACTACATGAACGAACTGGGCCAGGCGAGCCGCGTAAAGCTATCCGCCTTGCCCCGCCTCTCTGAGCTGACCGGGGACCAGGAAAAGGAGTTCGCCGCGGCCTGGCCGGGAATCGAGGTTCGCCGCCGCCGCCGCATCATCAGCGAACTGACAGACCTGGCCGAAGACAACGTTGAGCTGAACTTTGATACTGTGTTCCGGCACGGCCTGAGCGACGACGATGCGGCCGTGCGCCGCGCGTCTATTCGCGGGCTCTGGGAGTACGACCGGCCCGACATTATCGATCCGCTGCTTCGGATCCTGGACAGCGATCCGGACGCGGGAGTGCGCGTGGAAGCGGCGCTGGCCCTCGGCCGGTTCGTGCTGCTGTCTGAGGAAAGCAGGCTCAGCGAGCGCTCTGGCCGGTTGGTGGAGGCCGGACTGCGCCGCGCGATCGAGCGGACGGACGAAGAGGTGGAGGTGCGGGCGCGGGCCCTGGAGGCGGTCGGCGCGCACAACGAGGCATGGGTGCGCCAGGCGATCAGCAAAGCATACGAGAGCGATATTCCGCGAATGAAGGTAAGCGCGGTGCATGCCATGGGCCGCAGCTGCGAGGCCCGCTGGCTCCCTCTGGTGAGCAAACAGCTATCAAACGAGGACGCTGAAGTCCGCTACGAAGCGGCGGTCGCCTGCGGCTCACTCGGCGAAGAGCAGGCTATACCGGACCTGATCCGGCTTGTTGTAGACCCGGACGACGAGGTACGGCAGGCCGCCATCGGGGCGCTCGGAGAGATCGGCGGCCGCCAGGCGAAGGACGCTCTCGCCACGCTCCTCGGCAGTCAATCGGAAAGCACTCGAGAGGCGGCGCGTGACGCGCTGACTGGGCTCGAGTTTGAAGAAGACCCGCTCTCGTTCAAGTTCAGGCCTTAGATCGAAGCGAGGTGTGCCAAGGGCCAAGGGCGGAATGCCCGTAGAAAGCGCAGTATCGGCGGGAGGCGTCGTCTATCGCCTCGGTGAAGGCGGAATCGAAGTGGTCCTCTGTGGCCGGGACTCGGACGGCATCTGGGGGCTGGCGAAGGGCACGCCGGACCCCGGCGAATCACTCGAGCAGACAGCGGTGCGCGAGGTGACCGAGGAGACGGGCCTGCAGGTCCGCATAGGGGACAAGTTGGGCGTAGTCGAGTACTGGTTCGCGAGGGAAGGCGTGCGCTATCACAAGTGGGTCCATTACTACCTGATGGAGGCCACCGGCGGTGACCCGAGCCATCACGATGTCGAGTATGATAGGGTCGAGTGGTTTCCCATTGAGGCGGCGCTCAAGACGCTGACCTTCAAGAACGAGACGGAGATGGTGACCCGAGCCCGCGACATGATAAAGGCGCGAAGATGACGCCCCGTTACTACGACGACGTGGTCGCTCGCGGCCACCGCACCATCGTGCGCCGCAAACGCCTGACCGACGCCGCAGACGAGTACCGCTGGCGCAGCGACTTCGAGCTATCGCTGTTCGACGCATCGCGCCCCGTGCAGAGCCCGTTCGAGACGTACGCCCGGAACTGGGTGTTCGATTACCGCTTCACGGACATGGCCGGGCGCTCGTTCGCGATCGAGGACGAGAACGGGCGGCACATCGGCAACATCATGTACTACAACATCGACGGCGCTCGCAGCGAGGCCGAGATCGGGATCAGCATCGGCGAGCGAGAGCGTTGGTCACAGGGCTACGGCTCGGACGCCGTGCGGGCTCTCGCCCAGGCGCTGCTGGCCCGGGGCGAGATCAAGCGGCTGTACCTGCACACGCTGGAGTGGAACGGCCGCGCCCAGCGCGCCTTCCAGAAGGCGGGCTTCGCCGCCACCGGCACCTCCTGGCGCGACGGCAACACGTTCATCGTAATGGAGCTGCGCCGCGAAGTGGGAGCGCTGCCGAGCCGCGCGCGGGCGGCGGTGGCGTAGCCCGGCCTTACCGCAGAGCCGCTAGACTCGACCACGGCGATCAACGGTCCACCCAGTCGCGAGGATCTTCTCCAGATTGCGGGCCGTCGAGCGATGACCGCTGCGGCCAAGCGCGGCGAAGGGCAGTTTGCGCCGGTCGCCGGGGCTCAGCTCGAGTCGCGCTTCAATCGCCCCCCGCGCCAGTGCTGAAACCGGCACGCCTCGGCGGCGCGCTTCTCGTTGCAGCGCGAACGCAACGTTGTCCGGCAGGCTGACGGTTATGCGCTTCACAGGTGCATAATCGCATATATTCCCCCAGGCAGGCTCTGGGTTCGGAGCGAGCCAGCAAAGCCGGTTGACTATCCACGCTCCGAACCGTACCTTGTTCTGCAACTGGGATTTCTCTGGATCCCATGGAGGGAGGCTCGCTGGAATGAGAATTACGAAGCGCACCGATACTGCGGGCGAGCCTTTGTCTTCAGCTCGGCTCGGCTAGGTCCTCGCGCCAGAGCAAGTCGCTCCTGACAGGTACGTCCGCGCGCTCATCCCTCTTGCGTGATAAGGAGAGTACCTGTGCTTCGAAATACCGATAACCCGCGCGGCCGACCGATGACCGCCGCTCCCAAAGAAGTCGCCCGCATTGCCGAACTGATGTCGACGTTCGGTGCCCCGTGGGGGCTCTGCGGCGGCTGGGCCGTCGACGCGTGGCTCGGCCGGCTGACGCGCGATCACGGCGACGTCGATATCGCGGTTTTTGAGAACGACCGAGGGGCTCTGTTCGAGATTCTCGCCGGCTGGCAGTTGATCGCCCACGAGGAGACGATGGCCAACCAGGGCGGCGCCGAGCTCTGGGACGGCCGCCGCCTGAGCGTGCCGGCCCACATCCATGGCCGCTCTCCGGAAGCGAGCGGCCCGCTTCCGGAGCGGTTCGACCCGTCCGGGATGCGGATCGTCTCCGTTGAGGATGGCTTTGACCTCGACATTCAGCTGGCTGAGCGCTCGGGCGGCGACTGGGTCCTGAACGCCGAGCCGCGCGTCGCGATGCCTTTGGATGAATGCATCCGGCGGTCCGGGTGGGGGCTGCCGATGGTGGCGCCGGAAGTCATCCTTTTCTTCAAGGCCACGATGTACGCCGGGACGAAGAACCATCTGCGGCCAAGGGATGAGGCCGACTTCGCCGCGCTGCTGCCGTTGCTCGCAGATGAGCAGCGCGCAGGGCTTCGGCAGGCGGTTGCGCGCGTATACGAGGGGGAGCACCCGTGGGTGGGACGCATGGCTGGCTGACCTTCGACGAACCGTCCGGGAGCCGTGCCCGCAATAGCGGCCCAAAACGTATTGATGGGAACACGGTTTGCAGCGGCATCTGAGACCCATCATTAGGCGGGCAGGTCTGAGACCTGCCCCTACGGCT
>VBJS01000259.1 GCA_005880055.1 Chloroflexota bacterium | reverse complement strand
GCCCGCGACGGTATGGAGAAGGCGGCGGTGAAGATCAAGGAGCTGGCAGAACGCGTGCAGTCCTACGGCTGCGAGCTGAAGGACATGGAGATGGGCCTCATCGACTTCCGTTGGCTGCGCGAGGACCGCGAGGTGTACCTCTGCTGGAAGCTGGGCGAGGCGCGCGTTGAACACTGGCACGAGCTGGAGACGGGTTTCGCCGGCAGGCAGCCGTTAGAGGAGGAAGCGGAATGACGGCGCCGGCGCCCGACCTGGACGACATCCTCCAGCGTTTGGAGGCGGCGCGCGCAGAGCTGACCGAGACGCTGAAGTCAGCCGACCCGGACCGCTTCGACAAGGACAACGTCGACGGCGAGTCCGTGAAACGGACCATTGAGCGCACCGCCGACGACCTCAACTTCTACTACGGCCGGCTGGCTGCCCGCGCCCTCAACCTGCCGCAGCCGCCCTGCCTCTCGCGGGCGGAGTTCTCGTCGCTGCGCGAAGCCACCGTCTCCCTCCAGGTGGCGCACCGGCGCTTCTCCAACCTGCTCCACGACCTCGTCCCCGGCGATTTGGACCGCGTCGCCTCTGAAGACGACAACCCCCAGTACACACTGCGCCAGGTCCTGGAGATGGCCGCCGCGCACTACAAACTGCGCGCACAGCAGGTGAAGCTGCTCTCGGCGACCACGATATCCCGCCGCAAGCGGTAGGATGCCCGGCGTCCTCCGCATCGCGCACGCTTACGGCAGTTCTCGCGGCGCTCTCGAGCTAGCGTTGGCGGCGCCGGTCGACATCATCGAGGCCGACATCTGGTACCGCGCCGGCAACATCTGGGTGCGACACGAGCGGCGGCTCGGGCCGCTGCCCATGCTCGCAGACCGCGGCCGGCCCTCCGGCCGCTTCATAATCCCGCTCCCGAACCGCTACTACCTGCGCCCGGACATCAACCCCATGCCCCTGGGCGAGCTGCTGGAAGCAGTCGCCGGCAAGAAGCGCCTGCTGCTAGACGTGAAGGCGCGCGGAGGCCGCGAGGTGGACGCTTTCGCTCGGGCGATCGCCCAGCAGGTCGCCGCATACCAGGCCGGGCGCTGGGTAAGCGTCTGCGGGCAGAACTGGCCCGTCCTCCACGCCCTGCGCGAGCGCGCGCCACAGCTGGAAGTCCGCTACTCAATCGACAGGTCGTACCGGTGGGAGCGCTACCTCAAGCTGGCGCGGTCCGACGAGGGCGCGCGCCGCATCTGTATACAGCACCGCTTCCTGGACGGCGAGAAGCTCGCCTTCCTCCGCCGGATTTCAACTACGATTGGCTCAGCTATAGCCACATTTATTTCAAGGGGGCCTGGCAGTTGTTCTCCGGAGCTGTCTATACGGAGCTGCCCACCGAGTTTGGTAACTACGTGCAAGACAGCCGACTAACGATAGGTACCTATGATAAGCGATGTCCAGTTTGAATCTTTTGCGAACAAGGCCCTTACTGCTGGTTGTTACCGCCGCTGGCTTTGCCACGGCGGTGGCGATCTTCCTGACCGCCCAGGGCGGCTCCTCCGAGGTTCTTAAGGGGATCACCGCGGAGGATTTAGCCTTACAGGGGATCACCCTCGAGGAGCCGCCCCAAGGGGCGACCACAGTTGTTACGGCTGACCTGGCGACCCAACTTGCGCGCGCAAAACGTGGAGGCGCCACCGTGCGGGAGGTCCGTCTCGTTCGGCTCATTGATAAACACCCAACACCAACCACGGACAAGGTAGCCTGGGCCGTCGACTTTGACCCGGCGACAGTGAATAACCAGCCTCTCGGCCCCTTTGTTCCAGGGGCCTCGCCTTCCAGTGCTGTTGCCACATACGTGAATGAATATTCCGTTTCCTTTGTCGATCCGCAGTCAGGAGAAGTGTTCTTCTCCATCACGGCGAGTCATACGAACTAATCAGCGGAGCATCGCGACCGGTTTGGCAAGCATTCAAGCCTAGGTACTCACCGCCTATGCCGAATCAGGTGCACCGCCGTCGCCTTGAACTGCGCGACGACGCGCGCGCCCCGGCGCCAGAGAGAGCTCCTCGCCCGATTGCTTCGTGATCAGCGCCACCGCGACGAAGAGAAGCTCGGCTTCCTCGGCCGCATCGGCGCCGACATCTACTGCTGGACCGTCAACGACCGCGCCACAGCCGAGGCGCTCATCTCCCGCGGCATCCGCGGCATCATCAGCGATGACCTCGCGCTCCTGGCATCACTCCCGTCCGGCGAGACGGCGCGGCCGTAGCTCAGTTAAGTGCAGTCAGCGGGGGGAGCGAGGAGGCGAGCCGGTGGGACATCTCCAGCCGGCTGTGGACGCCGAGCTTGAGATAGACGTGCCCCAGGTGCGTACGGACGGTCGTGACGCTGACGGAGAGGCGAT
>VBJS01000085.1 GCA_005880055.1 Chloroflexota bacterium | reverse complement strand
AAGCGGCCGGAGGCGCAGAGCGGCTGGGCGTCGGTGAGGTCCATGACCGGCCCTTCGAACACGTCCACCTGATCGGCGTACGGCTCGCGCGAGGCGACCTCGGTCCCATCGAAATTTATCTTCAGGTGCGTCCTGTCACAGAACGGCTTATTTGCGGAATGGCCGCAGCGGCAGAGGTCGTAGGTAGCCGGCGTCTCGATAGCCGAGCCCTCCTGCCAGTCGCGTGAGCCGCCTTGAGCGTCCGCCACAATTGTTTGCTTCGCAAGGGGAATCGAGCCTTCCACCCGGTAGGGCCCGTTCTCCGTGACGGTGATTCTCCGGGTCTCCACGTCATTCATGTCAAGGTCTCTCCCTTCCAGACTCATGTAGCGTGTTCAGAAGCTACCGATGGTGCCCGGTAAATCCGCGAGGGCGGCGGCGTACCGTTTCGCGCCAGTCGCGTTGCAGCTCATGCTATTTCCTGCCTCCAACTCTAGCGTTTGCGGCTCGCGCCGCCGCCTTCTCGCATTCTGCGGCCGGATCAGAAATGTCGCGTAGAGTCATGCGTTGTGCCACTCGGGCGACTTCCGTGCCGAGGGTCCGCAGTTGCGTTTCGATGACCTGGTCGCGTGGCCGGTCGCTCTCATCGAATGCCTGCCACGCTTGGGGGATAGGCACCACCAGCGGCACCGCCCAGGCTCGCAAAGCCCGGACGACGTACTCCATCGTGTTGATCGTCTGCAGCCCCTGGACGCCGCCGGCCGTGCTGATCAGGCCAATAACCTTGTCCGTGAGGAACGGCGGTTCGCGCCGAGCCAGCAGTTGAAGCCAGTCCAGGGCGTTCTTGAACGAACCGCTGACCGTGCCGTGGTAGTGGGGGCTGGCCCAGATGAGCCCCGGGGCAGCATAGACCGCCTCGGCGATCCGACGAGCGGCGGCCGGTGCACTCTCAGCGTCCGTGTCGGGAGAGTACATCGGCAGGTCGAGCGCGCGAACGTCGAGTAGCTCGGTCTCTGCGCCGGCCTCCGCTGCACCTTCGAGGGCGATCTTCAGCGCTAGCAGGCTCGACGAGTTGAGCCGCAACGAGCCGCCAAGCGCTACGACTTTAAGTGGCTGCGTCGCCAATGTTGTTCCCTAGGCTCGGATGGTGCGCATCGGCTTGATGTTGTCAGCCTCTTAGGCCCGAAGTACGCCTGAGCCTGTGCGAGTAATTTTTCGGAACTCGTCTGCGGCCTCCCTTTTTTCCGAATCCAGATAAGCTTTCTCTTTGACGCTTGAGGTCACGCGACTTGCGGAACCAGACAACGTCAGCGACGATTCTATCGAACGACGTTACGTGCTCTCTAGTCCACGTAGGGACCGTTGAAGCGGGGCTCCTCTCCATACGGCTTACCCGCCATCAGCAGGTACCGGGTGCCGGGCGTAGAATCGGCGACGGTAAAGCGTTCGCCCGGCCCCATAAGAGCCAGTTGACCAGCCTCGGCCCGAGCGCGGTTCGCGCCGAACGAGGCCGCGCCGTCGAGGAGATAGGCAAAGCCCTGGAAACCGGCCGGCACGTAATGCGCCGTGCGACCACCGCGAGCCAGCTGCACATCCAGAATAAGCCCCGGCGTTCCGAGCTGGACGGGCGAGCCTTCGCTGACGAGGACACGGTGGGTGGCGTCTCCCACCTGGGTCAGCGCCATATCCTCCCGATGGAGGACTAACGCGAAGGGTTCGCTCGCCTTGTCCCGACGCGCGAGGTTCACCCAGAACAGGACTGTGCGTACTTCGTCATCCAGGCCTTCACGCAGTTGGTCGGCGCCTACCTTTTCGGCGTGCCGGGCGCCGCTCCCGGTTCTGAGAAAGAGAAGCGAGCCTTCGGGCAAATCCGCCCTCTCGATCGCACCACCTGGACCGGTAGTGTGCCCCGTGCTGCTGGAGCCCTTAAGGATGTACCAGAGGTTGTCGAATCCTCGGTGCGGGTGCTCGGTGTCCAGATTGGCCATCTTAGAAGGTTGCAGGCTCGCTTCGTGCAGGAGGATGAAAGGGTCCGATAGCTCGTAAGGCACGCCTGGAGCCGGAAGAGCTTCCCAGACCGGTAATCCCATCATGGGGCGCATCCTGCGGTCGCTGACCAGCGACGCATCCCGTTGTTTGGCCGTTGTGGTTGTCATCTAATTTTCCTTTCTGGGCTGCTGTTACTACTTGTAACTGACCTCATTTTCTGTAACCCTTGGAAAAAAGGGAAGAAGGCATTTTAATGTGCCCAAGTAACAACAAGGGAACCAAAGGTCTGCTTCACAGCTCCGAGGAGTGCGTGAGCATCGATGAGGTGCTTAACCGAGTCGGTGACAAATGGAGCCTCCAGGTTATTTCTCAGTTGGGGGCGGGGACGCTGCGGTTCACAGAGCTGAAACGCTCCGTCGCCGGTATCTCTCAGCGCATGCTCACGCTAACGCTACGGCAACTGGAACGCGATGGCCTGGTGGAGCGCACGGTCTATCCCATTGTGCCGCCCAAGGTGGAGTACAAACTGTCCGACTTTGGCCGCACTATACTGGTACCGGTTACTGATCTCGCGAATTGGGCCCTCACCTACCGGCTGGATATCCAGGCCGCGCGGGAGGCGTTCGACAGCCGGCAACTTGAAGCCTCCGGAACCAAGCGGAGCTAAGGCTCAGCCGCGGGCCAGCCCGAAATACGATGCCCAAGCGCGTTCTCGTCATCGTCGCCCATGCAGACGACATGGAGTTCATGGCCGGCGGTGCGATCGCGAAGATGGCGGACCTCGACTACCAAATCCGCGAGTTGATCGCCACCAACAACGAGCGCGGCACGCTCGACCCCGACTGGAGCCGGGAGTTTACCGCTGACGCCCGAAGGGAGGAGGCGCGGGCCGGCGCCAAAGTGCTGGGTGTCAATCCCGACGTGGAGTTCCTTGGCTACGAGGACGGCCGCCTCTCCGAAACGCCCCTCAACGAACTGCGAGAGCGCTGCATGCGGGCGATCCGCCGTCACCGGCCGGACGTTCTCTTAACCTGGGACCCGCACGCGCCGTACGAGGACCACCAGGACCACCGTGCAGTCGCCCGGGCGGCGACAGAAGCCGCGATGTTCTCGCACTTCCCCCTCTACCACCCGGAGCATCGGGAGGCAGGCTTCGCCCCGCACTACGTGGGCGAGCGCTACTTCTTCGCCAAATCGCCCAGGGACGCGAACAAGACCGTGGATATCACCGACTATATCGGGCGCAAGATCGACGCGCTGTGCGCGCACCGCTGCCAGATGGAGATGACCGTGGCTGATCTGAAGCTGCAACTTGCCGCGTCGGGACTGGATATTCCGTTCCTGGCAGACGCCGACCCCAAGGACTTCCGCCCGGTCATCGAGGCGCAGATTAAGGCTTGGGCCGCATCCGTGGGCCGGCGCGCCGGCTTCGAGTACGGCGAGCAGTTCCGTCGTGTGCGCTTTGACGGTATCGAACGCTGGGCCCGGCGCGCGGGTTCGGCGCTACCGGACGACTTTTAGCGCAGCCGGCAGCCGGTCAGCGCGGCGCGTAGAATAACGTGCGGGCCAGATTCACCAGGAGGATCGGCTCTTCGCGTAGCGGAGCGCCCTGCTGGGCTGCCGTAATCGTCACGTCTGTCATCGGAATGAAGTGGCGGCTTCCCAGGAACGGCGCCAGCGCCGGGTCGGCATCGGGCAGAAGGTACGCATTCCCGGAGAGCTCGTAGCCGGGAACCACGAAAGTTACCGGGAACGGCGCCTTGTGCACCGCTTCCATGGGTTGCGGCGAAGCGGGTATATCACCTGAAGGCACTGCCAGAATGATGGCTTCACGGCGCACCTGAAGGCGGCCAAACACACGGGAATCCGGCTCCTCACGTCCTAACGGCTCGAGGCGGCCGTTGTGCAGAGCGAGATGACCACCCGCCTCGATAGAGTTGAGGATATCCACGAGCCGGCGTCCGACTCCCGTGTATCGAAGCTCGCCGCGCACTCGGTGGCTGTCCATGTAGATGTCGAGCACCAGGACGCGGAGAGCCGGCGCGGCTGCGTCCGAGTTTGCATCGGCAGGTGCTATCGTTTCGGTCGTAGCGTTCATGCGGTTACCCTTGCCCTGACGGCCCTCCCATTATGGTTGCCCTCCGGTTCCTCAAGGAGGCCGTTCTTCTCGACTTCCAGGAAAGCCTGCACGACCTCGGGATCGAATTGAGTTAGCGAGTTGCGCACAATTTCGCGCACAGCGATATCGTGTGGCATCTTCTTGCGATACGGCCGGTCAGAAGTCATGGCAACGTACGAATCAATCACGGCGAAGATGCGCGAGGCGATTGGTATGGCGTCGCCCTTGAGACCTTTCGGGTAGCCCTGTCCGTCAAACCGCTCGTGGTGGCTGTGCACCACCTGCGCCACGTCGTGAAGGAAACTTATCTGGTTCAGGATGCCGAAACCGACCTCCGGGTGCCCCTTCATCGCCGCCCACTCCTGGTCGCTAAGCGGGGCCGGCTTGGCGAGGACGTCCTCGGCGATGCCGATCTTCCCGATGTCATGCAAGATTGCCGCCTGGCGCACCAGACGCACTTCATCCTCCCGCAACCCCATTTGCCAGGCCAATATGGATGCCACGTGCGCCACTCGTTCGTCGTAAGCCAGCTTGACGTTTTCGCGAAGACCGAGGGCTTCGCATAGGACCTCGATGACGGAGTCTCGGTCGGCGGTAGCCCTGGAGATGCGGTCCTTCTCCCCGGCGCGTTCTTTGCGAGCCATGCGCCACTGATACCAGAGGGCATAGAAGAGGAGGGTGCAGAGGATACCCAGAGCGAGCGCCCAGCCCGCGACGAAGGCAACCGCCGCCAGGAAGGTTCCGCCAATGAAGACGGTTCCCCAGAACAACACCTTTTTGCCTACGCCGCCGCGCCTTCCGTTCTTGCTTTTTTTCGCGCTCATGCTTCGTCCTGCTTTCAAAAGATTCTCAGAGGCTTGGTGTTAGGTCTTCCGGCATAGATTCCGCCTCTACCAACGGATCGATAACGGCGGGCGGCTTGGGCAGTTTGCGGGCGACCTTGTTCGCGTACATATCGGAGTCTGCCCAGTGGATCATCTCGTCAAGGTCCTCGCCTCCCCACGGGTAGCCGGAGACGCCTATGGAGACGGTGACCATTACGTACTTGCCGTCTTCCTCGTACACCGGTGTCTGTTCGAGTTCTTCCCAGAGCCGCCGCGCCAGCGAAAAGGCCCCTCGCTTGTCGGTCGAAGGCATGATGATCCCGAACTCGTCGCCTCCCAGGCGGGCGGCCACGTCACTTCCGCGAATGTGCTTGACGATGGCCCGCGACAGCCCCGCGATGACGATATCGCCGACACCGTGGCCAAATTCGTCATTGATTCGCTTGAGCCCGTCGAGGTCCATCAGCAACAGCGCCAAGGTTTCCTTGGCGGCGCGCGCCTTGCCCAGCTCGTTCTGAATGGCCTGGTAGAAGTAGCGGCGGTTGTAGAGACCGGTGAGCTCGTCCTTGGACGCCATCTCCTGCAGCTCGTTGACCTTCAACGAAAGCTGAGCATGGTGGCGGTGAAGCAGCATCACCTGCATCTGGCGGACGATGAAGTTAGAGAACGCGGCGTAGCTCAGGGGTATGCCCGCCAGCAGCACGTACACCGAGTACTGCCACCAGGTCTCCGCCTGTGTGAGAAGCAGGAACGTCAGCAATATACAGGTGACGAATGCCACCGTGAGGCCGCCCGTCCAGGCCACGCGGTTGATCCCGTCCTCGTGCCTGGCGAGCTCGTCTTCCGACATCATTTCCGGTTGTGTCCGGGGGAAGTCCATTGCACCGCCGTCTTCTGGAGTAGTCCGTTAAGTAAGACGTGGCCTAAACGGGGCAGTTACAGTGCGCGGAATAGGCCAGGGAGCCGAACGGTCGGGGCTCCCGTCGGTTCTTAGGCGTCTACCGACGAAGTCCGAACGCCGCGGGTCCAGGTGGCCGCGACTTCCAACCCGCCTGATAAGGCCACCACGTCCGCGTCGTAGCCCGCTGCCAGCCGTCCTTTGCGCCCGCCGACGCCGGCGACGCGGGCCGGCACTGTGGATGCCATCCGCACGACGTCAGCTAGTGACGCTATCCTCCAGCCGACCACATTGCGCACGACTGCGTCCATCGTTGCGGCGCTGCCGGCGATCGTGCCGTCTGCCAGCAGAACTCGCCCACCCTCCAGCCGCGCCTCCTCGTCGCCTGTGCGGAAACTCCCGGCCTCCAACCCTGCCGGCGCGACGCCGTCGGTCACAAGTGCGATGCGCTCCAGCCCGAACGCCTGGAACATCATTCGGAGGGTTGCCGGGTGCAGGTGCACGCCGTCCGCGATGACCTCTATTGTCGTGCCTTCCGCCTCCAAGGCAGCGCCGATGATGCCGGGGTGACGATGGTGATACGGTCGCATGGCGTTAAAGGCATGCGTCACGTGCGAGGCGCCGGCTGCGAAGGCGGCCGCGGCGTCCTGGTAGCCCGCATCGCTGTGACCCAGCGATATCGCCACTTCTCGCTGTAAGCAGGTGCGAATGATCTGCCCGGCGCCCCCCAACTCCGGCGCAATGGTCATCAGGCGGAGCTTGTCGCCGGCTGCCTGTAGCAGGCCGTCCAGCATCCGCCTGTCCGGAAGCAGCGGCCAGGTGGGCGGCAGGGCGCCGGAACGCAGCCGGTTTACGAACGGCCCCTCCAGGTTTAGGCCCAGCAGCTCCGCGCGCCCCGGTTGCGATTCGCTTACGGCCTGGGCAGCCGTCCTCAGGTAGCGCATCGCTTCCTCCGCCGTAGCCCGTACGACTCGATCTCGCGTCCATTGTCGGTTGAAAGCGAGAAGCCACCACCCCCGTGGACATGAATGTCGACGAAGCCCGGCACGAGGGTTGCATCACCCAGATCGACGATCGCCGCTTCCGGCACCGCCACATCCGCACCGAGGGCGACGATCTTATCGCGCTCCATAAGGAGCGAGCCGGGCCGCATCTCTTCACTAGGCGTCAGCAGGCGGGCGGCGCGGAGCAGCGTGGGCACGCGGTCATCATAGACCCGCAGAGACGACGCTGCCGCTTCTATATTCAGCGGCCAAGCGCTGTGCTATTCTCGCAGCCGAAAGGAGCCCCAAATAGCGACGCAGACGGTCCGCCTCAGCGGGCGGATCACGTTTGACGACTTCCGGCGCGGCCGCTACTTCTATCTTCCCTTTCACCTGCCGCAGAACGCCCGTCGCATCGATGTCTCCTATGGCTACTCGGACGCTGTGACCGCGCCGTTCGGCATGGGTCCGGGCAACACCGTCGATATCGGCATCTTCGACTCGCGCGGACACGAGTTCGTCGAGGCCCCCGGCTTCCGAGGCTGGAGCGGAACCGCCAAGCGGGAGTTCTTTATCGCGCCGGACTGCGCCACTCCCGGCTACATCCGCGGCCCGCTCTTCCCCGGCGAATGGAACGTCATGCTGGGCGTGGACCGGATCCAGCCCGCCGGCGCGCGAGACGACGTTACCGTCACGCTTACCACCGAGGCGAACGAACTCCACCACACAACGGAGCCAGCGACAACGCTGCTTCCCGCTCGCCCTGAGGCACTAGTAGGGCGAGCGGAGTACGACAGCCCGATACCCGCGACCACGCCCCGCCACGGTCGCTGGCTGCGCGGCGACCTGCACTGCCATACGGTGCACTCCGATGGCCTGAATTCGGTCGAAGACATCGTGCGGCACGCAGTGAACCTGGGCCTCGATTTCCTCGCCGTCACCGACCACAACACGACGACGCACCACGAAGAGCTGGACCGGCTCTCGTCCTTCCTGGAAGGACCGATCACGCTGATCCCGGGCGAAGAGGTGACGACATACTGGGGCCACGCCAACACCTGGGGGCTGCGGGAGTGGGTGGACTTCCGTTGCGGCGATGAGGAGTCAATGCGATCGCTGCAGCGATGGGTGCGCGAGAAGGGCGCGATGCTCTCCATCAACCACCCGAAGTGCGTGGGCCCGCCCTGGCTCTTCGAAGGCTGGGACGGCTTTCCGGCGATGGAGGTCTGGCAGGCGCCCTGGCGCTTCTACAACTGGGAGTCTCTGGAGCGCTGGGACGGCCTGCTGCGCCAGGGCGAGCGCGTAGTCGCCGTCGGCGGTTCGGATACCCACTCCATCCCGCCCGCCCCGCCCCGCCACCCGCACGGCCTCGCGGAGCCCACAACATGGGTGTTCGTCGACGGATCAGCAACGCCATCCCTTCCCGCTCGTCCTGAGGTACTCGTAGGACGAGCGGAGCGGTCAACGGATGAAGGAGCGATTCTTGACGCCATCCGTAAAGGCCATGTCTTCGTCTCCGACGCCCCGAACGGCGCGCACCTGATTCTGACCGCGGACGAAGATGGGGACGGCCGCTTCGAGAAGATGATGGGCGACACGGTCGAGGCGCCCGAGGGCAAGCCTGTGGACTTCCGCGTGCAGGTGCGGGGCGGAATGGATCGCCGCCTCTGGCTGATCTCGGACGGCGTCCCCATCGACATCATCCCGCTGTCACACGTTGACACCGACTATCGCTTCTCGCTCGAACCCGCCGGCCGCAGCTACCTGCGCGCCGAGCTCCGCGGGTATCGCGGTCGCCCGGAGCGGGGCGAAGTGATTTGGGCGATGACAAACCCGATCTGGCTCCAAGCGACCCCCCGTAGGTCGGCGGCTTCAGCCCCCGACGAGGCACGCGTCCGGCTATGAATACTCGACCGACAAGGCTACGCTCCTTGCGCACGAAATCACTTGACCTCTTGCCGGACGAGAAAGTGATCCAACGAGTCTGGGGACGGCATGTGAGAGAATTCTTCGGCGCAAATGGTCTTCTATACTTTACGGACACGCGTCTTTTGTTCTCTCCGGGCCTTCTTACGTTCTGGGAGCGCCCTATTAGCGTGTACTTTCACGAGGTTCGCGAGTTGCGAGACGGAGATATCCCCCGGTTTTGGCGGATACCAGGGACCGCCCTGTTCTTGGATCACTTCTCTTTGAGCACGGGGCTCAATCGCTATTACTTCTCAGTAATCAAGCGGGCGAAAGCCGGTTTTCTCCGCGAACTATCTATCCGGACGGGTGTTTCCATTAAGAGCAGGGAGTCACCAAGAGAACAGAGCGGAGACCCATTTGGCGAAGGCTAAGCGCACCTTCGTTGTCGTCTCCCACACGCACTGGGACCGCGAGTGGTACTCGCCGTTCGAGGAGTTCCGGGCGCGGCTGGTGCGGACGATGGACGGCCTCCTCGAACTGCTCGACCGCGACCCCGAGTACCGTCACTTCGTGCTCGACGGCCAGACGGTGCCGCTGGACGACTACCTGGAGATACGCCCGGACCGCCGCGCGGACATCGAGCGGCTGGTACGCGACGGGCGGCTGGTCATCGGCCCCAACTACATGCTGGCGGACGAGTTCCTCATCGGCGGCGAGGCCCACATTCGCAACCTGATGACCGGCATCCGCTCCGCCCGCAAGTACGGGGGCCCGATGATGGTCGGCTACTCGCCGGACGCCTTCGGGCACATCATGCACCTGCCGGCGGTCCTGCGAGGGTTCGGCATCGACTCCGTTCTCATCTGGCGCGGCGTCGGTGACAACGTGAGCACCTCGGAGTTCCGCTGGCGGGCGCCGGACGGGTCCGAGGTGCTCGTCCTCCACTTCCCGCACGGCTACGGCGGGCTGGAGACGCTGCCGGAGGACCGCGAGGCGCTCCTCAAGAGCATCGAGAACATGCGTAGCCGCGTTGAGCCGTACGCAACGACCGAATACTGCCTGGTGCCCAACGGCACCGACCATATGGCCGCCCACGACGGCCTGCCGCGGTTCATCAAAGCGGCGAACGAAGTCCTTGAGGATGCGGAGCTGGTGCACGGCGACTACCCGATGTACGTCGACCTCGTGAAACGGGCGCTCGGGGATCGCCAGAACGAATTGCAGGTCGTCGAGGGCGAGTTCCGGAACAGCAAGCGCTCCAACGTGCTCGCCGGGGTCCTTTCGACGCGCATCTGGACGAAGCAGCGCTACCAGCATTGCGAGGACCTGCTCGCGCGCTATGCAGAACCTGCCGCCGCCTGGACGCATATGCTGAGGACAGCGTCTCTTCCCGCTCGTCCTGAGGTATCGAAGCCTGCCCTGAGCGGCGTCGAAGGGGAACGAGCGCCTCAAGCGGCATGCCAGCGAACCGCTTCAGACAAGGGTCTTCTCCGCAACGCCTGGCGGCAGCTGCTCCAGAACGGCCCGCACGACTCCGTGACCGGCTGCTCGGTCGACTCCGTCTATGTGGACGTGGGCGCCCGCTTCAACCACGCCGAGCAGGCGGCAGAGGCTGTCACCTTCGAGTCGCAGCGCTTCATCGCTGAGCTCGCCTCACCGCCCGGCGACACCTGCGTCGCCGTCTTCAACCCGGAGAACGGGCCAAGGACCGACTTCTGCACCCTGCGTCTGCCTGTACCGGAAGGGCGCGAGCCGCACGATCTCATCGATGCGAACGGCCGGTGCATCGACGTACAGGTGATCGAGCGGGGACATCACTCCCCGCGCGACGGCCGGGAACGGATTGTCGTGGGTTTCGTCGCGCCGGACGTGCCCGGATACGGGTACAAGGTGATGCGGGTGGAGTACGTGGAGAGGGAAGAACGAAGCGGGAATAAGGAACAAGGGGAACAGGGAACTCGGAACAGGGAACCGGGGCCGATTGAGAACGAGTTCTTCCGGGTGAGCGCCGACCGGACCGCCGGCACCCTGACTGTTGAAGACAAGACGACGGGCGCGAGCTACGCGGGGCTCAACCGTTTTGTAGACGGCGTACTGCCCGCCGGAGTACGATGAGTCCATCAGTGGCCCGGCACGGCCCGCCACTGTTCGGGTAACCGAGCACGGCCCGGCACGCTCGACGCTTGACATACGGCAGACACACTCGCTGCCGGCGAGGCTCACCGATGACCGCAGCGGCCGCTCGGCGGAGAGGGTGGGCTGCGAGATCGTCTCCCGCGTACGGCTCTACCCGGGCGTCGCTCGTATCGATTTCGAGACGGAGATCAATAACGGCGCCGAGGACCACCGCCTGGGTGTCCACTTCCCTACCGGCATCGGCGCTGACCGGTCCTCTGCCGAGCAGCATTTCGGCGTGATCGAGCGGCCGATCGGACTGCCGGACTTCGACGACGACTGGCTGGAAACGCCGGTCGCGACCTACCCGCAGAAGGCGTTCGTCGATATCAGCGACACGACGCGTGGCATGATGATCGCCAACCGGGGCCTGCCTGAATACGAGGCGCTGCCCGAAGCGGACGGATCGATCACCATTGCGCTCACGCTGCTCCGGTGCGTTAGCTGGCTCTCGCGCGACGACCTGCGCACACGGCGCGGACATGCCGGCCCGCCGTTGTTCACACCCGGCGCCCAGATGCCCGGCCGCTGGACGTTCCACTACTCGATCATTCCGCACACCGGCGGCCGGGAGACGGCTTACCGCGAAGCGCATCGCTTCTTGCGGCCGCTGCGCGCTGTCCGAACGGCCCGTGGGTCCGGCGTTCTCCCGATGGAAGGCTCGCTCATCGATATCGACCCGCCGGAGATCGTCCTCTCAGCGTTGAAGACAGCGGAGGATGACGATGGGATAATCGCGCGGGTGTACAATATCGCGTCGCGCGCCGTCGAAGGCTCGCTCCGCTTCAATCAGCCGTTCAGCCGAGTGGAGCGGACCGACCTCAATGAGGAGCGGGCGGAGGGAGTGGCCGTCGAGGACGGAGTGGTGAAGCTCGAGCTGCGGCCCAACGAAATCGCGACATTGAAGTTCAGCACCGGAATGTGGCGGATCGCCCTGCCGGCAGGCAGGCTTCAGGCCTCCACGAACGGTCAGTAGCGAGGAAACGTATGGGATA
>VBJS01000084.1:7331-10450 GCA_005880055.1 Chloroflexota bacterium | reverse complement strand
ATCCGCGTTTGACGCAGCCCTTTCCGGCCAGGGCGGCCTGCTCATGGTCGTCGGTGAGCCGGGGATCGGGAAGACGACACTCACTGAACAGCTAACGACCTATGCGGGCATGCGCGGCGGCCGCACGCTCACCGGGCACTGCTACGAAGAGGGCTCACTATCCCTGCCGTACCTGCCGTTCGTTGAGGCCCTCCGTTCTTACAGTCTCTCGCGGACGCCGGATGAACTCGCGGACCAACTGGGCTCCGGCGCAGCCGAAGTGGCGCGCATCGTCTCAGAAGTGCGAGACAAAGTGCGGATCGAGCTCCCGCCGCCCGGCAACCCGGAGGAGGAGCGGTTCCGGTTGTTCCAGGCAGTGACCGGATTCCTGCGCAACGCCTCCGCTGTAAACGCCCTCTGCATAATTCTTGAGGACCTGCACGACGCCGACAAAGGCACGATGGAGATGCTCGTCCACATCTCGCGTAATCTCGGCGGCGCCCGCCTTCTGGTAATCGGCACATACCGGGACGTAGAGGTAGACCGGACACATCCGCTCTCAGCCGCCCTCGCCGAGCTGCGCCGAGTCGATTCCTTCGCGCGGATCGCCCTGCGCGGGCTCAGCCCGGAAGAAGTGCAGCGCATGCTGTCAAACATCGCCGGCCAGGAGCTCCCGTATGTGCTCGCCGAAGCCATTTATCGGCAGACGGAGGGCAACCCGCTCTTCGTGCAGGAAATGGTGCGCAACGCGGCCGAAGAAGGGCTGATTAAGCGCGAGGGTGGCCAGTGGGTGGTAACCGCCGACTCACTCCTCAACTACATTCCCGAAGGGTTGCGCGATGTCATCGGCCGGCGTCTGTCGCGGCTCAGCGAAGGCTGCAGCCGCGTCCTCAGCGTTGCTGCAGTGATCGGCCGCGATTTCTCAGTGGCCGTACTCCAGCAGGTGGCCGGAATCGAAGAAGACCAGCTTCTCTCGGCGCTGGAGGAGGCTGTCCGGATCTCGCTTCTTGAGGAAATGCCCGCACAGCGAGAGGTGCGTTACCGTTTCACGCACGCTTTCTTCCGGCAGACGCTATACGAAGAGATGATCGCGCCCCGCCGCCTGCGCCTGCATAACGAGGTCGCGAAGGCGCTGGAGGCGCAGTATGCCGGCCGCGTGGAGGACCACGCTGCCGAGCTAGCCGAGCACTACTCGCACTCCTCCACGCAGGAAGACCTCCAGAAAGCCGTGGAGTACAGCGAGCTGGCTGCCGCCCGCGCCGCCGAGGTCTACGCGTACGGCGAGGCGGCCCGCCTGCTCCACCAGGCACTGGAAGTGCAAGAAGTCCTTGACCCGAAGAACAGTGAGCGCCTGTATGAGCTGCTAATGGAGTTGAGCACGGCTCTACTGTCGGGAGGTGAGCCTGAACGCGTGTTCTCGGATGTCGGTAAGAGGGCCTTTGAACTCGCTGAAGAGCTGGGCGGGGGAACACGGGCGGCACGCGCTGCGGAGACAGCGGCATGGGCGATGATCTACAGGTGGGGCAGCGTGGCCTTCGCCATGCCCGAGTACAGGACCTGGTGCGAGCGCGTGGGTACGCACGCGCAGCCCGAATCGCGCGAACGGGTAATGGCAGACTGCTTAATTTCCTGGGTGCACTGGACGATGAAGGAACAGGAGGCCTGCTGGGAACTGAGGCGGCCGGCGCTGGAGCTGGCCCGCCGCGTCGGCGACCCGGAAGCTCTGGCATACGCGATGTTCTCATTCATCGTCATCGGCGGCCCTCAGAAGTGGGACAGAGAGCGGCTGGAGGTTGCGAAAGAGCTTGGTAGCGTTCCTCGCTCGGGGATGGCGCCGGCGCTCGTCGCCCAGCTCCTCTTCTCACTCGCCGAGATATTCGTTGAGAGCGGCGACCGGCAGATGGCGGACCGTTACTGGGACGAACTGGATGCTTACTGCCAGAAAGTGCCGGACCCATACGCCCGCTCCTGGCGAGTTTTCTGCCAGGTCTTCCGGATGTGCATGCGAGGAGAACTCGAGGGAGCGGTGCAGATCGCTAAGGACCTGGTCGCGAATGCGGGCGCTCTTGGGATTGAGCTGTGGGGCCAGTTGATGGGATCGTGGGCTTCAAGCATCGCCCTGGTTGACCTCGGGCGCTACGACGAGGCACTTGCCCTTCGCTGGTCCTGGTCTAGCCTCCTGCACGGGGACTCCGTCTTTGCCTTCCAGCTCGCCACATCCGGCCGCACTGAAGAGGCGAAAGATCTGGTCCGCCGCCTGATTATCGACCGGCGCATCGGCGGTGCTGACGATTGGACTGAGACTTTAACGCTCGTGAATCTTCTAGCGGCCGCCGTTGAAACAGCCGACTCCGACTCGGCGCGTATCCTGTACGACCGGCTCAAGGACTCCGACGACTGGTACGTGGTACCCGTGATGACCAGCGGGCGGCCGCTGGGAGGCGCCGCAGCGTTGTTAGGCGATGCTCCGGCTGCGAGGAAACACTTGCTGACCGCCCTGGACGTCGCAGAGCGGATCAAGGACCGCCGCGAAGCAGCCCAGGTTCATCTGGCACTGGCGGCTGTACTCTTCGAGCATTTCCCGGAAGAGCGGGAAGAGGCGGCGCGGCACCTGAACGCGGTTGTCCAGGAGTTCCGGGATATGAAGATGCAGCCGGCGCTGGAGCGGGCCATGCGGCTGAAGCTGGCCTTCCAGGGAATTACCTCCAGCGACGTGATGACCTCAATAGACACTGTGGCTCGGGTAGTCCAGGCCGAGCAGCCGGACCTGCGGCCCCACGCAGCGCCCGATGGCACTGTTTCCATTCTCTTTAGCGATATCGAAGGCTCCACGGTGCTCGCCGATCGCCTCGGGGATAAGCGTTTCATGGAAGTCCTTCGCGAGCACAACACTATAGTGCGGGAGAAGGTGCGCAAGTACGGCGGCTACGAGGTGAAGAGCGAGGGCGATGGCTTCATGATCGCCTTCCAGTCCGCCCGCCGTGCGGTCGATTGCGCTGCGGCCATCCAGATTGCGTTGGCGGAACGGAACGAGGGCGCCCCAGAACCGGTGCGCGTGCGCATGGGCCTGCACGCCGGCGAGACGATCAAAGAGGGCGCCGACTTCTTCGGGAGGAACGTCATCCTGGCGGCCCGCATCG
>VBJS01000084.1:0-7316 GCA_005880055.1 Chloroflexota bacterium | reverse complement strand
TCTTGAAGGCGTTAGTGGAAAGCGGCGGTGACCTGCGCTTCGGCGAAGTGCGGGAAGTGGAGCTAAAGGGCCTGGCCGGGACGAACGTCATCCACGAAATCATCTGGTCTGACGACGAGCGCGGCGGCCCGCCGAGCGAGGTCCGGAGGGCGATCTCTACCATCAAGCAGGCCGCCGGACGGCAGCCGGATGTGCAGTACTGCATCACGGAAGATGGTGTTCGCATCGCCTACACGGACCACGGAGAGGGTCCGGCCGTTCTCTTCATCCCCTACTTCGCGGAATCGTTCTCTATGCAAGAAGTAGTGGAGGAGGAGCTGCTGGCGTTCTATGACCGCCTGGGGGCCGGGCGCCGCATCATCCGTTACGACGGACGCGGCACAGGCCTGTCGGAGCGAGAGGTGGAGGACTTCTCACACGAAGCGATGTTGCGGGACCTGGAAGCGGTGGTGCAGGCCCTGGGAGTGCGAGAGTTTGCCCTTTGGGGTCTGACCGGCCACCCGGAGATGGTTACGCGGCTTATCCTCGTCGCGACCTTCCCGAAAGGGGCCGACGTTATGCCCAAGGACCAGCTGGATTCCCTGGCAGCGCTCGCCCGAACGAATTGGGAGATGGCCTCCCAGCTCTTCGCTGACATGGTGGGCCGCGAGACTTCCGAGGCGAACGCGCGCCGCGGCGCGCTCTTCCGGGAATCGACAAGCGGTGAGGCGGTGGCCCGCATGCTGGAGAGCCTCTACGAAACCGACGTTACACCGCTACTGCCGGAGGTGAAGGCGCCTACCCTGGTGCTGCAGCGGACCAACGACGCCCTTTTCCGTTTTCAGCTGGGTGAGACGATGGCGGACCAGATCCCGAACGCCACGCTTGTGCCCCTGGAGGGCGAGTCCGTGCTCTACGACCCGCGCGACGTCGGCGCCGGTGGGCAGGCGGTAGAGGCGTTCCTCAAAGAGATGTCGGCTGCCTAGAAGGTCGCGGCAGGGGCTTCACCGTTACGCCGGCGCAGGTTCCTCACCCTCGAGGTCAAGGTACGACCTGAGCACCTCTGTCAGGGCGTCGAAATCGAACGGCTTTGCCAGGAAGCGATCGGCCACGTGACCGCTGCCGTTTCCGTTCGGCTCGCCGAAGGCGCTGATGAGGACTACCGGCGTCTCCGTAAAGCGCGGGTCGGCCTTCACCCGCTCGGCGAAGTCGACACCGTTCATCCCCGGCAGCCGGACGTCAGAAATGATCAACGAAGGTTCGCTTGTCTCCAGGTAGAGCAGCGCCTTCTCCGCGTCGGCGGCGGAGATAGTTTCGCAACCCAGTCCACGCAGCATCAACGACAAAAGTCGCAAAATGGCTGGCTCGTCGTCGACGACGAGAACGAGAGGCATGTTATGAGATTAGATATGCCCGCCGCGGGCGGCGAGACACATTAGTAACAAAGGCGTTGCAAAACGCTAACAAAAGCATATACATTTCAGTTCAATATCAATCCGGCGGCACAGACCGAGAACGGCGTTCATGTAATTGTTAACCCTCACGTTTGGCGATACCATGCTCTCACACCTGATTTGCGCAATCATGAGAGGGGAAGGCGGCAGTAACCGGTAGCAGTCCCAAGTTGGGAAAGCTCGTTTGTTACCGCTGCCTTGATTTTCGCGTGAGAACCACATGCCTCTGAAAAAGCCGGCGGCTTCGGCCCATCCGGCAACCGAAAACGGTGCCAGGCGGCCTCCCTCGCGAGCGCTCGAGGCCCAATACCAGGTAGCGACTGTGCTTGCCGAAGGCCAGGGCGTCAATGAGGCGATGGCCAAAGTTCTCGCTATCGTCTGCGAGGCCCTCGATTGCGTGGTAGGCGGCTTTTGGATGCTGGATGAAAGTCAGAAGGCTCTGCGCTGCGTCGAGTTCTTCCGAGAGCCGCAGGTTGCGGTGCCCAAGTTCGAACGGGCGACGCGCGAAGCGGCCTTCCCGTCCGGCGTTGGCCTCCCCGGCCGCGTCTGGGCCTCCGGCAAACCGGAATGGATAGCCGATGTCACCACTGATGAAAACTTCCCGCGCGCCCCCGCTGCCCAGGCCTCTAATATCCACGGCGCCTTCGCCTTCCCGGTCATCGTCGATGGCCGGACCGCCGGCGTAATAGAGTCCTTCAGCAGCGAAAGCCGCGAGCCGGACGCTGGCCTTGCCGCTGCAGTAGCGGCGATGGGAAACCAGCTGGGACAGTTCATAAAGCGCCTCCGGGCAGAGGAAGAGCTCCTACGCCGCAGCCGGGACCTGGACGATTTCTTCGATAACGCCGCCGTCGGCCTGCACTGGGTGGCGCCCGACGGCGAGATCATTCGCGTCAACGCCGCAGAGCTACATATGCTCGGCTACTCTTCAGCAGAATATCTGGGCCACAACATCGCCGAGTTTCACGCCGACCCCAGCGTGGTCAAGCGGCTCCTTGAGCGGCTCGCCGGCGGTGAAATCATCCAGGACCACCCGGCTACCCTCAAATGCAGAGATGGTTCCCTCAAGGACGTCCTGATCGACTCCAGCGCCTACTTCGAGAACGGACAGTTCATCCACACCCGCTGTTTCACGCGCGATATCACGTCCCAAAAGCGGGCCGCCGCCGAACTCACCGCCCACCTGCGGCAGCTGGAAGGCGTGCACCGGATTGCCGCCGCCGTGGCCCGCGACGCCGCGCCTGATGAAGTCTACCAAACCGGCATGGATGTCATCCTCAGTTCCCTGCAGGCGGACAGGGCTTCCCTCCTCCTCTTTGACCCAGACGGCGTCATGCGCTTCAAGGCGTGGCGCGGCCTCTCGGACGAATACCGTAGTGCTACCACGGGCCATACGCCCTGGCGGCCGGAGACGAGCGACGCGAGACCTATCCATGCCCCCGACGCCCGGACGGACCCTTCGCTCAAAGCGCTGCTCGACGTGATCGAGAGCGAAGGCATCAGGAGTCTGGCCTTCATCCCTCTGCTCTCACAAAACCGCGTCATCGGCAAATTCATGGTTTATTACGATGAACCCCACGCCTTTACGCAAGAGGAATCCCGAATTGCGGAGACCATCGCTCACAACCTCGCCTTCGCCATCGAACGCAGCTCGGCCCGCCAGGCCGTTCGCGATAGCGAGGCGCAGACGCGAGCGATTTTGGAGTCGGCTGTCGACGCCATCATCACGATCGATGAAGCGGGCGTGATCCAGTCCGTCAATCCCGCCAGCAGCCGGCTCTTCGGTTACAAGCCGGAGGAAATGCTCGGCGCCGAGATCAACCTGCTCATGCCACCTTCCTATAGCGGGCGGCACGGCGAATTCCTCGGCAACTACCTGAAGACAGGAGAGAAGAAGGTCATTGGCATCGGCCGCGAGGTGACGGGAAGGCGCAAGGACGGCAGCGAATTCCCCATCGAACTGGCCGTCAGCGAGATGTGGACAGGGGGGCGGCGCCTGTTCACAGGAGTTGTGCGCGACATCAGCGAGCGCAAGCAGGCCGAACAAGAGCGTGAAACTCTGGTCTCGCAGCTGCAGGCCGAGCGCAGCCGCATTGGAAACCTCGTGCACGATGTGCCGGGCGTGGTCTGGGAAGCCTACGGCCGCCCCGACGAGAAGTCCCAACGCATCGACTTCGTGAGCGATCACATCGAGGAGATGCTTGGATACGCGGTGGAGGAATGGCTGTCCACGCCCAATTTCTGGCTAACGATAGTGCCACCGCAGGACAGGGAACGCGCCGGTGCTGAGGCCGCCGCCATGTTCGCCGGCGGCAAAGGCGGACTCAGCCGTTTTCGCTGGCAGGCGAAAGACGGACGCATCATATGGGTGGAAGCGCGGTCTACGGTAATCACTGACGAGGCGGGGACCCCCATCGGCATGCGGGGCGTCACGATGGACATCACGGACCGTAAGCTGGCCGAGGAACGTCAACAGCTGCTTGCCGAAGCCAGTTCGCTGCTGGCGGCATCACTGGATTACGGCGATACACTCACTCGGGTGGCGCAGCTCCTCGCCGGCCCATTCGCCGATGTCTGCTCCATTGATATGGTGGAAGGCGCCGCCATACGCCGGCTCGCCCTGGCCCAACGGGACGCGGGCAAAGCAGCCGCTCTCATGGCCATGGACCCCGTATATTACCCGCAGGAGCCGGAATGGCACCCCGTAACGCGGGTTACCCGGTCCTGCCGCTCAGAACTCCACGAAACAATTGATCTCCGCATGCTGGACCAGGCGGCAAGAGACAGCCGCCACCTCAGGCTATTGCGCAGCCTCAATCCCATTTCCGCAGTCATTGTTCCACTGCTTGTGGCAGGTGAGTCCTTCGGCGCTATCACCCTCGTCTCCACGGACCGCAATCGGCTGTATGGACCGGAGGACCTATCTTTTGCAGAGGAGCTGGCCCGGCGTGCCGCTATCGCCATTGACAACGCTCGCCGGTACCAGGCTGAAGAGCGAGCGCGGTCCCAGGCAGAACAGGCTGTAGGCAGGACCTCGCGGCTGCTCGCCATTACATCTTCTTTATCGGAAGCGCTCACTCCCGCCCAGGTGGCAGCGGTTGTCACTAGCGCCGGATTGGAGGGTCTCGGCGCGCGCAGCGCCTTCATCGGTCTCATCAAGGATAACGGACGAAGCATCGAGCCCCTGGCGGTGCGTGGTGTCTCGGATCAATTCGCCGCCGCCTTGCCCCAGTTCGCGGCCGATCCGCCCGCCTCAATCATTAAGGCGATCAAGAGCGGAAAACCCATTTTTTCACCTTCTGCTCAGGACCTGCTCGCGTCCTTCCCAGACCTCGGCGCTATCCCCGTCGCTCCCGGCCGCGCCTTCGCCTGCATCCCGCTCGTCGTGGAGAGCCGGGCCATAGGCGCGATGGTGCTCACTTTCGATGCGCTTCGGCTGCCCGACCCCGACGATAGGGAGTTGTTCCTGGCCATCGGCCGTCTCTGTGGTCAAGCCCTGGAACGCGCCCGTCTTTATGAAGCAGAACAAGAGGCGCGACGACAGGCAGAGTTCGCGGTTGAGCGCACTGCCCGGCTACAGGCCGCATCAGCCGCCACTTCAGAAGCGCTCACCCCTCGCCAGGTGGCCAGCACCGTTATTCGCCAGGCCATGCGGGCGCTCGGAGCGCAGGCGGGGAGCGTGGCGCAGATTAACCGGCAGCGGACTGCCATGAGCATACTGAGCGCCGTTGGCTACCCGTCGGATGGCTTGAAGCCCTGGCGGCGGGTGCCGCTTACCGCGCCCCTTCCCCCATCAGAAGTCGCGCGCACCGGCGTGCCGCTGTACTCGCCCTCGCGTCATTACCTGGCGGAGCGGTTCCCTGCCATGGCCGGCCTGCCCTACCTGGGTTTTCAAGCCAGCATCGTTACGCCTTTGATTGTCGACGGGCAGACTATCGGAGTGGCCGGGCTCAACTTCAGGGAAGAGCGGGAGTTCAGCGAGGAGGATAAGACCTTTGTATCCTCCCTCGGGCGCCTGCTAGCGCAGGCCCTGGAGCGAGCCCGCCTCTACGAAGCTGAACGCGCGGCTCGTAAGGCGGCCGAGGAAGCGAACCAGGTGATTACGCGCCTGGAGGTGGTAGCGGAGACGGCGCTGGCGCACCTGGACCTGGGCCAACTCCTGCAGCAGCTATTGGAACCGATCCGCCAGACGCTGGCTGTAGACACCAGCAGTATCCTCTTGCTTGAAGAAGACGGCCGCACCATCTCCGTGTGGGCCAGCGCCGGCTTGCGGGAAGAGATGGAGGCTGGCTTCTCACTCTCCGTTGGCGAAGGCTTCTCCGGCCGGATCGCCGCTACCCGCCGGCCGCTTGTCGTGAACGATACTTCGCGCTCCAAGCTCGCGTCTGCGTTCCTCGCAAAGGTCGTCCACTCGCTCATGGGTGTGCCTCTGATCGTTGATGACCGGCTCCTTGGCGTCCTCCATGTGGGCAGCGTTGAACACCGGGCGTTCACCAAGGAAGAGTTGCGCCTCCTTCAACTCATCGGTTATCGCGTGGCGCTCGGCATAGAGCGCGCACGCCTCTACCGGGAACAGCAGGCCGCCCGGGCCCAGGCAGAGGTTGCCCGAGAGCGCCAGTCTTTCCTTGCCGAAGCAAGCGCCATCCTCGCCTCCTCGCTGGACCACGAGACAACTCTGAGGAGCCTGGCAGAACTGTGCGTCCCTCGCCTCGGCGACTGGTGTGCCATCGACACCGTCACCGAAGAAGGCGGGCTTCACAGAGTAGCTGTGGTTCATACCAATCCTGCGAAGCTGCGCTTTGCCCTGGAGCTGGAGAACCGTTACCCACCCGACATCCAGCGCGACCCGGAGTTGCTGGAGCTGCTTCGCTCCGGGAAGCCCCGCTTCTACCCGGAGATAACCGCTGAACAGCTCGCGCGTGCTGCTCATGACGAAGAGCATCTGCGCCTGCTCTCGGAGCTTGGCCTGAAATCAGGACTCAGCGTGCCGCTGATCGCCCGCGGGCGCACCGTCGGCGTGCTCACCCTGATTTCCTCCGAATCCGGCCGCCGCTACACCCCAGAGGACGTTGACCTGGCGCTGGATCTAGGCCGACGGGCCGGCCTCGCGGTCGATAACTCCCGGCTTTACACGGAGTCCCAGCGGATCCAGCAAGAGCTACGGGTCGCCAACGAAGCGAAGGATGAGTTCCTGGGTCTTGTATCCCACGAACTGCGCACACCGATCACCACCGTTTACGGCGGCGCGCGCCTCCTCCGCAGGCGAGGCGCCAGCCTTGACGAAGAGAGCAAGGAGAGCGTCCTGGATGACATCGAGCACGAATCAGAGCGGCTCCACCGTATCGTGGAAGACCTCCTGGTGCTCGCCCGCATCGAGTTGGGACAAGAAGTGCCAACAGAGCCCGTCCTGGTCCAGCGCGTCATCGAAAAGAGCGCGAACGCGGTCAGCCGGCGACGGCCCGAGCGTCAACTGCGACTGCATGTGGACGAGGCGCTGGAGCCGGCCGCCGCCTCGGCCGTCTACCTCGAACAGATACTGCGCAACCTGCTCAGTAACGCCGACAAGTACAGCCCGCCGGACGAGCCCATTGAACTCACGGCATGTCAGGACGGCTCCGGCGATATCATCATCTCCGTGCGCGACCACGGCCCCGGCATCGGCGCCCAGGAGCTGGAGTTGATCTTTGAGCGCTTCTACCGCTCGGACCGCACCGCGAAGCAGGCGGGTGGCGCCGGCATCGGCCTCACCGTCTGCAAGCGCCTGATAGAGGCGCAGGGCGGCCGCATCTGGGCCGGGACGCCGGAAGGCGGCGGCCTTGAAGTGAGCTTCTCTCTACCCGCCTACAAAGAATAGCGCCCGCATGGCGCCGGTGATCGCAGCCTCTG
>VBJS01000014.1 GCA_005880055.1 Chloroflexota bacterium | reverse complement strand
CCGCTGCCACCCGGCTCCGCGTACAAATGGGACGTGATGATTGCCGCCCTGGCAGCGCAGGAGCCCTGGTGGGAACCGGGCACAATGCACGGCTATCACGCGCACACCTATGGTTGGCTGGTGGGGGAGGTGATCCGGCGCGTAAGCAGGAAGAGCCCAGGGAGATACCTGCGAGAAGAGATAGCCGGACCGCTGGGGCTCGACTTCCATATTGGGCTCGCCGAGAGTGAACACCGCCGAGTGGCTGAGATTGTCCCGCCGGACATGCCTGTGCCGGATGAGCCCAATCCGCTCGCGGAACGCTTGAGTGATCCGAATTCGATGGCGTTTAAGGCGATCGCCAACCCGCCGGAACTCGGGTTGCCCGGGTCGGCGAATACCTCCGAATGGCGGGCGGCCGAGCTGCCGGCCGCCAACGGCCACGGCAACGCTCGCGGCCTCGCGCGCCTCTACGGCGCGCTCGCCCGCGGCGGCGAGATCGATGGCGTCCGGGTGCTGACGCCGGAGGCCAACCAACGGGCGACGGAGGAGCAGTGCCAGGGTCCGGACGCTATCCTGGGCGTAAACATGCGCTGGGCGCTCGGCTTCGCCCTTAACCCGCCCGACGAGAAGTCGCTCGGGCCGAATCCTCGCGCCTTCGGGCACAGCGGCTGGGGCGGTTCCCTGGGCTTCGCCGATCCGGACGCCCGCATGGGCTTCGGGTATGCGATGAACAAGATGCTGCTGACCAGCACAACGGCCGATCCGCGCTGGAAGCCGCTCATCGACGCTGTCTACTCGTCGCTCTAGCGCGACGGCTGCCCGACCCTAATCCGATTGGTTGCCCGTGCGTCCACCGTTATGCTAGCGTTCGCATAACGTCATGCGCCCCGCTGCCAGCGCACCTGTCGACGCCCGCGCGAAGGTCTGGCTTGACCGCGACGGCCGAGTCGTCCTTTCTGAATGGCGCATCCAGCTGCTGGAGGCCGTGCGTGATACCGGATCACTTGCTGCTGCTGCCCACCGGCTGGGAGTGCCATATCGCACGGCCTGGTACAAGCTTCACGAGATAGAGACCGAACTCGGGGTGCGGCTGGTTGTGTCGCGGAGCGGTGGGGCAGAGGGCGGAGGCTCGTCGCTGACCACGGAGGCGGAGGATATCATTCGCCGCTTTCACCGCGTTTCGGGCGGCCTCTCACAGCTTGTGCGCAAGCGGTTCCGGGCTGCGTTCCCCGAGTTGAAAGGCTAGACGAAGGGAGTGTTGTCTTGAGCCCGAGGCGTTCAACACCCGTTATGCGAACAATCGCCGCACGCGTACTTCTCTTCCTGCTAGTCTCGTGCCTCTTGGTACTGCTGGGCGTATCCTGTTCAGGCAACAATCAGCTGATCCTCGTCACCACCAGCAGCACGCAGGACAGCGGCCTACTCGATGTTCTGGTGCCCATGTTCGAGGACCAGTACGGATATGACGTTAAGACAAACGCCGTCGGCTCCGGGCAAGCGTTGAAGCTGGGCGAGCAAGGCGAGGCAGACGTCATCCTCTCGCATTCACCGAAGGCGGAGGAGGACTTCATGGCGGCCGGAAACGGCGAGAGCCGCCAGGCCGTCATGCACAACGACTTCATCATCGTAGGGCCTCCGGACGACCCGGCGGTGATCAGGGGTTCGCCGGACGCCGTCACAGCGTTTTCACGAATCGCAAACGCCGGCGCCCCCTTCATCAGCCGAGGCGATCAGTCGGGCACAAACGTCAAGGAGCTGGCGATATGGGACAAGGTGGGGATACAGCCGTCCGGTCAGGGCTGGTACCAGGAGACCGGCCAGGGACAGGGTGCCACATTGAGCGTTGCTAATGACAAGCGCGCCTACACGTTGAGCGACCGCGCCACGTATCTTGCCCAGAAGGCCAACTACACGCTTGACATCCTGTCCCAAGGCGACCCCGCGCTGTACAACAGCTATCACGTGATCGTGGTCAACCCTGATAAACATTCGCAGGTAAATGCGAAAGCGGCGCGGGATTTCGCCGCGTTCATAACCTCCGCTGCAACACAGAACATCATCCGAGATTTTGGCCGCGACAAGTTCGGGCAGTCGCTCTTCGTCCCGGACGCCTACGTGCAAGGCGCGACGGCATCCGCGACTGCCAGTCCGATGCCCGCTCGCTGACAGCCGGCACGCGCTCGCTTACACTTACGCGCATGACCACCGTGCAGAGCGAGGACCGCGAGGGCGGGGTGCGATTGCTCACCCTGCACCGGCCGCCAGCCAACGCCATCACTGCCGGCCTGATGGCTGACCTGGCCTCCGCGCTGGAGGCTGCGGAGGCCGACGATTCCGTCCGAGCCGTCGTTCTCACAGGCGCGGGCCGCTTCTTCAGCGGTGGCCTTGATATTCGGGCGCCGGGTTTGGGCGAAGGGCTGGGAGGAGGAAACCCGTTTGCGCCGCTCCGCACTGCTATGCTCAGGCTGCTTGGCTTCCCGAAACCGACTATCGCTATGATCGGTGGCCACGCGATCGCCGGCGGTCTGATCATCGCTCTGGCCTGCGACTATCGCCTCGCGTTGGACGGCGACTACCGGATCGGCCTCAATGAGGTCGCCCTCGGCGCTTCATTCCCCCGCGCGGCATTCGAGACCGTCAGGCTCCGTCTGACACACCAGCAGGCGAGCGAACTGTTGTTGGGCGCCGCCATCTACCCGGCGAGTGAGGCAGTGCGCCTGGGCGTGGCGGCCGAACTGCTATCCGACGATTCGTTCGAGGAGACCGCGATGCGGCGGGCGGCCCGGCTGGGCGCTTTCCCCAGCGACGCGTATGCTCACACGAAGCTGGCCCTCGTCCGGGAAGCGCTGATGCGCATTGAGGAAGAGACCGAAGAAGAAGCGATGCGAGGCGCCGCCGTCTGGATGACACCGGAGAGCGTGGCGGCGCGGGCGGCCCAGGCGAAGAAGCTGGCCGGCGGCGCGTAAAAAAGATCCAGCGCTCCAGAATGCGAGAAGCGCGCTCAGACGGGAGCGGGCCCGCGGGTTGCATAGCGATTACAAAACGCAGCTGGGCCGCCCGACCAGCCGGAGGCAAACGGCAGCGATACTTAGTGTTGGCCGGCGTCCTGAGTTTGCCGACGGCGGCGACGGAGAACCTCACCGCCTACCCCGATGGACAGTGCGAGTCCGCCGCTGATCAGAGCGGGCCAAACGAGCCAGCTCGATGCCCCGCTTGCCTGCGCTTGTGCCGCGGCCGCGCCTCGTGGCATTGGGGTGACATTAGCGAGTCCCACCGGCGTCGACGGGCCGGCCTCGACGCCCCGAACTGCGCCGGCGACCGGATTGGCTGCCAGTCGTGCTGCACGCTGTCCACCGAGCGCCGGACCTGATCGTTCGCCGGCTGGCTGGGCGGAACTTGCGCTGAACTCCACCTGATCAAAATAGGCCGACCGCTCCGCCTCCGAGCCCGGTCTCAGCATCAGCTTTACCTTCACCGTGTGCGCGTCGGTCGGGGCTTGCACGGGCCCCGTGGTTATCTGTGTGAAAACGCCCGGACCCGGCTCCACGGAGTCGAGAGAGTCCGAAGAGTCAATTGCCGGACCGCCACCGTCAGGGGTGGAGTACCAGGTAAGCCTCAAAAAAGCCTCGGAGGCATCGATAGTCATCGCGTAAGTAGCCGCCTCGTACGTGGCCCCAGGCTCTACTACCACCGTCTGATACGCCCACTTGGTTGACGAGGTACGCGAGACGATATGCAACGACCGAGCGCCTTCGATGAACCTTTCGGTGACACATGCGAGATCGGCTCCAATATCCCGCCAGGCGAAGGGAGTGCCGTCCGGCTGGACCTGCTCAAAGCCACCGTTTGCCAGCTCCGGAAAGACTGTCTGAACTGGTTCAGTGGGATCAGTTGGCCTGCTGCCCCGTGACTGGCCGGGTGTGGGCGATGCAGGCGCAGTCTGCCCTGGTCTCGGCGTAGGAGGCGGTGTCTGTGCGGGCGGAACCGGCGTCGGACTGACCGTCGCTGCGATTGGCGCTGGTGTGTCCGTTGCGGTCGCGGCCGCCTGGCCGATGAACGAGGCGTCGTCCGCATAGAGCGTGAACGCGCCGCTCGCCTGCACCCAGATTCCCACGCGGGCTGTCCTGGCGCGATCCGGCGCCGGCACGGACCCTGTCGAGACGAACCGATAGTCGCTCTCGGGAATAGTCAACATCTGTGAGTCGGCGGTGCTGACAAGCGAGCCATCGCCGGCATACCAGGAGATACGCAGAAAGGTGCGCTGCACATCCGTGTCATCGAGGAAGATCCAGGCGCTGAATTCGTACGGTGTCGAGGCCTGGATGGAGAGAAACTGGTAGACCTCGTGCGACTGAAGGGCCGTGCTTGCAAGACCGGCTGCATTGCTGCCCGAATGTACCGGCGCATCCACGGTTGTTAGCTGCCCGAAGCTGGCTGTCCAGTCATCCGTGCCTGACTCAAATCCGCCGTTTGTGAGTAGCTCTCCGGCGGTCGCATTCGGCAAATGCCACAGAGACGCGGAAATGACCAGGCCGGCAGCAAAGATGAGCAGTCGGGGCATGACTCCTCGGGATTGGGCGGGCTAATGCGGTATTGTACGCACTTCGCGGACGGTTGCCAATATCCTGTTCGGCCGGGTTGCTCCGTGGCCCCTGATTCCCGCACGCGCGCCATCTCCTATAATCGGAGCGATGGGTGATATTGCTACCGACGCGGGTCTGCACCACTTAGCGCACCGGCCGGGGTTGCCGCGATTGATAGCCGTGGACGGGTCAGCGGCATCAGGGAAAAGCACGGTCGGCCAAAGATTGGCGGCCAGGCTCGGTTATCCGTTCCTGGACACCGGGACCATGTATCGGGCAATCACAGTCGCCGCGGTCAAGCGGGGCATACCGGCTACGGACGCGCCGGCATTGTCTCGTCTCGCCTCTCTCGTTGATATGCAGGTAGGTCTCGCGGAGCCGGGGTCAGGCGAAACCGCGACGATCAGCGTAGATGGCGAGGACGTAACCGCGGAGCTCCGACGCCCGGACGTCGAGGAAGCTGTCTCGCTGGTATCGCGCGTCGCCGGCGTAAGGGACGCCTTGGTCGCCCTGCAACGCCGCATTGCTGCTTCACGGCCGATAGTGATGGCCGGCCGGGACATCGGAACAGTGGTGCTGCCCGATGCAGATCTTAAGGTTTACCTGGACGCCTCTTTGAACGAGCGTGCTGCACGCAGGCACCGGGAGTTCGGAACGCTGGGACGGGAGGTCACACAGGCCGCCGTCCTCCAAGACCTGCGCCGGCGCGATCAGATTGATAAGAAGCGCACGGCCTCACCGCTGCGGCCGGCGCCGGACGCGGTCATAATCGAGACCGACAGCCTGACCCTGGACGAGGTGATGAGCAGGGTTATGCGGCTGGTGGAGGAGCAGGCGTGAGGCAGCCGGCTACGACGCTCTTTTACTGGCTCAACATTCGTACCTGGGTCTCCTTTATCATGCTCTTCGCTGCGCGCATCGAGGTTCAGGGAGCTGAGCACATCCCGAAGAAAGGCGCCTGCATTCTTGTTTCCAACCACGTGAACGTGGCTGACCCGCCCGTGCTGACGTACGTGTTTCCGCGCCGGGTGGTCTGGATGGCGAAGCGAGAGCTCTTCCAGGCGCCCTTTGTCGGTTTGCTCTTTCGGGCCTTTGGGCTGATCTCCGTGCGACGATTCGAGGCCGACCTCTCGGCGTTGCGGCGGGCGCACCAAGCCCTGAGGCGCGGACAAGTACTGGGAATGTTCCCGGAAGGCACCAGGAGCGGCGGGCGAGGCCTCAAGGAGGGTGAGCCGGGAACCGCGATCATTGCATTGAGGTCGGCTGCGCCCGTTCTGCCGGTCGCTATATGGGGCACGGAGAATGTCAAACTCCCCCGCGATCTACGCCATCGCACGAAGATTTGGGTTCGCTTCGGCCCCCCGATCGCTTTTCCCGAGCGAAAGCGGGTTACCAAAGAAGATGTGGCTGCTGCCACCGCTGAAATCATGGCTCACATTGCCGAACTCCTGCCCGCCCAATATCGCGGGGTCTACGGGACGGCTCGGCCGGGCCGCGTTGCGTCCGCACCGCCCGGCCGTTAAGGTAGAAGCGGACATGGAAATCCTCCTCGCCAAAGACATGGGCTTCTGCTGGGGTGTGCGTCGTGCCATTGATATCATGGGCCGCGCGGCCGAGGAAAAAGGAGAGATCATCAGCGTAGGACCGATAGTCCATAACCCACAGGTGGTGCAGCAGCTCCAGGACAAGGGCATCTGGACCGATACCCGGCCTCTGGATAGCTCGCGGCCGGTGGCCATCACCGCTCATGGAGTGGGCCCGGACGTGTTGCGAGAGGTGGAGGAGACGGGAGCGGAGATCATTGATGGGACATGCCCAATCGTGACGCGATCTCAGCGCTGGGCACGGAAAATGGCGGATTCGGGGTTTACGGTGCTGGTGTTTGGCGACCCCGAGCACCGTGAGGTGAAGGGCGTGCTTGGCTGGGCAGGCCGCAGCGGCATCGCGATCGAAGACGGGCAGCCACTACCAGAGAAGCTGCCGTCGAAGGTAGCCGTTATCTCACAGACCACTCAGAGCCCCCAGCGTTTCTCGGCGTTCGTGGCTCGACTGATGCACGAACGGATTGGCGAAATCGGCGAGCTGAGGCTTATAAACACGCTATGCGACGTGACATCCAGCCAACAGGCGGCGGCACGCGAACTTGCCGCAGAAGTGCCGCTAATGATCGTGGTAGGCGGGAAGGCGAGCGCCAACACCAGACACCTTCTTGAGGTATGCCAGGAAGAAGGCGCGGCGGCTTATCACATCGAGACGGCGGACGAACTCCAGCCCGAATGGCTCCGCGACGTTGACCGCATCGGTGTGACCGCCGGCGCTTCCACGCCTGACTCTGCCGTAGAGGCCGTGGTTGAGCGTGTGCGGAAAATCGCGCGAAACTAGCCGTACCGCTACGCCGCGTTCGCGCCTGCTCCTCGAAACTTAGTCGCCCGTCGGGCGTTCTTTAGGGCGAATCATCTCTCAATCGTTCCCTCCGATCGGAGTGCTGTATGTGCGGAATCATGGGCTATGTCGGTGAGCGCGAAGCGGCGGCGGTGCTCATCGATGGCCTGCGCGCCCTTGAGTACAGGGGCTACGACAGTGTTGGCATCGCTGTCCTCGATGACGCCGGCGAAATGGCGATTCACAAGCGCGCCGGTAAACTAAATGCCTTTGCGGCGGAGGTTGCAGCCAGGGAGGCGAGTGGGCGGCAGGGCATCGGCCACACACGCTGGGCCACCCATGGAGCGCCCAGTGACATAAACGCTCATCCCCATACTGACTGCTCTGGCAAAGTGGTCGTCATCCACAACGGCATCGTGGAAAACTTCGTCGAGCTAAAACAGAGCCTGCGAGCCGAAGGCCATAACTTTCAGTCGGATACCGACACAGAGGTCATCCCTCATCTGATTGAACATTACTTGGGCGAGGGCGCCAGCATCGACGCCGCCGTGCGGGAAACGATAACGAGAATTTCCGGGGCGCACGCCATTCTCGCGATGACCCTCGCGGAGCCGGGCGTGATAATCGCCGCGAGGATTGGCAATGCCGGCGGCGTGGTGATCGGGTACGGCCATGGAGAGAACTACCTTGCCAGTGATCTGCCGGCTATCCTTCCCCACACTCGCCGAGTCGTCTTCCTGGAGGACGGCGAGGTGGCCCGCGTGGCGCGCGGAGCCGTTACTTTCAGCCGGGATGGGCGGACGGTCGACAAGGTGCCCCAGGATGTGCCCTACGATCCTGTCTCCGCAGCCAAGGGCAGCTACAAGCACTTTATGCAGAAGGAGATAGCGGAGCAGCCAGAGGCCATTCTCGATACTCTACGCGGCCGCGCGCTGTTCTCCGAATCACGAGTTAGCCTTGAGGATATCGGCCTGGACGCCGACCAACTCAGGCAAATCCGGCGAGTTCTCCTGGTAGGCATGGGCACCAGTCTTCATGGAGCCATGATCGGGCGTTACTTCATGGAGCAAATCGCCCGAATACCAGCGGAAGCCGAAAATGCCTCTGAATGGCGGTACCGGGATTCGATTATCGGCCCCGAGACGCTGGTGGTTTCCGTGAGCCAGTCCGGCGAGACAGTGGACACTCTGGCGGCGATGGAAGAAGCACGCCTGAAGGGATGCCCGCAAGTCACCATCTGCAACGTGGTCGGCGGACAGGCTACCCGCATTGCCGACGGAGTTGTCTACACTCGTTGCGGGCTGGAGATAGGAGTGGCCAGCACCAAGACATATGTCGCCGCGATAACTGCCGTTTACCTGTTGGCTTGCTACCTAGGGCAAGAACGGGGTTTAATCGACCGCGAGCGGATGGCCGGCTTGTTGCAGCCGCTGGCCCAGCTGCCATTCCAGACAGGCGAGGTGATGAAGCGGAACGGCGAGTATGAGCGGCTGGCCCAAGAGTTTTTCCGCTGCAACAACTTCCTGTTCCTGGGACGCGGGATTCAGTATCCCGTCGCCATGGAAGGAGCATTGAAGCTCAAGGAGGTTAGCTATATCCACGCTGAGGGGTATGCCGCCGGTGAGATGAAACACGGCCCGATTGCACTTATAGACCGAGACATGCCGGTCATTGCCCTGGCGCCGAGGGATCAGCTGCGCGATAAGATGCTCAGTAACATCCAGCAGGTGAAGGCCCGCGAAGGGACGGTAGTCGCCCTCGCCACGGCAGGTGACCAGGAGATAGCGGAAACGGCCGATCACATCGTCTGGTTGCCGGAAGCAACGCCACTCCTGAATCCCGTCCTCACCTCGTTGCCTCTCCAGGCTTTCGCCTACCATGTAGCGGTCAGGCGCGGCTGCGATGTGGATCAACCAAGGAACCTCGCAAAGACTGTAACCGTCGAATAGCAGCCACCGTTTGACGGGGCAAAAGCGCGACGCTTGCCCCTTTCGGCGCCGTCGGCCGACGGTTAGAATTACGGAAGTGGACCTCAACGCCGTCGCCCGCCGCCTCAAGGAGGAAGAGTCGGCACTTTCGCCTCTTGCGGCCAGGAGCTTCGCCAGCCGCGGCCGGGAGCGCAAGGAAGGTCCTTCTCCAGTCCGCACGGAGTACCAACGCGACCGAGACCGGATCATCCACTGTAAGGCTTTTCGCCGGCTGAAACACAAGACGCAGGTCTTCATCGCGCCGGCTGGTGATCACTTCGTTACCCGGCTGACGCATACCCTTGAAGTGGCTCAGATTGCGCGCACAATCGCCCGCGCCCTTAACTTGAACGAAGACCTGGCGGAAGCGATTGCCCTGGCTCACGATATCGGCCACCCGCCGTTCGGCCATGCCGGCGAACAGGCGCTCGACGAGCTGTTGCCCCACGGTTTTCGCCACGCCCAGCAAAGCCTGCGAGTCGTGGAGAAGCTGGAGCGGCTGAACCTGACGTGGGAGGTCCGGGACGGAATCGTCAACAGCTCCAAGATACGGGAGGATATGTTTGCGGAAGGATACGGCGTACCGGCCACGCTGGAAGGCCAAATTGTCAAAATGTCTGACGCGATTGCATACGTAAACCACGATATCGCCGACGCGATACGGGCGAACGTGATAAGGGAGGACGAATTACCACGAGAGGTGACCACGGTGCTCGGATCTCGTCACTCACAGCGGATCAATACGCTGGTGTGCGATGTGGTGGAACATTCGTGGGCCGCGACCGGCGAGGAGACGCGTGATTCTTCAAACGAGGTTCGGATCGCGATGAGCGAGCGGGTGGCATCTGCGGCGAATATCCTCCGAGAGTTCATGTTTCAGCGGGTTTACCTGTGGGAGGGGCGGCGGAAGGAGGCAGAACAGGCGAAAGAGATCGTTTGTCTGGTTTATCGCTATTACATTCAGCACTCGGGGGAGATACAGAGCGACTTCATCGTCGCCTCGGATCCTCTTTGGCAGCGAGTGGCCGACTACGTTGCGGGAATGACCGACCGCTTTGCGATAGAGGCCAGCGAACGAGTGGGAAGCGCAATTGCGGCTAGGGGTCCGCACTCAGAGTAACTGGATCCGGGTATCGGCGAAGCAGGGAGTCCGGCGCAACCATTTGCACTGTCGTTTGTTTTATAATAGAAGTGTACCGAACGACGAGTTCCCCCGCGGTTTTCCGCGCCCCCTTCCTGATGGCTGTGTGGTCCACTCTCTTTTGATTCGGGTCTAATAGATGAACGAGATTGACGAAATCAAGGCACGCCTGGACATCGTCGATGTCATAGGCTCGTATGTTCATTTGGAAAAGGCGGGCCGCACGTTCAAGAGCACCTGCCCGTTTCATAGCGAGCGTACGCCCTCATTCATCGTGTCGCCCGATCGTCAGAGCTGGCACTGCTTCGGCGCCTGTGGTACGGGTGGTGATGTCATCTCGTTCGTTATGCGCAAAGAGGGACTGGAATTCCCAGAGGCTTTGCGCATGTTGGCGGTGCGCGCCGGGGTCAGGCTGAGCGAAAAGAGCATTTCGCACAAGCAGGACGGAGAGTTGCAGCGGCTGTACGCCGCCAACGAAGCGGCCGCTGCCTATTACCGCGAACTTCTGATCAACTCGCGCGGCGGCGAGGCGGCCCGATCCTACCTTGAGCGAAGACGCGTGGGCAAACAGGTTGCCGATGCGTTCTCGCTCGGATATGCCGGCCAGGAATGGGAAGGGCTCCTCAGTAGGCTGCGGGGGCTGGGCTTCACGGACGCTGAGATGATCGCCGCCGGTCTTGTCCTGGAAGGCGAAAGGGGGCTGCACGACCGTTTTCGGGGGCGGTTGACGTTCCCGATCCGTGATACAAGAGGCAGGGTGTTGGGTTTCGGCGCGCGAGCCCTGGACGAATCGCTTCCCAAGTACATCAATACTTCCCAGACACGCGTCTTCGACAAGAGTGCAATCCTGTACGCCATGGACCGGGCGAGGGAGGGCATCAGGCGTGAGGGTCTCGCTGTGGTGGTTGAAGGTTACATGGATGCGATCGCGGCGCACGAGAACGGCTTCGATACCGTCGTTGCGCAGATGGGCACCGCCCTGACAAGCCGTCAGGTGCAGGCTCTTAAGCGCCTGACATCCGTCATCGTGCTTGCTCTTGACGCGGATAGCGCAGGTAACCAGGCGGTGCTACGAGGTCACGAAGTGGTTCGGGAAGCCGGTCAGGACGGCAGTCAGACCGTGCCGGTTCTCGGTTGGCGTGGACTTGTCGGGTACCAGCAGACCATCGATGTCGACCTGCGGGTGGCGTCCCTACCTGACGGGCGTGACCCGGATGACCTCATCCGGGCCGATGCCAACGCCTGGCGCCGGTTGATTGATTCGGCGCGCCCGGTGCTGGACTACCGCCTGGAAGCGGCTGCCGCCTCTCGCGATTTGAGCGAGCCGAGGGGGCGGTCACAGCTGGTGCAGGAGTTCCTACCACTTCTCTCCGCGGTCACGGATCCAGTCGTGCGGGCCCACTACTTGCAGCGTCTTTCGCGCGTTTCCCTGACGCCGGAGGACCAGCTCGCGGGCGCCTTGCAGGGTTTGCGGGTGCGGCCTGCCGGGAGAGAGGCGCAGCCGGTCGTGCCCGTTCTTGCGGCGTCTCGGAGCGATCCACGAGAGGACTTTCTGCTGGCACTCCTCCTGCGCCATTCGGAGCTTCGCGGGCTGGCCGATGACCTGCCGGAAGAGCTGCTGTGGAGCGCCGAGAATCGTAAGGTTCTTGCTGCATTGAAGCAGGATCACGAGTCAGAAGGTGTTAGTATACATGTCCCGGAAGAAATGGCCGGGCATTTAGAGCGTCTATCTGAGCATAAGATGCCATCCTTCGAACCGAGCGAGGCGCGTCAAGCGTTAACGGATTGCAGGCTACGTCTGGAAAGGCGGAACCTGGAGGCTGAAAAGCAGGCGATTTCGGCGCTACTTGCGGATCGCGAAGAAGAGGTCGGCATTGGGGGGGCCGAAGCTGAAACAAACGACAGGACAAAGGAGTTGTTAGATTTACAGTTGCGAGATATGGAGACGGGACTGAAGTTGCATGGAAGAGAGACAAACAGCGGGTCTGGAGCAGTTGAGACAAGAACCAATGGTTAGCCGGTATAACGGAGACAGAGAACTGTTGGAGCGAAGGCAGCGGCGCAGCCAGCTTGCCGAAGACCTGCTTGAAGATGTCATCGAAGATGACAGCGACGCCGACGTCGATATAGAAGCGGACGAGGCCCGGGAGGAGATGTCCGCGCCGACGATGGCAGACGGAGCGGCCGGCCTGGCGGAAGAAGAGGCGCCTGCGGCAGTTCCACGCGTGGCTACCCGGACTCCCATTGAGATGGAGGACTGGGGCGAGGCGCCGGACAAGCTCGACGAAGCCGAGCCGGAACTTGCGGATATCGAGCTTGAAGAGGGCATCGACGACCCGGTCCGAATGTATCTCAGGGAGATCGGGAAGGTCAGCCTGCTCACCGCCGACGACGAGAAGCGCCTGGCGCGCTCCATGGAGGAGAGCGATTACATCCACCGGCTGGAGAACGCCCACTTCGAGAAGACGGGCAGAAACGCGAAGGCTGTTGACGTCCTGGCCGGCCTTCTATCGGAGCTGCAGGGGATGCAAAAGGCAGTGGACCTGGTGGTCAAGAACCTCGGGCTCCAGAAAGTGGCATTGCCGGAGCTGATCGTCCACGACCAGTTCCGCAAGCTCGTCGATGCCGAGATGGACCTGGAGATGGCGGCGAAGCTGGCGGCCGGACTGAAGATCGAGGAACCGGACGCCGAGCGGATGCTTGTCCGAATGTCGATCCTCACCCACATACTGACGCAGGAGATGGTGACGCGGGCGCTGGAGGCGGCGGGCAAAGATGCGAAGGCAACCAAGTTGCCGCCGCTGCCTGATGACCTGGCCGAGGGCCTGGCACAGTACGAGGACCGCTTCCGGCCGCATTTCCAGCGCCTGAAGGAGGAAGGTTTCCAGGCGGAGAAGCGGCTGACGGAAGCTAACCTGCGTCTGGTCGTCAGTGTCGCCAAGAAGTACATCGGGCGGGGCATGTCCCTCCTCGACCTGATCCAGGAAGGAAACATTGGCCTCATCCGCGCCGTCGAGAAGTTCGACTATCGCAAGGGGTACAAGTTCAGCACCTACGCCACCTGGTGGATCCGCCAGGCTATCACGCGGGCGATCGCTGACCAGGCGCGCACGATCCGCATTCCGGTGCACATGGTGGAGACCATCAACAAGCTCGTACGGATTAGCCGTCGGCTGGTTCAGGAATACGGCCGGGAGCCGACGAGCGAGGAGATCGGTCGCGGCATGGAGATCGCGCCGGAGAAGGTTCGCGAGATCATCAAGGTCTCGCAGGAGCCGGTCTCGCTGGAGACGCCGATCGGCGAGGAGGAAGACTCGCACCTGGGCGACTTCATCGAAGACCAGGGCACCATGGCGCCGGCGGAGGCTGCTTCACACCAGCTGCTAAAGGAGCAGGTGCAGGAGGTTGTCGCCTCGCTGACGCCGCGTGAGCAGAAGGTGCTGATCCTGCGCTTCGGGCTGGAGGACGGCCGCAGCCGCACGCTGGAAGAGGTGGGCCGCGAGTTCAACGTCACCCGCGAACGCATTCGGCAGATAGAGGCTAAGGCCCTCCGGAAGCTACGCCACCCGAGCCGCAGCAAGAAGCTAAAAGACTACCTGGAGTAGGCTGGCCGCTTGGGCTAGAGTAGGTCGGTCGCGGCCCGATTCCTTCCTTTCTTGACAGACGTAGCCGACGAAGTATAATCGCGTCACTCGTCCAAGGAGAACCGACATGGGCTTCGTTTCGATGCTGGAAGATATACGAGATGCCATTGACGGTCGGCGCTATGAGATCACGGCGGGACTGTCTCGACCGCAGGGCCGTTTACCGCAAAAGGATGCCGAAACCCTTTTGGCGAAAGCGGATGACACGCTCTGCAAAACCCAGGCAGTATTGCGACGGGTGATCGAACTGGCCTACTTCTTGAAGCGGGTAGGGATTGACCCAGACGCGAATCGACCGCTCGGAGAAGAAGCTACACTCCGAAGGCAGGCAGCGCTTCAACTGGCTCCAGAACTCGCCAACGAACGGCGACTTCTCCAAAGGCGGGTGGCGAATCTGGAGCGAGGGACAGACGCCCTCAAGCAGCAGCTAACCAAGTACAAGGGTGAGAATCAGCGCTTGGCGATCGAGAATCGGCGTTTGGGAAAATGGCTCGACAAGAGACTCAATCGGCCGGCTCTTTCTATGAGTGAAGTCTCGGCACAGGCGGGAAGGTCTAGACACCGGTAAACTCCGTTACACGTTCGTAACCTGGCGCCTCTCGCCGGACAGGCGTCAGGCGTTAGGATAGTTATCGCAAGGACCCGCGACCCTCCTGTTTGCGGGTTCCGCCCTCGGCCCGGCAGCACCCCCACTGCCGGGCCTTATTGTGCCCGCCAGTACTCGCTGCCCAGGCGGGCGAGCAGCCCGTAACCCACCATCTCCCGGCGCAGCGTCGCAACGTCCTCGTGGTACCTGTGCAGGACCTCGTTGACGGCCTTCTCCGTATAGCTTGGACCGGGCTCGAACTTGCCGGCGAGATGACGTAACACCACCTCGCGTTTCTTGCGCTGCCTGGGTATGGCCTTGAGCCTGCCGTCCTCCAGGAAGTCGTGCAAGACCTTCTCCTCAAAACGTCTCGGCGCTCGGCCGTTGGGCCTGGCGCGATAGAGTGCGGCGATCGAATGCGCGGGCCAGTTGTCGTAGGCTCTCCGGCCTTAACGAGTAAACTCGGTAGTATTGGTCCGCCTCGAAGTCGACGAGGCCTGCCTGAGCCAGGCGTTTTAGGTGATGAGACACAGTGGGCGGCCGTACGCCGATGAGACCAGAAAGCTCCTCCCCGGTCCGCGGCCGCTCAGCCAGAAGTCCGAGGATGAGGAGCCTGTTCGCGTCGCTGACCGCTTTCAGCATCGCGACCAGCTTTCTGGACGTTTCTTGGCTGTCCAATTCGATGTCCAGCGAACTAAATACTACTAAATTGCGAAACAGACTGGCAAGCAGTCCGCACCGGCGTGGCTCTCTTTTGCGGCTAGCCGGGTTCTTCGTCCAGCTCGATGTTCTTCGTGTAGAGAACCAGATCGTCGTTGACGGTATATCCGGCCGCAGCCCAGAAGGACTTGCCGAGTTCGTTCCTGCGGTCAATGAGCGCGTAGATGCGCTTCGCGCCGCGCTTGCGCAGGCGCTTCTCTGCTTCGTTGACGAGGCTGCGGGCGACGCCCGACCGCCGGAGGTAGGGGCTTACGGCCAGGCGCGCCATGTGGCCCCGCCAGCCATCCCAGCCACCTACGATCGTGCCGATAGGCTTTCCTCGCGCCTCGGCCACCAGGAAGAGATCGGGCGCAAAGCGATGGAGAGCCTCGAGGTATTCGCGACGATCGGGCAGCGATGTATGGCGCTCCTCCATTAGCTCCCACAACGCCAGGATCGCGTCGAAGTCGGGCGGGCGCGCCTCGCGTAGCGTCACGTCTTCCATCGTGGCAGATTTTAGCGCGGGATGACGGCCGCATGCTTGATTTCGATGCACGCCTGTCTGTCTGGCATAATAGAGGCGACGTGCCTCTGTACGAATATGTTTGCGCCAGGTGCGAAACACGCTTCGAGCAGCTGCGGCCCGCCGGCCGCATGGATGACCCGGCAAGCTGCCCGTCCGGACACGGCGAGGGCAGGCGCGTGCTTTCCACTTTCGCTGCAATGACGCGAAGCGAGATTGGGGAGCCCGCGTCCATCACGGGTGGTGGTTGCTCCAGCGGCTGCACTAACTGCGCCTGCAGCCTGAATTGACCCGGCTCCCGCCGACGCCGTCGCGCTAACGTTCCGGATTTGAAGAAGCCAGGCTGCCCGGAGGGTCTACGCCCGGCTGCCGCGGTTGGGCGCCAGGTGTCCCTAGTCCGGCGGCGGCCGCCTTTTCACGCGTCGACAGCATATATGCACCGGACACCGCCGAGATCAGCAGCGATTCCAGGAGCGTGCAGGCGCCGATCAGGATTGTGATATCGAACCAGAACGACTCCGGGAACATCTGGATCAGGTGATCGCGCGCCGGATTAAGCTCCCAGAAGTCGTTGCTGAAAGCGATCCCGTGGAACTGGGACCAGGCAGAATCGAAGCCGGTGACTGCAAAAATGCCGGTGAAGGTGATGAGGGCCGCAGTGAGCACGGAACCGTACAGGGCTGCCAGAGCAAGCGTCCTGAGCTTCCAGAGCACGAAGACCAGCACCCCGAACAGCAGGAGGGCTGCAAGTGCTGCTACTTGCACGATGAAAAAGAGGTGCACCAGGTCGCGGACGTCCGCCATGTGCGCAACCTCTCTGGCGTTGAAGAGCGGAACGGCTTCTCCGTTCTGGTTGCGGACCTGGATGGAAAGAGCGCCGCTGCGGTTATTCGTGAGGTAATCGTGGATCTGATCGTTGGCTTTTAGCAGTTCCTGTTCAGGGATGCCGGACGCCTGCTGGGAGCCGTAGTGTTGAACGGCGTAATCGTAAACCGCCGTGTCCGAAACGGCGATTCGAATGGTGGTAGTGACCAGGGCCACCGGGACGGCGCAAACGAAAGCGGCTATCAGCAGTGCACGGAATACTCGGAGGCGGGCCCTGGTTTTGGTCGCCGAGCCGATGTTCATTGCTTCTCGGGGTCGCCGGGCTGAGTCAAGTGTCTCCTGTCTCCGTTGTATCATGACATAGCGCCAGTACCTCGGAAAGGAGCGTCGATGGGAGAGCCGCCGAAAGACCTGCGAAGCGTTAACGGCCTTCGCCGGATCATCGCCATGCTTCGTGGTCCTGATGGGTGTGCCTGGGACCGGGCCCAAACGCGTCAGTCACTCCGACCATACCTGCTGGAGGAGGCGAGCGAGGCGCTCGACGCGCTTGACGAGGACGATAGCGCCCTCCTCTGTGAGGAGCTTGGGGACCTCCTCTTTCATGTGCTTCTTCATGTGCGGATCGCCGAAGAGAGGGGTGATTTCCTCCTGAGCGATGTGGTTGGTGGCATCGCGGAGAAGCTGGTACGCCGGCACCCGCATGTCTTTGGCCAGGCAACCGCCGAGACACCCGACGAGGTCGTCGAACAATGGGACGAGCTGAAGCGGGCTGAACGCGGCGAGAAATCCGCGCTGACCGGGATACCGGTCGCGTTGCCGGCGCTGTCCTACGCGCAAGTGATCCAGAGCCGGGCAAGCAAAGCGGGGTTCGCCTTTGAATCGATCGAGCAGGCCTGGGAAGCGTTCGAGGAGGAAGTTCGCGAACTGCGGGAAGCGCGTGATCCTGCGAAAGCTCGTGAGGAGATTGGCGACGCGCTGTTTGCGCTCACTAACCTTGCCCGTTGGTACGAGGCCGATGCTGAAGAGGCGCTGCGCTCAACCTGTCGCGGCTTCACGCGCCTGTTCCATCGCCTCGAAGAGCTGGCCCGCGAGCGTGGTACCGACCTAAACGAGTTGGAGCTGGACGAAAAGCTGGCTCTTTGGCAGGACGCGAAAGAGATCGCGTAGCAGCTCATGTATGTGTGGACGGTGCCCGTTCGGTGGTCGACGCGTTTTGTTGGGGCACTGGGCCTGTGATATTCTCATCGCGCCGGCAGCCCCGGCATAGAAGGAGACCCCAATGACACAACAGAAGGAAAGCGTAGTTACCCCGGAACGTTTCGCTTCCGGCCTAACGTGGAGCGAGTACCTGGAACAGCGCGTGCAGAGGAACCGTGAGAAGTTTAACTATAACTACGATGAGACCGTCCTGGGTGAGGACGACGCAGCGGCGTTCAAACGCCTCGTGCAGCAGCCGGGCGGTCCGGCGAAGGTGCTGGCGTTAGGCGAAGATTGGTGCCCGGATGTCTTTCGCGGGCTGCCGGTCGTGGCGCGCATCGCGGAGGCTTCCGGGATGGAGTTGCGGATGTTCCCTAGAGACGACAACCTGGACATCATGAACGAGTTCTTGAACCACGGCGAGAGTCAGTCGATTCCGACGTTCGTCTTCTATACTGCCGACCACCGCTACATCGCTCACTGGATCGAGCGGCCGGCTAAGGCCAACGCGGAGATGGGAGAGGTGCAAAAGCTGTTCGCCGGCCTGGACCGTGAGAAGGACCGGGACAAGATGCGCGATATGTACAACGACTTCCAGCAGGGCCCGATCTGGGGCAGTTGGCGCGAAGAGACCGTTCGCGAACTGAGGTCTCTACTGGAAGAGAAGGCCTCTTCTTAAGTCTTAGTGGTATGAGGGAAGGCCGCCCAAGAGGGCGGCCTTCCGCTTTTCGAGAACCGCGCCTAGGCGGTTCGGCGGCGCAATAGGCCGAAGGCCAGGCTTCCGCCGGCGATCAGTACAGTGCCGCCGGCAATGGCCAGGAGGGAGAGCCAGCCCGCTCCGTCGTCCCCGGGATCACCGCCCGTGGTGGGCACGGCAGCGGCCGTTCGCGAGGCCGCGGGCGTTGTGGTACCGGCAGAAGTCGGAGCGGCAGTCGCGGCCGCGCTCGCTGTCGGGTTCGCCGTTCCCGCTGCGGTCGCTGTTGGGCTGCCGCTGGCTTGCGCGGCCATCACGGTAATGCGACCGCGCATCATTGTCGGATGGATGTTGCAGTGGTAGGCGAATGTGCCGGCCGTGGTGAAGGTCTGCGAGAAGCTTTCACCCGAGTTCTTGGTTCCAGAGTCGAAGCCTCCGGTCGGAGGACACGTGGTGAAGCTGTCGTCACACTGGGTGATGGTATGTGGACCCGTAGTCACGTTCCAGGTGACGGTATCTCCTACGTTAACGGTCGTATCGCATGGGGGGTTGTCCGGTCCTTGGTGAGAGGAATCACAGAAGTAGAAATTATCGACTTCGATGTTAGTCGTGGACTGGGCGTTGCTGGGTCCCGTGAACAGCAACGAGGCCAGGGCCACCAAGGCGAGGGATAGGGCGGTTGCGGCGACGGGCAGGATGGGACGCATGTTCACCTCCTGTTGCTGGGCCGTTGTCCAATACTCCGTTAACGTTTTCCGGCGCGTGGATGGATTTCAGCCGCCGAGAAAAAACCGCGAGAGGCAGCCCGCCCCAGACTGCCTCTCGCCGTCCTTCCGTTTACCGGAAGGACCAGAAGGAGGTCGCCCCTCTAATAATCGTGATTTGCTGAGTATAACGCGGCTGATCGCCAAAAGTTACAGTGGTAACGCCTTTATGCATTTGCAGGAGCCGCCAAATTACTCTCGCTACTACAGATGCGAAGCCGTAGCTTCTTGTTACTGAGCCAGGTCGGGCACTCGGTTCCTGCCGGGCCGTCATTCCGGTTAGAATGGCGGTCGAAATGCTAACAGGGGGGCAGATCCAGGCATTTTACCGCTCGAGCACCGGTGAGGTGCAGGAGGGCGCCGACGGCTCCGAGATCCAAAAGGCGCTCAGTGATGAGCGGGGGTTGCTTTGGGTTGACATCGCCGTACGCTCGCCAGACGCAGGCAGATTCCTCGCCGACAACTTCACCTTCCATCCGCTGGCGATAGAAGACAGCGTCGTCGAGCGGATGGACCCGGCAAAGATCGACGATTACGGAGACTATATCTTCATTGTCGTCCAGGCTCTGAACCGGTACGACCCGAACGCGGAGCTGGAGCCGGCCGAGGTAGATATCTTTTTGGGTCCAAACTACGTGGTTTCCTGTCACCGGACGGACGTTCCGGCGATAAGCGGGTTCATGGAACGCTGCAAGCGCAACCAGCAGGCGCTGGCTCATGGGGCAGACTGGTTGCTGCACGCGCTGCTGGACGCGATTGTTGACGAATATTTGCCGATCGTCGATGCGCTGGACGAGACGATAGACGGGCTCGAGGAGCGGGTGCTGCAGCGGGCGGACGGCGGTATACCCCAACAGATCATGATGGTACGCCGAAACCTGCTGCGGGTGCGCCGTGCAACCCTGCCGCAGCGGGAGATCATGAACCGGCTCTCGCGCGGCGAGTTTCCGAAGCTGATCCGGCAAGAGGCGGCGATCTACTTCCGCGACATCTACGATCACCTTGTGCGGGTCGAGTATCTGGTCGAATCATTGCGGGACCTTGCGGACGGGGCGCTTAATACGTACCTCTCCGTTGTCTCGAACCGCCTGAACGAGGTAATGAAGGTGCTGACGGCAGCGGCAACGGTGTTCCTGCCGCTCACGCTTATCTCTGGGGTGTACGGGATGAACTTCTCGCACAACCAGTTCCCCGGCTTCGAAGAGCCGTGGGGCTTTCCGGTCGTCGCAGGGACCATGGTGGCGATTGCGGTCGCGCTGCTGGGCTACTTCCGGTACCGCCGCTGGATATAGCACTCTCGGGAGCTCACGCTGTTGGTGGCGTTTGCGGGCCTTCGGCGGATGCCGTCCGTGGCGGTGGGCGTTCTTCCGGCTCGGCGGGAGCGCCCGGCGTAGTGGGAAAGGGAACCTTGATCTGCTCCTTCAGGAACTCCTCCGCCAGCCGCCGGCGCAGCTCACCCGCGACCTGCCAGCGGGCAGCCGGACGCGCTCGAGCAGTGACAGTGAGCATCACGCCTTGATCGCCGACGGACTCCACCCCGCCGCTGGCCGGCCCCTCTGTTATTAAATCCCGGTAGGTCTCATCCGACCGCAGTGCGGTCGATACACGGTCGACGGCAGCTTTTACTCGCTCGAGGTCTTCGCCGTATGCCACGCGGATGGGCACGTTCACCTGGGCGTAGTCGCGCGTGTAGTTGGAGACGACGTTGATGCTGCCGTTAGGCACAGAGTGAACAACGCCATCCACGTCGCGGATGATGGTGCGACGTAGGGTAATGTCCTCCACGGTGCCGGTGACATCGGCGATCTTAATGACGTCGCCGCGCCGGTACTGGTCTTCGGCAAGGAGGAAGATGCCGTTGATGGCGTCCTTGACCAAGGCCTGTGCGCCTAAGGCCAGGGCCAGGCCGGTGATGCCGAGACCAGTAATGATGGCGGTGACATCAACCTGAACGGCGTCCAGCACCATCACAATGCCGATGATGAGAAGGCCGATCCCGAAGGTGCGCTCGACAACGGCGATGATGGTGTCCGCGCGCCTGGCGGTTTCCTCGTCCGCAAAGCGAGCGCCGCGAGTGATGGCGGCACGGGTGAGTCGTGGAAAAACGGCGCGAAACACGATGAACGCGAGGAGGAGAAGGGCGACGATGAGCAGGACGCCTGGGCCGCGGTCCTTTACGTCATCCCAGTCTATGGCGAGGATCGGAAGCAAGCGGTCCTCCTCTGGGGCATTGCCCAAAGGTTAGGTGAAGACCGGCCGCCGGGCAAGCGGGCATCGGTTATACTGCGCGCGTGAACCTGTATCATCGCTGGTGTTGCGCCTCGAAGGGGTGGGCGCGGGTGGTCCAGGAGTTCATGATGCCGGGCGTTGTCGGCGACAACGAGCTGGGCG
>VBJS01000098.1 GCA_005880055.1 Chloroflexota bacterium | reverse complement strand
CGGTGTACATACTCCCCCATGTCCACTCGCGCACGCCCCATCGACATCTGAGCGCCTTCAGGCGGATAGCCTAACGCCAGGATCACGACGGCGCGCCAGCCCTTGCGCCCCGTCACGGGGTCCTCGCCCTCCTGCGGAAGCCGCAGCTTCTCGATGATGCACGGCTGGTCGTGCACGGAGGTTGGGCAGGAGGCGATGCCCTCGTTCCAAGCCGCGACCATCATGTTCTGCGCCGCGCGCCCGGCATCGAAATCGCTCCCGTCCGGGGCGCAGCACACGGCAATGCCGACCCGAGCGGTAAGCAGCGGCTGCGAAAACTTACCGCAGGTGGCCACCTCTTTCAGCCACTCGCGATCCTGGATGATGACCAGCCGCACCGGCTCCGTGTTCTTGCTGCTTCCCGCCATCCGCCCGGCCATCAGGATGCGATGCAGGACCTCCTCCGGTATCTTGCGGTCCGTGTATTCGCGTGTATCCCGCTTGGTGACGATCGCCTTGTATGCGTCCACAGGTGCCCTCCCGATGGCACATTATACGAGAGGTGACGGTGACAGGTGACAGGTGACAGGTGATAGGTGATAGATGGCGGCTGACGGCTGATTGCTTACCGCTGACCGCTGATAGCTACCACCTAACACCTAACACCTAGCACCGCGTATACTCGCCGCCATGAGCCGCATCGTCTGGGTCCGCTACCTCGACGAGACTGAGCCACCCTGGGACCAGGGGGATGTCCCCTGGATCGTCCGCATCCTCGTCCGCTGGGCGATCACGATCGTCGCCTTCCTCGCCGCCGAGTGGTTCGTCAACGCCCTCTACGATCCCGACCGCTTCCACCTCGATGGGACGACGGCGGTGCTCCTCGCTCCCGCCATCTTCGTCGTCGTGCGGGCCATAACCCGCCCCATCCTCCTCTTCCTTACGTGCCCGCTGCAGATCATCACTCTCGGCCTGTTCCTGTTCGTCGTCAACGCATTGATCCTGCTGCTTACAGAGGAAGTCTGCGACTGGTTCGACGTGCGCTTTGATGTCGAGGGGTTCTGGGCGGCCTTTATCGGGGCGCTGGTCATCTCGCTGGTGTCGTTCGCACTCTCGCGCGTTCTGCGCCGGAGGCCGTTCCGGCAGGCGCGCTGGCTTTAGTGCCTTATCCCCGCAGAGCAGGGCTTTATCCTGCCGGGCCGTGTCATTCTGAGCGGCGAAAGGTCCGGGGACGGCTAGGACTCATCTTCGCGAAGGAACCTCGTGGTGAGGTGATGGGACGATTGCCAGAAAGCCAGGATTCTGCAACCAAGCGTGCTCCGGGAGCTGAGTCGCGACCCAGAATGATCTTGCCACGTTGCGGCGCTCGTCCCCCCTCCCCCCTCCAGATTCCTTCCCGAAGAAAAATCGTGCCCCGAGCAACTGCTTCGGCGGTCAGAATGACATGCGCGCGTGCGCCGGCTCGGTCGCCATCTTAGGCCGATGGCCGGCGCAAGGCCTCCCCGGTCTGCGCCGCCCTCTGGGTGCCCGCGTCCAGCTGCAGCCCGAAACCGTCCGCGAGCCGCGTCAGGTAGTTGAAGATGCCAACGATGTGCGCCACCTCCAGGCACGCCTTGTCGTCGAAGCCCAGGTCGCGAAGCGGCTGCCAGTCTTCCGGAAGCATGCGCGTCGGCGTCGCGCTAAGCTTCTCCGCTACCTCGCATAGCGCGCGAGTCGTCGGTGGCCGCTCCAGTTCGCGCCAGCGACGCCCCTTGATCGCCTCCACCAGCTCGTTGTCCCCGCCCTCGAAACGCAGAAACTCCGCGTGAGATTGCGTTCAGTAGACGCAGTCCTGCGCCGCCGCCGTCACCGCCGCGACCATCTCCCGCTCCGGCCGGCTGAGGGCGCCCGGCTCGAACATAATGCGCTGGAACAGCGCGCCGAAAAACGGCGCGATTCCGGGATGCGCCAACACCAGCCGAGCCATCGCCGGCGGCGACCCGAAATCGTACGGATGGTTCGCAGGCATCACTGCGCGCGCCTGCTCCCTGGAGGGCAGCGCCACCCAGGCATCCGGGACTTTGTTCGCATCCTCGCTCATAACAGCACCTCCGTGCGCGGCCGATTCTACACCCGCTCCCGTTCCGCTACAACGAACGCCTGCTACAATGCACGAAACTATGCGCCTCGAAGAGACGCCGCCGCGAGGCATGCGCCGGCACTCGGCCGCGCTCGCCTTCGATGTGAACGCGCTCGAAGCCGAACTCGCTCTCCTCATCGACCGCTACGGGGTGCCCGTCAGGGCCGAGATCACGGACCTGCGCGGCAAGTACGGCGACCAGTGCGGCGACCGCATCCGCGTCAGCCGCTACATTGCTGATACCAGAAACGCTCTCGATACCGTCCGTCATGAGTACGCACACGCGGTCGCTGATCGGAAGCACGGCTCGAAAGACGGGCATGGCCGGCTCTGGAAGAAACTCGCGGCGGAGATGGGCGCGCGCCCAAGCAGCCGAGGCCGAGGCATGCTAGTTAACGTGCCGCTTCGGGAACCGCAGTGCCTCCGCTGCCGCAGACGTTACCTGCCACTGGCCCGCGTCCCCCGCCGCGCCCGCTGCCCGGGCTGCGGCCACCGCAAGATCACCTGGACCGCAATCGTCGGCGTACGGTTTCAGCACTCCAAGCCTTGAGCCGGCCCCCTCCGGGCTGACAGCAGGTGCCTCGTCCGTGGGCCAACGCCCCGCTATCCCGCTTGAACCCGCCGCTTTTCCGCCTGGGTGGCCCCGCGCCGCCGCACGGTGCTTCCGATAACGAGTCCCGCCGCGATCAGCACCAGGTTCTTGATCACGAACTCGCCGGTTATCGTCAAGAGTAGGGGATTGTCGTCCTGGAAGACCGCGCCGGGGTGGACCACTAGTACGAGCAGAGTGCCCAGCATCTGAAGCCAGAAGAGGGCCAGCACCGCGCGCAACGCGACCGGGAGCAGCAGACCGAGCCCGATGACGATCTCCCACAGGCCCAGGCCGTACACGGCAACGTCACCGGGAACGAAATAGGCCGTATCTCGCACTAGGTCCTCGATCGGGCTGCGACCAGCCAGCTTCAGCGCGCCGAACCAAATGAATACCAACGCCAGGGCGACCCGCAGCAGAGTGATCCCGTAGTTCTCAAGAAAACGGGTGACCCGGGTATCGATCGCATCGAACGCCCGCTGGGTGCGCGCAGGTAGATGGCGAGCCGCCTCGCGTTCAACGTCTACCGGCGGCCTGACGTCCGTGCTCACTCCGCTCTCCGGCCTCTATCATACGGCAGCAAGGTGCTTACCACCTACCACCTACCACGGCCTTGTTTCCCTGTTCCCTGTTCCCCCGTATAATCCGCACATGCAAGAGCAGCTTCTCGATGGTTCGGGCCTCTCTTTGGCCATCCTGGTCGCCAGATTCAACGAGCACGTGACGTCGCGGCTCCTCGCCGGCGCGGAAGAGGCGATCAAGCAGTATTCCGTCGCCCATCATGATGTCTTCCGAGTCCCCGGCTCCTTCGAGCTACCCCTCGCGGCCAAAGCCCTTGCGGAAACCAGCCGATACGACGCTGTCGTCTGCCTCGGTGCCGTTGTCCGCCACGAAACCGATCACTATCGTTACATCGCCGAAGGCGCTGCCTCCGGCCTGCAGCAGGCCGCCCTCGAAACCGGGGTCCCCTGCATTTTCGGTGTGCTCACCTGCGACACCGACGAGCAGGCGCTCGCGCGCGCCGGCGGCACGCAGGGGAACAAGGGAGCCGATGCGGTGGAGACCGCTATCCAGATGGCGACGCTGCTCCGCGATATTCAGGCGAACAGCTCACCATAGGCCTCACACCCTCACGCGCACGTCAAAGTTACGCTATAATCAAACCGCGCGTATCCGTCTGGAACGTGAACCATCCGCAAAGGAGCCGCTGCCATGCAGGAGACCGAAGCACAGGCGCCCAAGGTGGAGCTTATCGACGAGCACCGCCGCGCCAGGGCGCCGGGGAATCAGCCCGGTTTAGCAACGATCCAGGAGGCGATCGAAGAGTACCGGGCGGGCCGCTTCGTCATCGTCGTCGACGACGAGGACCGGGAGAACGAGGGCGACCTCACTTTGCCGGCCCAGTTCGCGACGCCGGAGAACATCGCTTTTATGCTGCGTTACACGAGCGGCGTGATCTGCGTCCCCATGACCGGCGATAAGCTGGACCGTCTTCACATTCCGATGATGGTGCAGCACAACCAGGCCACGTTCGGCACCGCCTTCACCGTGTCCGTAGACGCCCGCGACGGTGTCTCCACCGGCATTTCTGCCGGCGATCGCGCCCGCGTCTGCCGGGTGCTGGCAGATCCTGCGTCGACGGCGCACGATATCGTGATGCCCGGCCACATCTACCCGCTGCGCGCCCGTGAGGGCGGCGTCCTTGTGCGCGCCGGCCAGACGGAGGCGTCGGTCGACCTCTGCCGCCTCGCCGGCCTCCCACCCGCCGCCGTCATCTGCGAAATGATGAACCGCGACGGCAGCATGATGCGCATGCCTGCCCTCAAGCGCTTCGCCGCCAAGCTGGGAATCAAGATCGTCACCGTCAACCAGCTGATCAACTATCGCGTTCACCAGGAGCGCCTAATCGAGCGTGTCGCCGCTACGCAGCTCCCCACGAAGTGGGGCGACTTCACCCTCTACGCCTACCGCTCCTCGATCGACCCCGACGAGCACGCCGGCCTGGTCTGCGGCGACATCTCCACGCCGGAGCCCGTCCTCTGCCGCGTCCACTCGCAGTGCGTATCGGGCGACGTCTTCGGCTCCATGCGCTGCGACTGCGGCCAGCAGATCGAGCTGGCGCTCGAGCAGATCGCGCTGGAAGGGCGCGGTGTCTTCGTTTACATGCGCCAGGAGGGCCGGGGGATCGGTTTCTGCAACAAGGTGCGGGCCTACCAGCTACAAGAGCAGCACGGCATGGATACCGTGGAGGCCAACGAGGCCCTGGGCTTCGCCGCCGACCGCCGTGATTACGGCATCGGCATGCAGATCCTCATGGACCTGGGCCTGAAGAAGATCCGGCTGATCACGAACAACCCCGCCAAGCGCGCCGGCCTCGAAGGTTACGGCCTCGAAGTCGTCGAGCGAGTCCCGATCATGGCCACGCCCAACCCGCACAACTGGCGCTACCTGGAGACCAAACGCGACAAGCTGGGCCACTTCATCGAAATGCCCGGCTAGACGGGCCGCCGGAGGCTACGGCTAATAGCCCCGGCCGGGATCCACGATGTTAAGCAGCGGCTGGCCGGCCAGGTAGCGGCGCAGGTTGTCGCAGAAGAGATCGACGGCGCGGTCCATGTAGCGCGGCGTGCCGCCGCTGATGTGCGGCGTGAGGAGCACGTTCTCCAGTCGCCACAACTCGCTTTCCGCCGGCAGCGGCTCCTGCTCAAAGACATCGAGCGCCGCGCCTGCGATCCAGCCTTCCTTCAACGCCCGCGTCAACGCCGCCTCATCAATGACGGCGCCCCGCGCGATGTTCACAATGACCGCCGTCCGCTTCATCAAGCGCAGCTGCTCCTCGCCGATCATATGGCGGGACTCCCGTGTCAGTGGCACGGCGACGACGACGTAGTCGCTCTCGGCGAGCAGGTACGGCAGCTCCGAAGGTGGAAGAAGCTCATCCACCGGCCCCTCGCCCCGCTGCCGCTCGTTGACCGAGCGGCGCATCGCCAGCACCCGCATTCCCAGGGCGTGAGCGAGCTCAGCGACGCGAGAGCCGATGGCCCCGATTCCCAGGATGCCGGCCGTCTTGCCCTCCAACTCCTCCGGCCAATACGGGCTCCAGCGGTTCTCGAGTTGCGAGCGGACGGAGCGCGGGAAGCCCTTGGCGAAGGCCAGCATCGCCCCGATCACGTACTCGCTGATCGGGACGGCGTGGATGCCGCTTGCCGTGGTAACCGCCACGTGGGACTGCACCACCGGCGAGTTGAGCAGCCGGTCGACGCCCGCGCTCGTGAGCTGGAGCCACTTGAGCCGGGGCGCGCGCTCCACGATGCTGTCCGGCACGACCGGATTGCTCAGAATGACCTCGGCCTCCGCGAGGATCACCTGCAGCCGCGCCTTCGCCTCCTCCTCGCTCTCGTCCTCGGGCACCGGTGGCTCCGGGTAGCCCGCCCAGAGCGGCCGGCCATCCCGATAGACCCGCCGCTGTGCCCGGCTGAGCGCCTTCACGGCGAGGCGCGCATCGACGGAGGCGATGCGTTCCTGCAGCTCGCCTGCGACGGGAAGCGCCAGTATGACGTTTACCTTCTCGCTCATGGGCTTCGGTCTGAGATTATACGAGCAACGCACGCGGACAAGGAACCGCGACCCAGACTACGCGTCTCCGTCACGCCGAAAGACTGCGGCCTCAAGGGTGCCTGATGTAGAATGCCTCGGCAGAAGGAGGACCACCATGGCTACCAAAGACGAAATCATCCGGGGGTTGGAGCTGACAATATCGCAGGCGAAGCGGACAACATCGTTGTTCGCCGAGGGCGAAATGGCGTGGAAGCGCGCCGGCGGCTGGACGGCGAAAGAGGTCTACACTCACCTGGCTGCGGTTGCGGCGATCGTGCCGCAATTGGGCCAGGGGCTTGCGGGCGCGCCGGAAGGCCAGGACATCGCGGCGGGCATGGACATCAACGCGATGAACGAGCGGGCGGTCAAATCGATGGCCGACATGAGCCCAGAGCAGGTGATGCAGGCGTTCGAGGCAAACTACCGCAAGCTGATCGAGTTCGTGCAGTCGGCGCCGGACGATCTGCTGAGCCAGAAGCGCAGCTTCCTTTCGGAGCCGATCCCGGTGTCGGACATCCTGGCGAACACGATCATGCTGCACGGCCTGCACCACGTCTACGAGGCCAACAGCCGCTTCGAATCGCCGATGTAGCGATCTCGGGGCATCAACTGCCGGGCGAGATGTGGTGCACTACCCCGAGCAGTGCCGCCCGGGTGCCTCCCCTCACCCCTCGCCGCGCTTTCGGCCTGCCCGCTACGGCCGGTTGGCAGGGAAGCACTGCTCATCTGAGCGGCTTGACCAGCGGGCGCTCCGGCGGCGCCCCGGGTCCTTAAGTGGCTCTTTATTGAATGCCGCCCGAGCGCTCGAAGATGGCGCCTGCTACCTTGCGCGTGATGAAGCGCGGCATGAACTTGGACGCAGTCACGCCCGCCTGGTTCATCATTCCCGGCACCACGATCGCCTGTCCGCGCGCCGCGCCCCGCAGGGCCGCCTTGACCACGGAGTCGACGTCCGTCCAGCCGACGCGCAGCCTGGACTGGTCCACACCCGCGACCTGCTGGAACTCCGTCTTCACCGGGCCGGGGCAGAGGCACGTCACCTTGATTCCGTGGGGTTTCGCCTCCTCGTGCAGCGCCTCCGAGAAGGAGAGGACGTATGCTTTCGTCGCCGCGTAGGTCGCCATGTGCGGCACCGGTTGAAAGGCGCCCGTGGAAGCGACGTTGATGATCGTCCCGCGCTTCTTCGGCATCATCATCTCGAGCGCCGCGTGGCTCAGCCGCGTCAGCGCCCGTATGTTCACCTCTATCTCCTCGAGCTCTTTGTCGAGCGGCAAGCCGGCGAACGGCCCCTGTGTACCGAAGCCGGCGCAGTTTACGAGCATCCTGATGTCGCCCTGCCGCAGCCGCTTCTCTACGGCCGCTATCGCTTCCGGCTGCGAAAGGTCCGCGTCCAACGCCTCGCACGAAATGCGGTGTTCGGCGGTCAGCTGCGCGGCCACCTTCTCCAGCCGGTCGCGTCGCCGGGCGACGAGGACGATATCGTACCCCCTGGCCGCCAGCTGCCGCGCAAACCCCTCGCCGATGCCGGAGGAAGCTCCGGTCACCAGGGCGCGCTTGTCGGGGCCCTTCGCTTGTGTCCCGGCTGCTGACCTCTTCGCTTTTGTGACTGCCATCGTCGCCTCCCTCAGATCTACGCCGGACTTCTTCCCGCTAGTCCAGTAACTCCAGGACCTCAGCCGCTGCCCGTTCACCGGAGCGAACGGCGCCGTCCATGTAACCGGCGAAGACCGTGGCCGTCTCGGTGCCGGCCCAGTGTATGTTGCCTGCCGGCTCTCGCAGGGCCGGGCCGCAGGCCACCCGCAGCCGCGGCTCCACTGCTCGGCCGGCCAGTTGCGCTCGACGTACATCTCCGGCTCACCGGCCTTCGACCCGAAGTAGCGCGTGAAACATTGGAGCGTAACGTGGCGGCGCTCCTCCTCGCTGCGGCCGGACCACTCGCGCCCGTCGTCGCCCTCGATGAAGCCCATCAGGACCCCCGAGCCGGCGTCCTTCGGCGAGTTGTCGAAGACCACTTTGATCGGCCCCTCGTCGCTGATCACGCGACCCGAAAGCCCATTCTCGCGCCAGAATGGCGTCTCATACACCGCCTGGCATTTGATCACGGCGCCCATCGGCGCCCGCTGCGTGAGCTGGTCGCGAAGTGGCGGCTGCCCCGGCTCGTACTGAATTCGGCCCGCCAGCGCCGGCGCCGCTGTCACGACCGCGCGCTTGCCGGTGTAGCGAAAGCCGTCGCCCTCAACTGTCACTCCGCCGTTGTCCTGCCTGATGCGTCTGACCGGCTGCCACAGGCGGACACGATCGCCCAGCTCCTCCTCGACGCGCTCAGCGACGAGGCCGGCGCCGCCATCGAAGCGGTCGGCCTGCGCACCGCCCTCCGTCGAGATCAGGTTCAGGAAGCTGCCGCCCGAGCGTGAGTAGAAGAGGTGGTGCAGGAGCGAGATGTCGCGCGGCTCTGCCGAGTAGACGGCCTCGATCGCCATCGCCATCGTGTCCTTCGCACCGGGGTGCTTCATGTTCGCGTCCATCCACGACTGTACGGTCTGCGAGTCCCACTCACGGGCCAGTCGTGCCTGCCAGGGCGCCTCCGGCGGCACGTCCTTGGACATGCCGTCCAGGGTCATCACCGCGTTGAAGAAGTCGCTTACCATCCCCGCGTCCATCTGCGGAGCCGGCCCTTCGTAACGGCTAAGCGTCCCGCCGCGGTACTGGAGGTGCGCTCCCTGCGGCCACGTGGGAAAGCTCTGCACGCCCATCTCCTTGCCCAGCGCGATAATCCGGTCCTGGCCGGGCCCCGTCCACTGCCCGCCCACGTCCAGCCACAGGCCTTCCGCCGCCCGCACCGTACAGACACGGCCGCCGACACGCTCACGCGCTTCCGCGACGATGACCGAAGCGCCGCGTTTTACGAGCTCGCGGGCGGTGACGAGGCCGGCAAAGCCGGCGCCCACGACTATGACATCTGCGGAACTGGCGGCTGTCGATGCCATGGGATTCCTCGCTTGTAGTTAGGAGTTGGAAGTTGAAAGTGACGAGTCACCGCTTGCCTTTCAACTTTCTGCTGACAGCTTTCAACTCCCCGCAGGGCGATTCAGAAGTATACCGCAGCCGCACTCGCAGATGCTTGTGGCGGTTCGAGACCTGGGGAAGGCGAATGAAACAATCAGGCGCGCTCAGCGTTCTCTAATATCGGCATGGTCAACATCAGGCTGGGGCAGGCGGCGTCATTGGAAGGTGGCAGACCGGCGGCCGACGAGACGGCTCTCGTCGCGGCACTCAAAGCTCGCTCCGATTCGGCCTGGTCGGAGTTTTACGACCGGCATTACTCGCTGGTTTACCGGTATGTTCTTGCCCGCACTTCTGACGCGAGCGCAGCAGAGGACCTTGCGGCAAGCGTGTTCCTGGAGGCGCTGCGAAGCATCAACTCCTACTCGTTTCGTGGTAAACCAATTGCCGCCTGGCTCTACCGGATAGCGAGGAACCTGGTCAGCGATTATCACAAGTTACGGCGGCGCCGGGGCGAACGGGTGGATGCGGAGGCTGCCCAAGCGGCTAGCCGGCAAAGCACCGTCGCTGACGCCGTCGACGCCGCCCAGATGGACCTCCGTGATGCAGTGCGCTCGCTGAAAGACAGTCAGAGAGAGGTTCTCGTTTTGCATTACTACCTGGGGCTCTCTTTGCCGGAAGTGGCCGCCATGCTCGGCAAGAAGGAGCGCGCCGTCTACTCACTACAGGCGCGCGCGATCGAAAGCCTGCGCCTTCGCCTGGGCGCGCGGGGACGGAAGTAATTTTCGGACAGAGCGAGTAGTTTTCCGTCCGGCTGCGGATAATCCATACAGGAGGAGAGATGGACAGGGAATTGCGAGGCCTGTTGAAGGACTGCTTAAGGGAGTTGGAGAGCGTCTCCGATGTCGAGCAGATCGTTCAGCGCCGCCCGCATCGCGCGGACGAGCTCCGGCCTTACCTGCAGGCCGCTCTCGCTCTGCGTTCTCAGCAGCCAGCAACGCCGCCGGCGACGGCACAAGCTCGCGGACGCGAGCAGCTCCTCAGCCGGCTGGCGGCCACGGACGGAGGTACAGGGAAGATGCCAGTGTTTGGGCACAGTTTGATGCGAGCCGGAACAATATTGGCCGGCGTTTTTCTGATGGCCGGCGGGATCGCCGGGGCGTCCGCAGCAGCGGGCGGTCCCAATG
>VBJS01000097.1 GCA_005880055.1 Chloroflexota bacterium | reverse complement strand
GGGCAAGTCGGTGCGGTGCGACTTCATCGAGCCGATCGTGTGGGACGACATCGAGCGGTTCCTCCGAGACCCCGGCGACCTGGTCGCTGAACTTCAAGCTGAGGTAAGCGACGAATCAGGCCGGGCGATTGCAGAGGCGGAGCGGGTCACGCTAGGGTCCGCGATTACCGACCTCGAACTCCAGCGCCGCCGCGTCCTCGATATGCATACGCGAGGCCGCATCACCGAAGAAGAAGTCGATGGCTATCTGGACCGCATCGCGGCCGACCGCGCCGAGATCGAGAAGAGGATTGAGGCGCTCCAGCCGGAGGATACGGAGCCCGAAGCGGTGGTGACGCCGGACATTCTGGAGCGCCTCAATCAGCGGCTCAGCGAGGGCCTGACCGATGAAGAGAGGCAGGAAGTCGTCAGGCTGCTCGTCGGACGCATAGTGATTGACACCGAGATGTTAGAGGCGAAGAAGAAGCGGGCGACGGCGCGGATCGAGTACCGCTTTCCCCGTGTAGCTGTTGCAGGAACGGCCACGGGTTCATGGCTGCCATCAGCATGAAATTTGCTGGAAACGTGACGTTGCCCTGCGCGCGGCTCACCGTTACCTTTCGGTCCTCAAGTGGCTGGCGGATGGACTCCAATACCGAATGCGCGAACTCCGGTAGCTCGTCGAGGAAGAGGACGCCCCGGTGGCTCAACGTGATCTCGCCGGGTCTCGGTTGCCGCCCGCCGCCCACCAGGCCGGCATGCGAGATGGTGTGGTGCGGTGAGCGGAACGGCCGTAAATGGATGAGCGGTGTATCGCTGGGCAGCATGCCCGCTACGCTGTAGATTTTCGTTACCTGAAGCGCCTCTTCGGTTGTCATGTTAGGCAGTATCGTGGGCGTTGCCCGCGCGAGGAGCGTTTTTCCCGAACCCGGCGGACCGACCATTATCACGTTGTGAGCGCCGGCCCCTGCCACCTCCAGCGCGCGCTTCACGTGCTCCTGCCCCCGGATATCGCGGAAATCCACGCCGTCCGGGACGTGGCCATTCGTCGCCACAAAACCGGGCTTGCTAACGTAAGCCTCGATCGGGTCGATGCCGCGCAGGTGGGCGGCAAGTTGGACCAGCGATGCAACTGGACTCACTTCTATGCCGTCGACGAGAGCGGCTTCTGCAGCGTCCGCCTGGGGTACGTAAACACTGTGGAAACCTCGCTCCCGCGCTAGGCCGATCATGGGCAGGACGCCGTGCGTGTGACGCAACCGGCCGTCGAGCGAGAGCTCGCCCAGGAAGACGGATTGCGTGAACGGCTCCGGCACTTGACCTGAGGCGATCAGGATGCCGATGGCGATTGGCAGGTCATAAGCCGGGCCCTCTTTGCGCAGATCCGCAGGCGCAAGATTCACCGTGATGCGAGAGTTGGGGAACTGGTGCCCGGAGTTCCGGATGCCCGCCCGAACACGGTCCCGCGCTTCCTGGACGGCCGTGTCCGGAAGGCCGACTACATCAAAGCGGGGAAGGCCGTAGCTGCTGATATCGACTTCGACCTCGACGATCTCGCCATCGAGGCCGATCACTGCGCAACTGTTGACCTTCGCAAGCACTTGAATCGTCCTTAGTCCGCGGGCATCGTATCAGCGCGCGTTGCTGCTTCAAACAGACAAGTGTCGCAATCGGGGAGATTTCTGTCGCAAGGCAGGGATCAGCCGGAAACGCTGATGCTGATGGCCTGCATCAGCGCTGCGTCGTAAAAGGTGTCGGCGGAGTCAACGAACAAGACGGTGAGCGTGTGCGGCCCCGGCGCGAGCGCGGGCAGCATCGCCACATGAGAAGCGTCAGCGAGATCAATATCAGGCGGGCCCCCGGATAGCTTGGCGCCGGCAGCCGGAGCGGGGCGGTCGATTATCAGGTATAGGTGGCCGTAGCCAGCTCGCGCGGTGACGCCGGGAGTTGCAGCCTCAAATCTGACGCCCCCAACGGCCATGCGCACCGTGACGGGATTTGCCACAGTCTCGCCGTCCAGGGGAGAGACGAACTGCACATCTGGAGGAAGGCTGGCGTGCGGGGTCTGCTGAGGCGATTGAGTCTGTTTGTCATTGCTGCCGCTGGCGAGGATGGCGTATGCCAGCAGGGCAACGACGCCAATGATAACGACGATCGGAAGCAGGGCCTGTTTGATGGTCAAGCGAAAGCTCTTGCCGGCCGGCTGAGCCTATATGCGCTTGCGGCTAACGGATACCACGCCACGAATCGCCTCGAGCTTGCTCAAGAGCCGGGTGAGCTGCTGGATCCCGCTAGTCTCCAGAGTCACGAAGATGAGGATCTGACCGTCTTCCTGCTCCTGCGTATGCACGCCGACCATGTTCACCCGCTCCTCGGCGACGAGGGTTGTGATATCGCGCAGAAGCCCTACGCGGTCCCACGCTTCGATGTGTACGGCGACGGGATAGAGCTGATCGCGACGGCCCCACTCCACCTCAACCAGGCGCTCTTTCTCGTCCTCGTTCAGCACGTTTGAGCAGTCCCGGCGATGGACGGAGACGCCTTCGCCGCGGGTGATATAACCGATGATGTCGTCGCCCGGCACCGGGCTGCAGCAGCGGGCCATGCGCGTGAGGAGATCTCCGGTGCCGAGGACATTTATCGTTGTGCTGTACGTCGGCTTGGACGGTGCGGTAACTGTCTGGACCGTGTCTTCCTGCTCTTGTAACAGAGAGGCAATCTTGGTGCCGATCTGCTGCGTGCTGATTTCGCCGTAGCCAACTCGCAGGAAGAAGTCTTCCAGATCTTCGAACTTGAACATCTTAAGGAGCTGCTGCTCCATCTCGGAGACACTGGTGCCGAGCCGGTGCAACTCCTTCTCCACCATCTCACGGCCCCGGGCGATGTTCTCCGCTCGTTCCTGGCGCTTGAACCACTGCCTTATCTTTTCCCTGGCATGCGTTGTGCGGATGAAGCCCAGGTTTGGGTTGAGCCAATCGCGGGAAGGGCCCTTGGAGGACTTGGATGCCATGATTTCGATTACATCGCCGTTGCGAAGGTGCGAATCCAGCGGCACTAGCTTCCCGTTCACTTTGGCGCCGATGCAGCGGTGGCCCAGGTCGGTGTGTATCCGGTAGGCAAAGTCCAATGGCGTGCTTCCCGTCGGTAGGTCCTTGATCTCGCCTTTCGGGGTGAAGACGAAGACCTGGTCCTGGAAGATGTCCGTCTTTACAGCCTCCACGAGCTCTTCCGGGCGCGATAGCTCGCGCTGCCAGTCCATGAGCTGGCGTAGCCAGGCGAGCCGCTCCTCGTAGCGAATATCCCGCTTGACGCCCTCCTTGTATCGCCAGTGAGCGGCAATACCGTACTCGGCCATCCGGTGCATCTCATACGTTCGGATCTGGACTTCAAGTGGCTGGGCGTTGAGCGCCATGACCGTAGTATGGAGTGACTGATACGTGCTTTCCTTGGGGTTAGCTATGTAGTCATCAAAGGCGCCGGGAAGAGGCCGCCAGAGTCCATGGACAACGCCGAGCGCTGTATAGCAGTCGGTCACCGAATCGACCAGTATGCGGACAGCCAACAGGTCGTAGATCTCGTCAACGCTCTTGCCGTCGGCGGCGTACTTGTCCATCTTCTGGTGGATGCTATAAATATGTTTCGCGCGGCCGCGGATGTCTGCTTTAATGCCGTGGCTGGCGAGTTCCTCCTGCAGCACCGACGTTACCTGGCCCACATACTTCTCGCGAACCTGTCGTTTAGCGTCGAGGAGGTCGGCGACGAATTTATACTGCTCGGGCTGCAGGTAGCGGAAGGCCAGGTCTTCAAGTTGCCACTTGATCTCCCAGATGCCGAGCCTCGCAGCCAGGGGTGCGTATATCTCCATTGTTTCGCGGGCGATGCGTCGTTGGTCAGGGGGGTTTAGGGCCCACAAGGTATGCATGTTATGAAGGCGGTCGGCGAGTTTAATGATAACGACGCGCAGGTCGCGCGCCATGGCAAGGAACATCTTGCGGAGGTTCTCTGCCTGGATGCGCTCCTCGGCGACGATGGCCTTGCCGGCCTGGTCTGAAATTTGGCCGAGCTTCGTGACACCCTCCACCATCTGCGCCACTTCCGCCCCGAACCGCTTGCGGATTTCCTCGTTGCTGACGCCGCAGTCCTCCTGCACATCGTGGAGCAGCGCTCCGGCGATGGTGTTGGCGTCCAGCTGCAGGGAGGCGATGGTTTCCGCTGCATGGAGAGGATGCGTGATCACCGCATCGCCGTTGCGCCGGACCTGACCTTCGTGTTTCTCGGCAGCGAAGGCCAGGGCGTCCTCCACGAGTTCTTGCCCCTGTGGCGGTAGGTACTCAGCTACGCGTTGTAGCAAGGCGTCGCCAAGCGCTTCCTGTTTAGTGGTCATCTTTCCACAAGTTTAGCATTGGTCCGTTAACGGCTCTACGGGAATTGAGCAGATGTCCGAGTGTTGCACAGATCGGCCGTGCGCATCCTGGGCGATGCTGGTTTTTGCGTGCGCCTGAAGGCTCTAGTATGCTCGGCTCCGATCCCTAGCAACTTGACCATTGCCGTGTCTGCAAACCAACCGCGACGATACAAAGCTCCCCGTGGCATGCAGGACATTCTCCCGGGGGATCAGCCGTACTGGGATGCTGTCCGGCTGGCGGCCGGGCGCCTTGCCGCCATCTTCGGTTACGGCCGTATCGACACGCCAATTTTAGAGGAGGCGTCCCTGTTTACTCGCGGTGTAGGCGAGGTCACGGACATCGTGCAAAAAGAGATGTACATTTTTGAGGACCGCAGCGGCCAGGAGCTGGCCCTGCGCCCGGAGGGCACGGCTTCGATCTGTCGCGCCTACCTTGAGCACGGCATGTTCAATCGGCCCCAGCCGGTGCGCCTCTGGTACCTGGCGCCCAACTTTCGCTACGACCGTCCCCAGGCCGGCCGATACCGGCAACACCACCAGTTTGGTGCCGAGGCGATCGGCGAAGAGGATGCTGCGGTCGACGCGGAGATTATCGAGCTGCTCTGGCGGCTGTACGGGGAGCTGGGTCTCGCAGGCCTGACACTTCACCTTAACTCCATCGGCGACCAGAACTGCCGCCCCGCCTACCTGGAACTCCTTCGTGATTATTACCGCGATAAGCTCGACCTTGTCTGCTCCGATTGCCGGGAACGGTTCGAGCGCAACCCGTTACGTTTGCTGGACTGCAAGCAGCCGGAGTGCCAGCCGGTCATCGCCGGAGCGCCGCCCATCACGGAGCACCTGTGCGAACCATGCGCAGCTCACTTCTCGGACCTCCGCGCCTACCTCGAGGCCGCCGGCATACCGTTCGCGCTGAACCCGCGCTTGGTGCGGGGGCTGGACTACTACACGCGCACGGTATTTGAGGTGGAACCCCGGGAAGAGGGCGGACAGAGCAGCATCGGCGGCGGTGGACGCTACGACGGCTAGATTGACGAATTGGGCGGGCCACCAACGCCGGCCATCGGTTTCGGCACGGGGATCGAGCGCATCATTCTAAATATGAAGCGGCAGGAAGTGCCGGTGCCTTCGCACACGAAGATACGAGTCTACATTGCCCTACAGACGGCCGAAGCGCGGGTGCACGCCTTCCGCCTGGGATCGCAGCTTCGCCGCGCGGGCGTCGCCACTGTCGTCGGGACAGCTGGACGCTCCCTCAAGGCTCAAATGCGCACCGCGGATGCGCTCGGAGCAGAATACGCCGCGATCATCGGCGAGCGCGAGCTGAAGGCCGGCAACGTAACACTGAGGCGCTTGGCCACCGGCGCGCAAGAGACGGTCGCGATGGGTGACGTAGCTGCGAACGTAGGACTCGCCTGACCTCCGCATAAGAAGTCAAAGCGGCCGCACCCTGTGACCGTCCAGGCTGATGCCCAGTTGCGTCAAGTGGCCGATGATCGTCGAGCGGTGGTGAATGTCGTGCGCCATCCGGTGGTAGGCGATGTAGTGGCCGTCGCATACGGGAGGCTCGATGTACTCCGGCGCGCTGGCCGTCAGTGGCTCGTGAGTGGCATCTAGCTTTGCAGGATCGGAGAGGAACTCCGCCACCATGTGCCAGGATGAATCCAGGTGCGTCTTCAACCCTTCCTTGGTCCGGCAATCCATCACCACTTCCGATATCTCCGCACCCTCCCGGCCGGGCACAATTTGGTCGTGATAGCGCGCCAGGATGATGTGCGTCAATATCACTCGCGTGCTCCATTCGCCGGGCGCGGGCGTCCAGTCCAGCTTCTCCTCCGGCACCAGCTCCATCAAGTCAATCAGGTTATCGTTCGTCATCTGCCAGTAGGGCGCGATCTTCAAAGGGGAGTAATTCGCTGTCATCATCCATGCTCCTTACTATGGTTTCCCGCGAATTCTGCACTGGCCATGATATAATTCGGGTGTGGCCCCCAAAACGGGGGCCGTTTCATGTCCGGAGCACTACAACCCATGTGGGACAAACTCGAAGCAATTGAGCAGCGATATCGAGAGCTGGAATCCGAGATGTCGCGGCCGGAAGTGGCCGCCAATTACGACCAGCTGCAGGCGCTTGCCCGCGAACACTCCGAACTACGCGAGATTATCGCGATCGTCAGCGACTATCGCCGTTTGCAGACGGCGCTGGCTCAAGCGCGAGAGGTGGTACAGGAGGGTGGCGACCCCGATTTCGTCGCGCTGGCCCGTGAAGAGATCGAGCGAGACGAGGCGCACGTAGAGGAGTCGAAATCCGGGCAGCCGCCGGCGGCGAAGAGGCATCGCTCTTCGCGGGGGACCTCTTTCGCATGTACTCCCGGTATGCGGAGCGACAAGGCTGGCGGGTGGAAGTGCTCGATTCACATGAGAGCGATCTCGGCGGCTTCAAAGAGATCGTGTTCGAGGTACGCGGCCGCGGCGCCTACAGCCGCCTGAAGTACGAGAGCGGGGTGCACCGCGTCCAGCGCGTCCCGGAGACCGAGGCCCAGGGCCGCATCCACACCTCCACGGCCACTGTCGCTGTCTTGCCGGAAGCTGACGACGTCGACTTCCACGTCGACGATAAGGACCTTCGAATCGACATCTTCAACGCGGGCGGGCACGGCGGGCAGAACGTCCAGAAGAACGCCACTGCCGTTCGAATCACCCACGTGCCGACCGGCGTGGTCGCGGTCTGCCAGGACGAGCGTTCTCAGCTCAAGAACAAGACGAAGGCGATGTCCGTGCTTCGCGCCCGCCTGCTCGACATGGAGTTGGCCAGACAGCGCCAGGAGATCGATTCCAACCGGCGGGCCCAGGTCGGGAGCGGTGACCGCGCAGAGAAGATACGTACCTACAACTACCCGCAGGACCGGATGACCGACCACCGCGTCGGATACACTCGGCACAACCTGCCGGACCTGCTGGACGGCAACCTGGACGATGTGGTCGATGCTCTCAGTGAACAAGAGCAGGCGCGGGCCCTGGAAGCACAGCTCGCCTGACCGGCCGGTGACGCTGTCTGACGCCCTGCGGCACGGTGAGGCCGTGATCGCGGAAGCACGCAGCGATGAGCCGCGCCTCGAAGCCGAGTTGCTGCTTATGCACGCGCTCGGTTCAGATCGTGCGCGTCTGTACCAGCGGTTCAACGAGGACATGACGGCCGAACAAGAAGTGTCATTCCGTTCTCTTCTCGGACGCCGGGCGCGCCACGAGCCGACGGCCTACATTACGGGCCATCGCGAGTTCTTCGGCCTCGAGTTCGAAGTCTCGCCGGCCGCCATCATCCCTCGTCCGGAGACGGAGGCGCTGGTTGAATCGATCGTTAAGTTTGTGCTCGATCGCCACCATGGGGAGTGGGCGCCCAGGATCGCCGATGTCGGCTGCGGCTCGGGAGTGATCGCAGTGTCGCTCGCCCACGTATTCCGCAGCTCCGTCCGCGATGTACGGGGCGCGCAATTTATCGCTATCGACTCGTCACCACAAGCGCTGAGCCTGTGCAAGACCAACGCGATGAGGCATCGAGTTACGGGCAGGCTCTCCTGCCTCCTGGGAGACCTGTTGGCGCCACTCACCCAGCCCGTAGATATCATCGCGGCAAATCTCCCGTACGTCCGCACGGCCGATTGGGAGGCGCTCCCTCCAGAGATACGGGATCACGAGCCGCGTCTGGGCCTGGACGGCGGGCAGGACGGACTGCGAGAAATAGGACGCCTGCTGGCGTCGGCGCCGCCATACCTGCTGCCGGGCGGCGCACTCTTCGCAGAAATCGGCGACGAGCAGGGCGCCGCAGTGGCGGAGCTGGCTCGCGTAGCGTTCCCGCACGCCCGACTGCATAGCGGTCAGCGCGTCAATCTGCCGGAGGTGACGACCAATGCAGCCGGCTAACATTACCCGGCGGGTAATCGATTTTGTTCCCTGGCCGGGCGATAATTGAGTCATGATGGAGGCCATATGGCAGGCCGATTGGCGCCTCGTTCCCGCCGTCCTGCTCGTCATGCTGGGCTTGATCCAGACGCTGCTCGGCGTGCGTCGCCAGGCGATCGGTATGCTGCTGCCGGTCCGAGATCCGGCAAAGGCTCTCACCTGGCTGCGCGGCTTCCGTCAAACGATCGTGGGGCTGGCGCTCCTCGGCGTTGGCACCGCCTGGCTCTTCGGCGCGGCCTGGCTGCTCGCCATCTCGCTCATCATTGGCGGCGGCGAGCTGTTCGAGTCCTCGCTCGACATCTGGGGGCTGACTAAGGCCAAGGACCTGCGCATCAGCATCACCATCCGCCGCTGACCGGACGCTCTGAACGGCTAAGCCCGCTTTGAGACCCGTTCTCTCTTTCTTCAAGGGTGCAG
>VBJS01000096.1 GCA_005880055.1 Chloroflexota bacterium | reverse complement strand
AAGTTGGTTTCCTTCTCCTGGCCCAAGAAAAGGACGTCGCCGGCCGGGCCGAAGAACGCCTTGCGAGCGTGGCTGGCAGTGACCTGGCGCGGCGCGGAACGTCGGTTGAGCTCCGCCAGCCACACTGGCGAGCGCCCCGCCTCGCCCACCACTCCGAACACCACGCGCTGGCCGTCAGCGGAGATGGTGTAATGCCGAATGAGAAAGCCGGGCAACAGCCGCTCGCGCTGTCCCGATCCCAAGTCCGCGAGCCAGAGTTCTCCGCTGGTAATGCTCTGCCCTCGGCCTCCGGTGCGCAGCAGATAGTACAGCTTTTTGCCGTCCGGCGAGATGGAGGGAAGAATCGCGAAGCCTTCCGACGTAATCTGCCGATTGCCGCGCGAGTCGTGGAACCACAGCGTACTCTGGCCCATGCCGATCGACGTGAGGAAGGATCGGCCGTCGGGCGCGAATGCGATTCCTTCTTCTTCCGTGGCGCCGGAGGTGACCTGCTCGGACGCTCCGTCGGGGAAACGCTGCCGCCAAGTGTGATACCCGTTTCCAGTGTTGGCGGAAACATACATCCATTTTCCGTCGGGCGACCAGGCGGCATCTGTACACTGGGCAGGGGACGGCCCCACCTCCTGCATTGGAGAGTTGCCATCGAAGCGCGTCAAGCCGCAGGGTGTCCAGCGGCTGAGTCTCATCACGATCAGGAGGACGTGTTTCCCATCGGGCGAGAGATAGGAGCGATGCGCCATGCCGCTCTCCTCGGGCGGCATATAGACCATACGTTGCTGGGCGCGACTCTCGGTCGACGTGAAGATACCCATCTGCTGACCGCGGCCGGTCATCTCGGAAAACAGCAGGTGAGGCTGACCGGCTTCGCCCTTGATCCAGGTGAGCCCTTCCGCGTTGGCAAGAAAAAGGCGGGGCTGCCCTCCAAGCACCGGCACGACCCAGGTATTCCATCCCGACGATCCTAATGTCGTGGTGTATGTGATGTGCGTCCCGTTCGGCGAAAACTTGGGACTCATCTTCGTCGAGTCGTCGTGCGTGAGCTGCACCGGCTCGCCGTCGGGCAGAAGCTTGACGTAAATCTGCCCCGGACCGATGAAGGTACTCTCCCCCCGGATGAACGTCAGCATGCGGCCGTCCGGCGAAAGCGCCGGCGATGTGGCGGAGTCGGCGAAGTTGGTGAGTTGCGTATACTCGCGGCGGACCGGTTCAGTGGGTTGGCGAGACCGGGACACGAACAGTGCCCCAGCAGCCGCGAGGACGACGATCGCGGCGGCCACCCAGAGCCAACCTCGTGCTCGCGTGGAACGGGGCGTCGTCGCGTGTGCCGGCGGCACGTCCGAGCTTTGCCGCACCACACGGCGGAGATCGACGACCATGTCGCGCATCGTCTGGAAGCGGTCTGCGGGATCTTTCTCGAGGGCCTTCTCGACAACCATCCGCAGCGGAAGCGGCACGTCCCCCGGCAGGGGCTCCGCTGTGCAATGAACAACCGCGTGCAAGACGTCGAGGTCGGACGCGCCGGTGAAGGGTCGCCGTCTCGCGAGCGCTTCGTACAAGACCACACCGAAGGAGAAAATATCGCTTCGGACATCGAGAGGCTGTCCTGACGCCTGCTCCGGCGACATGTACGCGGCGGTGCCGACGATCACGCCCTCTCGCGTGCGAGTCTGAGTCACCAGCCGATCGGCATCGGCCGTTGTCGCGGCTTCGTAGAGCTTTGCCAGTCCGAAGTCGGCCAGCTTCGCGTACCCGCTCTTCGTAATCAGAATGTTCTCAGGCTTGATGTCGCGGTGCAGAATGCCCGCCTGGTGCGCGGCGGCGAGACCATCGGCCACGCCGGTCAGCAACTCGATCGTCTGGCGCCAGCCGCGGCTCGCTTCTTGTTCCCAACCCCTCAGCGTGCCGCCGTCCACGAACTCCGTCACCAGATACTGTCGTCCTTCGAACTCGCCCGCGTCGTGCACGGTGAGAATATGCGGGTGATTGAGCGACGATGCGGTTTGCGCTTCGCGTTGAAAGCGGCGCCGGGCGGCAGGATCGGCGAGGGCATCGGAAAGAAACTTGATCGCCACGGGGCGGTTCAGTTTGCTGTCGAGCGCGCGATAGACGACGCCCATCCCACCCGCGCCGAGTAGCGACTGCAGTTGGTAGGTCCCAAGGCGACGGCCGGTCAACACCGACGCGCCGACATCGCTCACCAGCTGCGCCGCCACGACCGCCGCCGGTTCGGCGAGAAAGGCGTCCGCTGACGCGGCCGGCTGCGCGAGCAGCGATTCGACCTCGCGCTGCAACTCCTCGTCCGCGCCGCATACATCACGCAGAAACGCCCGACGATCCCCTTCCGCGCGCCCCAGCGCCGCGTGATACAGCCGTTCCACCTCCGACCAGCGCTCAGGCTTCATCACCCTCCCGAAAACGGCGTGCTCGCCTCAGGCCCGAGATGCTGATTCTACGTCTTGGTTCTTGGGTCGTGGGTCACGTTCGCTGGCCCTTTCATCTCTCGCAGCAGCCACGCCTTCGCGAGCCGCCAGTCGCGCATGACGGTGTCGGGCGACACCGTCAGGACCGATGCCGTCTCCTCGACGCTCAGCCCACCGAAAAACCGCAGCTCGATGACGCGACTCTTCCGCTCGTCGACCTTCGCCAGCGCCTCCAGGGCATCGTCGAGCGCGACGAGGTCCTGCCCGGCCTCGTTCGCCCCGATGAGCGCTTCGTCGAAGGTCACCTTCGCCGCGCCGCCGCCGCGTTTCTGATAGTGCTTCGACCGCGCGAAGTCCACGAGGATGCGGCGCATCAGCCGGGCGGACACCGCGAGGAAGTGCGCCCGATTCTGCCAGTTGACGTGCTGGACATCGATGAGCCGCAGGTATGCCTCATTCACGAGGGCGGTGGCCTGGAGGGTATGGCCCGCACGCTCGCGGCCCATGTGCCGCCGGGCGATTCGCCGCAGTTCGTCATGGACCAGCGGGATCAGGCGTTCAAGGGCCGCCTCGTCGCCCTGCCCCCACGCCAGGAGCAGCCTGGTGACATCCGCAGATTGACCTGTGATGGCGCCATTTTAGGCCTGTTTTGCCCTCGTTCAAGTTTTCGCCGTCGGTTCCCGCCTCCAGGAGGGGGACGAGATGGCGAAGACGAGGCGAGACCTGATGACGGCAGCGGCAGTGGCGGCCACCCTGTTCTCCGGCGCCAAGGCGTTCGCGGCCGAGGCCGAGCCGACGACGGTCGTCCTCCACGTCAGCAATTACGCGCGCCTCTCCCGCTCCGACGTCAACGGGGCCGAAGAGGAAGCGACGCGAATCTACAAGGCAGCCGACACCAAGGTGGTATGGGTGAACCCGGGCGCGGCCGAGAGCGAGGCGTACGCCGGCGCCCTCCACTTGACCGTGCTCCTCCTCAACCGCGAGATGGCGCAGAACAAAATCGATGCCGACCAGATTCTCCAAAACGTGCTCGGCCAGGCTGGTCACGCCACCGGCCGCGCCTACATCTTCTGCCACCGGATATCCGCGGTAGCCGATACGCACGGTCAGAGTTTCGTGACGGTGCTGGGCCGCGTGCTCGCGCACGAAGCCGGCCACATGGTACTCCCCGTCCACAGCCACTCGGACACCGGCATCATGCGCGCGACCTTGGACCTGTCCAACGCGCCGCAGCGCTTCAGCCTGGAGCAGGTGGCCAAGATCCACGAGACGGTGGCGGCGGACCTGCTCGCGAAACGGTAAGAGTCAGGCGATGGCTACTTGCGTCCTTCCGGCAGACCTCTCTGCCCGAAGGATGTCTTTACGCGCGCTCGTCTGACGAGGCTCCGGCGTGATCCCGAGGGGGTGGAGGGATACGCCGGCCCTGGGCCGCAAATGTGCAGGCCCGCCCAGCGATCCGTGCGGAGAGGGCCGATCGGGCAGCGCCGACGAGGCCGTCGATGGGCGCCTCTGGCGAGGGCGTCGGATTTTGGCGCGGTCAGTTCCGGGTCGGCGGACATAATCCGCTTCATCTTCGCGCAGATCACAACGTTGCCCGCTCCATCGAGTGGGCACCGCCAGTGATTTTCGCGCGCAGGGCCGCGGCCTTCTTCGTCGTCCGAAACTTCAGCCTCGTTGTGACGCAGCCGGCCACGCGGACCTGCCGGACGGCCCTGACCTGTCGCCTTGCGTGACTAGGCAATCCGTCCCGCTTCAGCAGAACGTGCCATCCTTCGCGTTCCTCGAGGACGCCGAGCCGCTCGAGTTCGGCGAAGTTGATCGGAGTGCTCGCCGCGATGAGTTCCGCGCAGATCGCACCCTTCACGCGCACCTCCTTAATGAACGCGGACGCCTGGTGTGTCGGGAGGTAGCGTGAAAGCCGGGACGTCCGGCGCGTCGCTCGGCGGGTTCTCGCGGAAGAGCCCCTGATGCCGGCCGAGCAGTTCCAGCGCCTGCGGCTTGTTCCAGAGCTTGATCTTCCAGACCAGTTCAGTTTTTCCGTTCCCGCTCGTGAAGTTTCGCTTCACGACTTCGATCGACGCGATGCACGCGGCTAGGTCATCGGGCAGCGAATGAATCGGGAGCAGATCGCCGTTGGCGTCGTAGAACTTGCGGATGTCGGAGTGCGCGAGGCACGCAATGGCGCGCACCGTCGAGTCAGCAGCGATCCGGGTCCGGGCTTGGCGCTCCTGGTAGCCGGCCTTGAGCGCGGCTTGAATGTTAGGTTTTGTTAAGTGCTGCGACGCCGTCACTCGGGCGGTCTTGCTCGAGTAGCCGGCGGCGATCGCCGCTTTGGTCCCATTGAGTGAGGTCAGGTATTCCTCGACGAACCGCTGCTCGCGGGCGTTGAGCGCGGTCTCGCTCGAGGCGGCGGGTCGAGGGAAGCCGCGGCGCTTTGCGTTGCGCGTCGGCGCTGGCGTCAGGTCTTGGTCGCTCATCTCGGTGTCCTCCACATCGGCCCAGAACGCGTTCCGACCCCTGCCTTTGCACAGACGTCACGTCCTTGCACAGACCTCAGATTCCGATTCTAAACCGCTTCGAACACATCGAACTCCAGATACATCAGCAGCCCATCATCGTTTCAACGCTCGACGGTCGGTCGCCTCACGCGCCAACACCTGCTCGTGGGCCTCGCTGTTCCAGAACTCCGCCATGGCGTCGGTGAACAAGTCGCGCAGCACGTCGGGCGGGAGCGCGTCGAGCTCCACTTGCACGAGACGGCCGTGTCGTTCCACGAAGCGCCGGGCGCGGCTGTCCGTCTCTTTGCCTGGTTGGGGCGGCAGCGCATACCGCTCGACTTGTTCGGCCGTCAGTGCGACACGTCGCACTTCGGACCAGCAATCGGTCCGCGCGGTGAAGTCGCGATCGATGTCCTCGCCGCTCGGGTCGTGGTCGCCCGCGTAGAGCAGGACGGCCGGGCGACCCGTCGCCTCAACGTCTTCGATGACGTCATCCACGTACGTTTGAGAACCGTAGCCCCCGAGCGCGAGCACGGGCACGCCCAGGTCGCCGAACCACTCTTGGAGCTGCGCGACGATGCCCGCCTTCTCGACACCGAGATAGACACTGACCCGCTGGCCTTCGGTACGGTCTCGGCGATAGATGCTCGCCAGCCAGTCCCGTGCCTCAACCGCGCCGGTGAACGAGGTGTAGCGGTGGATGGTTCGGCCGCGGTCCATGAGCGCCGGGAACATGCTCGCGCGCCGCGCTTCGGCCGTGTAGCGGGATAGCGACTTGTACGCGTTCGTCGTGTTCGGCAGCAGAGCCGCGGCGACGAGCCGGTAGAAGAGTTGCCGCAACGTGACCTGCGTGTCGTAACTCTTGACGATCGCGGCGGCCAGATGCAGCAGTGCCGGCCAGTCGGGACGGTGCGACGTGTCGCAGACAATTTCCGTCACGCGCACACCTTCGCCGCGTCGAGCGCCACCGCTAGGTTGACGTCAATCGACACGCCAGCAGCGAGCCGCCACGCCAATGAACAACGCCAGCACCGACCAAATCGCGGCTCGGGCAGAGGGTCACGGCACGAAAAGCACGTGCCCTTCACATAGGGCACGTAGGCGCAGTACACGAACAAGGGCACCTGTGGCGAGGGCGTCGCCGCGAGTTGCCGTGCGAACAGTTCGCGGCGCTCCTGGACGCCGGCATCGCCGATCCGGATCAGCATCAGCAGGGCCGATTTATGGCGTTGCAGGTCGGCGCGAAGCTCGGGTGTCACCCGATCGACAGGTCGGACGCGAAGAATGTCCGGCTCGGCCACCTGGAACTCGAAGCCCTCAGCCTTGAGCTGGTCCAGGAGAGTGAGCGCCTGGCTCTCGAATACGCTGGTGGTCACAGATCCAGCCATCCACCCTCTGTTGAAGAAACGTTCCGGGTGTCCGGATCGGGCTTCGAAGCCGCAACATCCGCAACAAGGCCCGTAAACATTGGCTGAACTGGCATTTTCAGACCCGCAACAACGGTGCTCTGTTGCGGGTTGGAAATTGCGGGTGGAAGCCAGGATTCATTGGTTTGTTGCGGGTGTTGCGGGTCGGCGGTTACATACCGGGACCATGCATCGGTGAAGTCCTCCCTGTGCCATCGTTTGCCGGTCTTGTCGCCGGTGCGTGTCTCTCGGGTGCGAAGACCGTGTGGCCCGGTCCCGAAGTCACGCAGCCGGGACGCGAGCTGCGCTGCAGTG
>VBJS01000258.1:3124-3547 GCA_005880055.1 Chloroflexota bacterium | reverse complement strand
GCGTTACACGGCGGCGCCTCGCTGGATAGCACAGCCGGGCGGAGCGGGCGAAGAACCGGTAAGTAACCAGAACCACTGGACTGCCGGAACGCGAACTGGAAAGCGCGACCGATGCTACACGCCGCCTCGCTGCAGCGTTTGGGGCGCTACGCTGGTCAGTGTATTCACGGACCGAATAGTAGTTAGCTGAATGGACAGCCACATCGTTATGTCCGAAGAGCAAGTGCAGGCGATGATCCATCGTCACCGCCTTGCAGAGGTCATTGCCACGGCGGGAAGACAGCTGGCGGTCAGGTCCACCGCCGTTGAGATTCTTATTGATCGCGTGGCTTCTCTCTGGCAGGATCCTGACTCCTCCGGGGTCATATCGCGACTAGCTGAGATCGAACTAGCTCCAGAGCAGAGCGACAACCTCGCAGCGGC
>VBJS01000258.1:1330-3054 GCA_005880055.1 Chloroflexota bacterium | reverse complement strand
GCTTCATCGTCGAAGCCTTGACGCACCGGCGACAGTCACGCCGCCACGTCGCATACAAATGGCTCCGGCGGAATCCGAGAGCCGCGGGTCTTGTGTCGACGCTGCTCAACGTACACCTTCAGACGGGCGACCAAGAACCCCTCATGCTGATCGCCCGCGAAGAGTCTGCCGTCGGTGAAGCCGATGTCGACGTTCTCTTGAGAGGCCTCGCGGAGCGCTCCTGGCGTGCCCGCGTGATTGCGTCGCTGCTCTCACTAGATCGGCTAAAGGCGATCTCGCTCGCTCCCGCCTATCCAGTGGAGTTCGTCCACGCCGTCGGGCGCAGGCGAGATTCCTCCCTTCAGGCCGAGATCGACTCCCTGTACGAGAAACAAAAAGCGAACGCCGAGTTTCTCTGTCTGTACGTATGGGCGCTCGGGAAGCTTCAGAGCGACGCGAGGTTGGGCGAAGTTCTGGAGCAACTGAGGCAGCTGTATGGTGATGACCCCATCAGCTAACGAACGCATTCAGCCGCCGGGCGGCGAGCGTAGCGGCACAGGCGGAGCTGTGGGCGTTTCTCGCCGCCCGCGGCTGATGCTTGGCGTTATGCGCACCGCGTGACGACCACGGGATTGAGGGCGCAACGATCGTCGTCGTATGAAGGTTGGGTGTCGGTAAGATGCTCAAGCAAGTCACCAAGCGCGGCGATACGCAAAGAACCATCCACAGTCATGGATGCCGGACGGCAGAGGCCGACGCGCTTAGTTAGCGCGGCGGTCGGCCGCGCGCATGTACACAGCGGCGAGCCGATGATCGGGCGCCGGGTCTTCATCGGCACGTTCGCCCTGGGGCTGCTCGAAGCAGGTCGGATCGCACACGCGCAACCGCCGGCGAAGGTTGCACGGGTCGGTTGGCTGAGATCAGGCGCCGTGACACTCGGAGGGCCATTCGAACGGGCGTTTCGCGAGGGGCGCGAGCAGGGCTATGTGGTCGGAGAAAACGCCCATCTCGAGACCAGGGCTCCGGAGCCAGGGAAGTTTGAGCAGTACTCCGCCCTCGCGACACAGCTCGTGGCTGCGAACGTCGATGTCATCTTCGCTCCCGGCCCGCAGGCGGTCGAGGCGGTCAGACAGGCAACGAAGGCGATTCCCATCGTGACCGTGGATCTCGAGTCTGATCCAGTGGCGCGCGGGTGGGTCGCCACCCTGCCTCGTCCCGGCGGCAACATCACGGGGTTCTTTCTCGACATCCCCGAGATGAGTGGCAAACAGCTCCAGTTCCTCCGAGACATCAAGCCAGACCTCAAGCGCGTTGTGGTGCTCGGAGACCCACGGGTGAACGAATTGCAATTCCACGCCAGCGAAGCCGCCGGCCGTAGCGTCGGGCTCGCTGTTCAGGTGCGCGCGGTCACACAACTCGATGAGATCCCAGAGGCTCTGGCGCAGGCGGCGCGCCAAAGAGCCGGCGCCCTGCTGGCGCTGACGTCGCAATTGATTTTCGCCGGTTTGGCGCGTATCGCCGAGGCCGCAGTCAGATACCATCTGCCCGCAAGCAGTCCCTTCGTTCCTGCGTTCGCCGAGGTGGGCGGGCTGCTCGCTTATGGACCTGATTTCCCCGATCTCTACCGGCGCGGCGGCGGTTACGTGGCGAGGATCCTCAAGGGTGTGAAGCCGACTGACCTTCCGGTGCAGCGGCCGGAAAGATTTGAGCTCGCGGTCAATCTTGCGACGGCCCGAGCCCTAAGT
>VBJS01000258.1:0-1287 GCA_005880055.1 Chloroflexota bacterium | reverse complement strand
TAAGGCTAACGCTGCCCCAGTCGCTCGTCCTGCGCGCCGACCGCGTGATCGGCAATGGCTCCGGCTCATCGAGTTCCGGTCGTGCGCCGAAGCAATGAGGCTCCGCAGTGCACCGGACCGGGGCTCGCGGTGCTCGCCCCGGCCGCTGACCGTGAGCGTTCGGCGGATCGGCACCGGCATCCGGACGTAGAATGAGGCGTGCCGATCTCGCAGGTGCTCTGGCCCCAAGAACGGGTCGACCACATCGCCCAGCATGGCGTGGGGCCCGAGGAATTCGAGGAGGTCTGCTTCGGAGCATCGCTCGTCCTGCGAGCAAAGCTACCGGACTGAATCCGGTGTACTACGTGCTTGGCGGGACCGACGCCGGTCGCGCGCTCTTTTGTGTCGTGATCGAGTTCCCCGGCGGGAGAGGATATCCCGTCACCGCACGGGACATGACTGCTAAGGAGAAGCGGCGCTACGCCGATTGGAAGAAACGATGACGCCAAAGATACCGACGACGGACTCGATTCAAGAGCTCGCGACCTTCTGGCAGCGCCACGACGTAACAGACTTCGAGGCCGAGCTCGAGGAAGTATCAGAACCCGTCTTCCAACGGGCCCACGTTGTAGGCGTTCCGCTGACCGAAGACGAACACGTTGCCGTCCGAGACGCCGCGGCGTCTCGGGGCATTGACGAGGCCGCGTTGATCCGTGAATGGGTCACAGAAAGGTTGCGCCATCGCTAGGGCCGGCGAACATCACGCTTGAGCGGACCTCGGGCTCGCGATGCTCGCCCTCGGCCGCTGAGCGTGATCGTTCGGCACCTTGAGGCGAGCGGTCAATGGAGAGTAAGGTAAGGCCCATGGCGCAGCCCATCGTAACGTCGTCGCCGGACATCCTGAGCGGCACACCCGTCTTCGCGGGAACGTGCGTCCCTGTCCAAGCGCTCATCGACTATCTCGAGGGCGGCGAGACGATCGATGACTTCCTGGCAGGGTTTCCGACGGTCAAGCGCGAGCAGGTCGTGGCCTTCCTTGAGGAGGCCACGGTGCGCATGATCTCCAAGGCGTCGTGAGGGTGCTTCTCGACGAGTGCGTCGATCGGCGCCTCGCGGGCGACATCCAGGGACACGACGTGAAGACGGTGCCAGAAGCCGGCTGGGCTGCGCTGAAGAATGGGGATCTCCTGGGGCGAGCGCAACACGAGTTCGACCCCTTCGTCACCGTCGACCGTAACCTTCCCTTTCAGCAAGATCTGTCGCGCTTCTCTATCGCCATCATCGTCCTGCGCGCGCCATCCAACCGCG
>VBJS01000095.1:1954-9019 GCA_005880055.1 Chloroflexota bacterium | reverse complement strand
ACCGATTTCCTGGACGAACATCCAACAGTTGTCGAGAAGCTAATAAAGGCGCACGTGGAGATCACCCAGTGGATCAAGGCCAATCCGTCGGATGCGAAGAAGCTTGTAAACGATGGGATAAAGCAAGTGACAAGCGCCGGGCTGGCGCCAGAAGTGATAGACGCGGCGTGGGAGCACCTGGCGGTTACTTATGACCCAATAGCGTCAAGTCTCCGTTCCTCAGCGGACGCGGCCTACAAACTGGGGTTCCTGAAGGATAAACCCGACTTAGCGAACATCTACGCGCTCGATCCGCTAAACAAGGTGCTGACAGCCGAAGGATTGCCGGCGGTCCAGAGCTGAGGCTCTGGCTGAAGGAACACCATGGCGTTGCTCAGGCGCCAGCTAGCCGAGGAGCGAGAAGACACGGGCGCTCTTCTTGAGCTACGAGACGTGGCCAAGGAGTTCCTGACGCGGCGCCAGCGAACGAAAGCGATCGATCACATTTCCATGCGGGTGCAGAATGGCGAGTTCGTGTGCATCGTTGGGCCTTCAGGCTGCGGGAAATCGACCTTGCTGAATATAGTCGCCGGACTTGAGCACCCAAGTGCAGGCCGGGTTCTGTTTGACGGCCGCCCGATCGTGCGGCCGGGCGCGGAACGGGTGGTTGTCTTCCAGGAGCCCGCCCTGTACCCCTGGCTCAACGTGCGGGCAAATGTGGAAATGGGGTTGAAGATTGCAGGCCGCAACGGGGCCGACAGAAAGCGGCTTGCGGAGCGCTATATAGAGCTGGTCAACCTCAAACGATTCAGCAAAGCCTACATGCACGAGCTGTCAGGCGGCATGAGACAGCGGGTGCAGCTTGCGCGCGCGCTCGCCGTAGAACCGCGCATGCTGCTCATGGACGAGCCGTTCGCCGCCCTCGACGCGCAAACGCGCGACGTGCTGCAGCAGGAGCTGCAAGAGATCTGGGCGCGAACAGGCGCCACGGTGCTCTTCGTCACCCACAATGTGCGTGAGGCGGCGATCCTGGGTGACCGCGTCTTCGTGATGACACCTGCGCCCGGCCGGCTGAAACGGGAGATCGGCGTGGACCTGCCCCGCCCTCGCAGCCCAGACTCGCACGCCGTTGTGGACCTCGCCGCCCGCATAAGGGCGGAGCTGGAACACGATATCTACGCTGTGCCCAGCCCGGAAGACAGCTATGCCATTTAGGGTCCTCCGGGTGGTCCTCTTTTACCTGGCCCTCCTCGGCCTCTGGCAAGTTGTCGCTATGCTGCACGTCTGGCCGAAATACGTGCTGCCCCCGCCGAACGAGGTCTGGGACTCGTTCTGGACCTACTTACGCAGCGGGCGCATCACGGATGCCGTCGAAATCAGCATGCGCCGGCTGCTCATCGGCTATTTCATCGGACTGGTGGCCGGCGTGTTGATCGGAATGGCGATGGCTAATTGGAAGTGGGTAGATGAGACCCTGGGAAGTGCAGTGCTGGGCTTGCAATCGCTGCCCAGCGTCACCTGGGTGCCGCTGGCTGTTATCTGGTTCGGCATCAACGACAAGGCCATCATCTTTGTGGTCGTGATGGGATCAGTCGCCTCGATTGCCATATCCGCTCGCTCCGGCATGCAGCAGATGCCACCAATCTACAAGCGGGCCGCTCTGACGATGGGGGCCAGCAGGCTACAGACCGCCCGCTACGTGCAGTTGCCCGCGCTGTTGCCTTCGATGACTCAAGGACTGAAATTAGGGTGGTCCTTTGCCTGGCGCTCGTTGATGGCAGCCGAACTGATAGTCGCCACTGTAAGCCTGGGCCAGTTGCTGGACCTGGGGCGGTCCCTGAACGATATGAGCCTGGTACTGGCGGTTATGCTGGTGATTGTGGCAATCGGGTTGTTTGTGGACTTTCTCGTGTTCGGCCGGATCGAACGATTTGTGCAGGAGCGCTGGGGACTCGCGACCTGACACGGTCTCAGACGGAGAGAAGATCCTTCTCTTTCTCCTCGCCTATCCCGTCAACTTCCTTGATCTGTTCGTCGGTAATCTTCTGCAGTTCTGTCTCTGATCGCTTTAGCTCGTCCTGCGAGATGTCATGTGAATGTTCCAGCTTGCGCATGTGATCGTGGATATCCCGCCGGATGTTCCGGACGGCTACACGAGCCTCCTCGACCCGCTTGCGGACGTGCTTGGCCAGGTCGCGGCGCCGGTCCTCCGTGAGGGGAGGGATGTTGAGCCTGATCACCGCGCCGTCGTTGGAGGGCGTGAGGCCCAGGTCTGACCGCAGAATCGCTTTCTCGATGGTGCCGAGGGAGCTGCGATCGTAGGGAGTGATCACGATGAGCTTCGCGTCGGGCGCAGTGATTGTGGAGAGCTGGTTGAGAGGCGTAGGGGTGCCGTAATAGTCGACGCGCAGGTGTTCTACAAGGCCGGGGCTGGCGCGGCCCGTACGCACGGTTGCGAGTTCCGCCTTCAATGCTTCCGCCGCCTTGTGCATCCTTGTCTTGGCGTCGCCGATCTGCTCTTGCACCATGGCTAGTCTCCTGTTTTAGCGAGAGGGCCCGGCAGCCGCCGGGGCGAACTGGGTCTCCAACGAGCCTACACGGGTGCCGGTGTGCTCGCCGGAGGCGGCACGCGTGATGCTGTTGGGGGCGCGAAGGTCAAAGACAATGATGGGGAGGGAATTCTCCATGCATAGGGACAGCGCGGTGGAGTCCATGACCTGCACTCGCCGATTGAGCGCGTCGAGGTACGATAGGGTCTCGAACTTGCGCGCGGATGGGTCTTTGAACGGGTCTGCCTCGTAAACGCCGTCCACGTTCTTCTTGGCCATCAGAAGAACCTCGGCGTCGATTTCGATAGCGCGGAGGGCCGCTGCCGTATCGGTGGTCATATATGGGTTGCCCGTGCCTGCGGCGAAGATTACCACGCGGCCCTTTTCCAGGTGGCGCATGGCGCGGCGCCGGATGTACGGCTCCGCGACGGCGGTCACGGTGATCGCCGACTGGGTCCGCACGTCCAGCCCGTTGCGTTCCAGCGCGTCCTGCAGAGCCAGTCCGTTGATGATAGTCGCCAACATGCCAGCGTAATCGCCTGTGGCGCGGTCCATACCGGCAGCCGAAGCCTCGGCGCCCCGGAAGATGTTGCCGCCGCCAACCACGATGGCCACCTCGATGCCCAGCTCCTGCACGCTCTTCAGCTCTGAAGCGATGGTATCGAGCATGACAGGTTCGATGCCATACGGCAGATCGCCCTGGAGCGCCTCGCCGCTCAGCTTGAGGAGAATACGGTGGAAGGGAGGGTCAGCAGTCATCGCATTGTCCGGTTGGCTGCATGGGTCATCTCAGCATATAGCATGCGAGAGGCCGGAGACCAGCGAGCGCCGGAAATGCCGGGGGTTCAGCCCGTCGCCGGGCCGCGAGCGGCTGCCTGCGGGGCGCGCCGTTGCAGGTAAATGCGGCCGTCTTCAGGAATCACGTTGAAAGCAGCAAGAGGGCGCGAGGCGGGGCCGGAGAGGGGAACGCCGGTGGCCAGATCAAACCGCGACCCGTGATAAGAGCAGACGACCGTTGAACCTTCGAGTTTTCCGTCCGCGAGGGGGCCGTTAGCGTGAGAACAGCGGTTGCCCACGGCGAAGAAACGCCCGCCGGAGTTGAAGATCGCAATCTGCTCGCCCTCGTGGTAGACCAGAGCGCAGCCGCCTTCGGGGACATCCGCGACGTGGGCCGCGAGGAAGGGCTCGCTGCCTGTTGACGGACGGCCGTTACTAGCTCCGCCCGGGGAAGCCCCTGATGGAGCCTCATATCGCTCCGTCTGCAGTGGCTGTTCGACTCCACCGATTGCATCCAGCGCCTCTCGCAACGGCATAGCGATGCAGGTGAAGGCCGGGGTATCGCGAAGGGTAAAGAGGCTGGACCGGGCTTCACGCAGCTCCATCACCAGATCCAGAAAATCGGCCGGCTCATCGGTCTCAAAGGAGACGACAAACTCCTGGTCGTCCAGCCCGAATGAGTACGTTGTGTTCAGCTTTACGGACGGGTACTTGCGGCCGATCGCTATGTGCTGGTCCATCATGGCCTGACGTTCATCAAGCGGCAGTTGGTACCAATCCCGGGTCTTGACGAACGGGTAGACGAAGAGGTAGGCGGATTTGGTGGGGTGCAGAACGGTCCGCGCCCGCCCCTCCTCGCCGCTCACGTAGACGGAGCGGCGGGTCATGGCGAGGTAGGAGTACGGAAGCGACAGGTAGGGCGCCATTTCGGTCTTCATGACGGCGGTGGCCAGGGACTGGAGGTCGTCGAGCCGGTCAGCGATCTGCCAGAGCAGGAGGTCGGCATCGCCGCGGGTGCCGACGAGCGAATAAATGCGCACCTGTAGGCGCTCTCCGAAGGATTCGACGGCGCGACAGAACTGATGCTTGTGCGAGTCGCGCTCCTCCGGTGGCAGGGCCCTCCACGCCGAGTCGACGCGGTAAAACGAAAAGCGTACGATTTGGCGATGTCCAGCCGGCCGGTCTTCCTTCGCACTCGGCATGGCTAAACGGTCCGGCCCGCGGCTGCAGGCGTTGAGGCTGCTTCCCGGGCGGGCTGCAGTCCGAAGTTTGTTTGGTAAAGCTGAGCAACGCGGCTCAGCTCAGCCTCGTTCAAGGGGGGTGTCTCCGGCGCGGCGGCGAACTCCTCAAGCTGCTCCGTGTTGTAGATGTTGGGGAGCACGGAGACGATCTGCGGCGCGGCGAGGAGCCATTGAATCGCCACCTGGCCGATCGTGCGACCCGTGCCCTCGTGCAAGAAGCGCAGCTGTTCCAGCTTCTGGAGCCCGTTTATCAGCCACTCGCGCGGGCGATGGCTGCGGTGGTCTTTGACGTCGAACTTCGTTTCGGAGGTGTACTTGCCTTCCAGCAGTCCGGACGAGTGAGGGACTCGCACCAGCACGCCCACGTCCTCCTCGGCTGCGACTTCTAGCAACCTGCGGCCGGGATCTTGCTCGAGTAGGTTGTGGATCATCTGCAGCACGGTGATCGGGCGCCGGCGCATCGAAGCGACGCCCTCTCCTTTCCAGCCGATAGCGGGGCCCAACGTGACTCCGTAGTGGCGGATCTTGCCTTCGGCCTTCAGGTCGTCGAGGGCGGGGAACAGCTCATCGTTATCGATCGCCCACATGCGTGGGTTGTGCAGCAGATAGATGTCAATGTAGTCCGTACGCAGGCGGCGAAGGCTCTGCTCGAGCGCGAAGCGAAGATGGCGGGCCGAGAAGTCCTGCGGGATCTCTCGCTGGCCCTCGCGCTTATCGCTATGGTTGTAAAAGTCGTAACCGAACTTGGTGCCGATGACGATGCGATCGCGAACCGGGGAGAGGGCATCGGCGAGGATGGTCTCGCCTTTGCCGTTGCCGTAAGTGTCGGCCGTGTCATAGAAGGTGATGCCGAGGTCGAAGGCCCGCCTGAGCAAATCAACGGCAAGCTTGTCGTCTTCGACACCCCACCAACCGGTGGAGATCGTCCAGAGGCCAAAGCCGACGGTGGAGAGTGAAAGAGGGCTGTTAGGCAGGGTCCGGTACTGCATGCAGCACGATTATCTGGCTATCGCTGCGCGGGGACAAGCAAGATTCGCCCAGTTTTCGCGCGCCGAATAATCAGGTGATGAAGAGAACAAAAGCGACCAAGAGCGCATAAGCGATAACCGCCCAACGCAGGTAGCGGGGACCCAGTCGGCGCGCGACACCCACTCCCAGGTAGCCGCCCGCCAGGGCGCCGCAGGCCATCAGTAGCGCGGGCACCCATTCGACGGGGCCGAACGCAGCGAAGTAAACGACAGCGGCGGCGTTGATAATCAGCGAGAGCATGCCCTTCAAGGCGTTTGAGTGCTGGATATCATCGGGGAGCAGGATGCCGAGGACGGCGAAGGTGAGGATGCCGAGGCCGGCGCCGAAGTAGGCGCCGTAGACAGCGAGAGCAAAGACGCCGGCGTGGAGGGCCGCCGGGACGTGATTATCGCTCACTGCGCCAAGCCGGTGGGTCTGCGCGAAAGAGGCGAGCCCGTCCTGGGCGAGAAGCAGGAAGGCTGCGAAGATGATGAGAAAGGGGACGATGGCGCGAAATGTGCCGCCGGGTGTGGAGAGCAGCAAAGCCGAGCCGGCAATTGCGCCGAAGATGCTGGGGGCGGCGAGAAGCGCGATGCGGCTGCGCTGGCGTTCTAGTTCGGGCCGGTAGGCGATGGAGCCACCGAGGTAGCCCGGCCAGAGGGCGACTGTGTTCGTGACGTTGGCGGCCTTGGCCGGGTAACCGGCGGCGAGGAGCGCCGGAAAGCTGACGAGGGATCCGCCGCCGGCAACGGCGTTGATGGCACCCGCCGCAAAGGCGCCGGCGAGGAGGCCGGCTATCTCGAGAGCGTCCATCCGCCGGAGAGTCCTGGCCGGCTCGCGCCCGGGTTGAGGCGGACGGGCGTGTCCACGGCGGAACGCATTTGCAGCGAGTTTCGCATCGCACGAGCGGAGGCGTCAAACGCGACAGCGTTATTCGGGGTGGCGTGACTCTGCCTTATACTGACGCTGAACGTCCATGGGCAACGGTGCAGACAAGCCAATCCTTGCCGTTGATCAGGTAACGCGGGCGTTCGGCGGGCTGAGGGCTGTGAACGAATGCAGCCTGACGGTGAGGCGGGGCAGCATCACCGGGCTGATCGGCCCCAACGGCGCCGGCAAGACCACCCTCTTCAACATCATCACAGGCTTCCTCAAACCCACTTCGGGCCGCATCTATTTCGAGGACCAGCGCATCGACGGCCTGCCGCCGCACCTGATCTTCCACAAAGGAATTGTGCGCACCTTCCAGATACCGCGGGAACTGCGCAGCATGACCGTGCTGGAGAACTTGATGCTGGTGCCTCCCGGCCAGACCGGCGAGCATGTGTGGAGCCCGCTGCTGTTCCCGTTCCGGGTTTCGAAGCAGGAATCGGCCAACTTCACGAAGGCCGTCCAGGTACTCGATTTTGTCGACCTCGTGCATCTTCGCGATGAGTACGCGGCGAACCTCTCCGGCGGTCAGAAGAAGCTCCTGGAACTCGCCCGGACGCTGATGTGCGACCCCAGGCTGA
>VBJS01000095.1:0-1888 GCA_005880055.1 Chloroflexota bacterium | reverse complement strand
CACATTCTTCGTGATCGAGCACGACATGGACCTGGTCACGCAGCTGTGCGACCGCGTCATCGTAATGAGCGAGGGCTCCCGCCTGACGGAAGGCACGCCGGATGAGGTGAAGGCAGACCGGCGGGTGCTTGAAGCTTACCTGGGAGGCCAGTACGCGCAGCGGGCGGAGAGATGACGGACGGCGAAAGATCGGAGCCTCGCGCGGTCGCTCAGGGACGAGCGGAGAGCGTGTTCCTTGAAGCAGACGGTATCGTCGCGGGCTACGGCGAGCTCAGCATCCTGCACGGTGTCTCCGTCTCAAGTCGACTTTGCTGCGCACGCTCTTCGGGCTGCTCGCTGTGCGCGGAGGCTCGGTGACTGTAAAACAGGAAGACGTGACGGGGCTGCCTCCGGACCAGATGGTAAGGCGGGGCGTTTCGTACGTCCCCCAGGTGGACAACGTCTTTCCGAGCCTGACGGTGACCGAGAACCTGCAAATGGGCGGGTTTGTTCGCGCTAACGGGGTGAAAGGACGCCTGGATGAAGTCTTCTCGTTGTTCCCGGATATCGCGGTCCGCAGGCGAGAGGTGGCAGGCAGGCTTTCCGGCGGGCAGCGCCAAATGCTGGCGCTTGCGCGGGCGCTCATGCTGGACCCGCAGGTCCTGCTGCTGGATGAACCATCTGCGAGTCTGTCACCGAAGATGGTGGAGGTGATTTTCGACCGAATCCGGGTAATAAACCAGGCGGGCACGGCGATTCTGCTCGTTGAACAGAACGCCCGTGAGGCGCTGGCCGTCTGCAGCCGTGGATATGTGCTGGCGATGGGGGCGAACCGGCTGGAGGGGGAAGCCGGCAGCCTGCTCGCCAACGAGGAGGTAGGGCGCCTCTATCTTGGGGCGTAGCTGATGGCCACGATTGAGGCCGTCTACTCCCGTGTGCTAGAGCGGGTCCGAGATTATCGCCGGACAGCGGGCGATGTTCTCGGTGCAGCGGGTCTCTGGTTGCTCATCGCCGCGTTCGTTGTCTGGTCGTTCCTGGCAGAGCGAGACGCCCTCGTGACGGGGGTGGTGACCGGCAGCGTGTTCGCGCTGGGCGCGATCGGCCTTACTTTGATTTACGGGGTCTTGAAGTTCGGTCACTTCGCGCACGGCGATGGCATGATGCTATCCGCCTACCTGGCGTTCCTGCTGCTGTCCGGCACGATTATCGGGACTCGCGAGGACACGGAACTCCTGCCGGTGCACGCAAGCGACCTGCCGGGTGCGGAAACTCCCATATGGGACTTCTCCTTCGGATACGGCCTCCTCATCGCGATGCTTCTCGCAGCGGCGATCACAGCCGCTTTGTTGGTGGGACTCGACCGCCTGATCTACCGGCCATTGCGGCGAAGAGGCAGCGGCATCGTGATCTACTCAATCGCATCCCTAGGGGTGGAGCTGGTGAGGCGCAGCCTGATGTTCATCTTCTGGGGCGCCGGCGGCCGGTTTTACACACGCGGCTTCCGGTCCGCGGTCGAGTTGCCATTCGATATCCGAGTTCTAAACGATCAGCTGTTCATCTTCGGGGCGGCGTGCTTGCTGGCGGGGATGGTCTACCTCCTGCTATACCGCACCAAGCTGGGAAAGGCGATGCGAGCGATGGCGGATAACGCGGAGCTGGCGCGGATATCCGGGATCAATACAGAGCAGGTGGTCGTGTGGACCTGGGTGATTGCGGGCGTGCTGCTCGCAGTGTCAGGCGTGATGCTGGCGCTGCAGGCACAGCTGGACCCGCAGCTGGGGTTCATCGTGCTCTTGCCGCTGTTCGCGGCGGCGATCCTCGGCGGAATCGGGAGCCCGCAAGGAGCCTTAGTGGGCGGACTGGTTGTTGGGATGGTGCAGGAGGTGGCCGTGACCCTCAACATGGACTT
>VBJS01000099.1 GCA_005880055.1 Chloroflexota bacterium | reverse complement strand
CAAAGCTACCGGCCCATTCAGCTTCTAAGGGATGAACAAACCGCTATCGCGCTGCTTGCCGCGCTCGGCTTTGCCATGGTCAATAGCAGGCGCGACCGGGTTAGTCGGCCCCTCGATGCGCTCGGGCGAAGCGACCGCGCTTTCGGCCGCCTTCAACAGCTGCGCGACGAGCGCGGCCTCGGACACAGCGCCAGGGATGGCGATCCGATCTCCGATCACCGTCAGCGGGACCGCGCGGACGCCGAAACGTTCACCGAGATCCGGAAACTCGTTCACCTCGATGACTTCGCAACGGATCTTGGGGTTGGCGAGCGACATCTGACAGGCGGCACGCGCCATTTGGGGGCAATAGGGTCAGGTGGGGGTCACGAAGACGCGGACGGTCAGCTCTTGCTTGACCGATTGCAACGCCTTCATCGACTCCTCGGAAAAGAGGACTTCAGCGCGCGAGATATCGACGATGGACTCGACGAAACTGGCGAACTCGGTCCCGCCGGGCATTCCGTAATAGCGGAAGACGCCGCCGTCGCGGGCGCGCAGGCTGGTGCCCGGGACGCGCTCGATGCCCAGTTCGTGCGCTTCTTCTCGTTCGTCTTCGAAGATGTGGACGCGCAGGCTGACCAGATCGCTGAGGCGATCGATGTCGCGGAGCATCTCGCCCGTCGGCTTACAGTAGGCGCAGGGCGTCCGGCCGGGGACCGAGATAGGTAACCCCCGCTCCGTGAAGTAGTCGATCTTGACCGGACCCAGCAGCTCAGTGGCGAATTTCTGGCGGATGAAGTCCTGGTCTTTAAGGGGAATCATCTATCGTCTTCCCGCAGTCTTCTGCAACACCCGCACGAGGCGTTCGACGATTGTAAGCGAGGCGGCCACGGCCAGTATCCAGAGCGCGACCGTGATGGCATCCTCCTCCCACTGTCCGATTATAAGGCCGGCGGCGAGCAGCACGACTCGCGGGGCGCGTGTGAAGAGGCCCTCCTCGAGCCGAATGCCGACGATTTCGGCACGAGCACGAACATAACTGACGAGGATGGAAGAAGCGACGGCGATAAAGATTAGTAGCTCCTCCGCGCGGTCCCCACGGCTGCTGAACCAGACCAGGAGGCCGAAGAGGACCGCCGCCTCGGACACGCGGTCCATGACGGCGTCGAATACGGAGCCGAAGTCGGTGGCGCGCCCGGTGGCGCGGGCGAGCGCGCCGTCCAGGAAATCGAGCGAGCTGAAGGCGAGCATGACAACTCCCGCCGGCAGAAATCGGCCGTCCGCGGCCAGGACGCCGGCAGTCATGCTGCCGACGACTCCGGCCAGGGTGAGCATGTTCGGGGTGACGTGCAAGCGACTAAGAGCGCCGACGATCGGATCCGTCAGCCAGGCGGGTGCGGCGCGGGGCAGGAGCGACGGCACCTTAGCGTTCGCCGCCCGGCCGATCGTCGGTGCGGCTGCCCGATGGTGAATCTCCCTCGCGCCGCCGGCTGCCGGCCGTCTCCTCGTAAAACTCCAGGACTCGGGCGGCCATGCGTTCCCAGCTATAGCTGAGGGCGGTCTTCCCGGCTTGCCGGCCCAGTTCCTCTCGGATAGCGGAATCGCAGAGGAGGCGCTTGAGGGCGGCGTAGATCGCTTCGCTGTCACGGGGCGGGACGAGGAGGCCCTCGCGCTCGTCAGTCAAGACGTCGGCGAAGCCCTCGATACGGGAGGCGATGATAGGAGTTCCGGCGGCCATCGCTTCGAGGAGGACGAGGCCAAGGCTCTCCGCGCCTGTATTGGGGGCGCAGTAGATGTCGGCCGTACGGAAGTAGCGGGCCTTCTCTTCCTCGCTAACGTAACCGGCGAAGACCACATCGGCGACATGGTTCTGTTGAACATAGCGCTCGCAAACAGGACGGAGGCCGCCATCGCCGCCGACGACGATCAGCCGGAGATCCGGAGATTCGGTCTTCAGCTGCGCGTAGGCTTCGAGGAGGAAGGGCAGCCCTTTGCGCCTCTCCAGCCGCCCGAGGAACAGGATGTTTCGTTTGCCGTCCAGATACTGGGCCAGGGGAGGCGCCTCGGCAAAGGCGGCGCAGTCTACACCGCTGGGGATGACACGATAGCGATCGGCGAAGTGCTTGCCGATCAGCCGCAGGGAGGAGTAGGAGTGGGCGATCCGCCCATGGATATTGCCCCACCACGGGCGGATGATGAAGCGGGAGTAAGCGTACAGGCGGCTGCCCCCCTCGCGGGCGGCATGGAAGGTAGCGACGTTCGTGGCGGAAGAATAGCGCAGGAACTGGAAGGGCAGTAGTGGCATAAACGGCTCGTGCACGTGGACTACATCGAATGATTCGCGCGTTAGGAGCCTTTTGACTTTTGGGCCCAGGTTGTAGGAGATGCTGACGTTGGCGACGGAGCCGCTGGCCGGCAGGCCGATGGAGCTGTGGCCAATGATTTTCACCCACGGTGGCTCATGGCCCGTGGGGCGCGAAGAAGGCGCGACGGCGGTCACTTGGTGGCCGTGCCGCATGAATTCGCGGCCCAGATTCGTAATATGACTGTTCACGCCGCCGGGCACCGACCAATCGTACGGGGAAACAAGCGCGATTCTCACTGAAACGCCGTCCCGTTACGGCTCATACGCGGAAGAACCGCCGGACGAAGCTGGCGGCGGTCGGTCGCCAGCCCATGCGGCGAGGCGTGGTCATGAAGCCGCGCCAGGTCTGCCGAGCGATGCGGCGGGCGCCGATCTGCCGCCACCGCGGCACGCTCCCGTTGCAGGCTACTGTCTCGCGACCGAGGATGGCGTCCTTAAGCTCGGCGGGTGTGTGGCCGGGAAACTGCGTGAAGGCGCCGCCAACGAAGTCCAGGAAGTGCGCATCGCTTCCGCCCACCTCTGCCAGACGAAGCTCCGCCCGATTGAGCTCCAGGGCCCGGCGGCGGCGCACGCCAGACCCGGGCGAGCAGTTGGCAGTCTCAATGCCATGTAGGCCGGCTACTGCTCGGCGAAGGGCGGCTTCTCCCAGGCTGCGCGTGAGCCAGTTCATGGGGTGCGGCGCGACGGCAATGCCGCCCTGGCGATGCACCGATTCGAGCAGCTCGGCAACGGGGCAGAGCGTAGGTACCGGCTCCTCGATGAAGAGGGCGAGGACGTGGCCCTCGATGGCCGTGGCTTCGACACCAAGCACGAAATCGAAGGTGTAGTTGCCTTTCGCCCAGGCCTCGCGGGCCAGCCAGGCGCCCCGAATATCATCGTGATCGGTGACTGCGAGGACGTCGAGCTGGGCCTGCTCCTGGACGTAATCCAGCAGTTCTCGCGCCTCCGCCATGCCATCGCTGAATGAGGTATGGACGTGAAGGTCGGCCTTGCCGGCCGGCGGCTGCGCCGCGGGCGTTTGGCGGCTCAATCGTCGTCCCCTTGAAGGCGCGCAGTATCCGCGGACATCGCTTTCCGCACTTCTCGTTTGGCGCCCGCTTCTTCACCAGCGGCGTCCCAGAGTTTCTCGAGGACCGCCCACTGCTCGGGCTCTTTGCTCAGGTAGCCTTCCAGGAGCCGAACATAGGCAAGCGTGCCGGCACGGACGTCCTGCTGGAAGTCGCCGGTGTGATCGAATTCCAGAGGTGGGTGCATGTGCGCTTCGAGTTTGGATCCGCGGCGCATGGAGAAGGAAGGGATGACGACGGCGCCGGTGCGCAGGGCGACTTCCATTGGTCCCGTTGGCATCCAGGTTTCGGCTCCGAAGAACGGAAGGCGCTGTTTGGGACCCTGGATATCGCGGTCTCCCATGAGAGCTACGACGCCGCCTGACTTCAACGTCTTAATCACCCGCTTGGCGCTCCCTACAGATACCGGAGCGAAGGCGTGCCCCTTGCTGGCCCGGATGCCATCCAGCATGGCGGAAAGGGCGGCCGGTTGCAACGGTTCAGTGACGGCGAAGACGCGAACGCCACAGGGGATAAGTCCCTGAACAGCAAGCTCCGGATTACCGAAATGACCGCTGAGCATGATCACTCCACGGCCCGATTCGACGGCGGGAAGCAAGTGCTCGCGGAGGCCGAAGACACGGAGGCGCCGGTCAAAGAACTGCTGGGCATCCATTTTCGGCAGGTGGGCGAGGTCGGCATAATAGCGACCGACGTTGCGGAAGATTCGTCGGGCCGCTCGCCGCCGCTGACGGCCGGCCACAGCGTTCGGCATGACATGACTGAGATTATCCAGGACGTTAGCGCGGACCGAGGGAAAGAGCGCGTAGCCGAGTGTGCCCGCGAAATCTGCGATGAGGTAGAGGACGCGGAGCGGTAGGAGGCCGAGGACCCGGAAGATGAGCCAAAAGAAAAGGTATTTCAGCATCGCCGGGTTCAGCCGAAGGATAGCAGGGGTGGGGCTGGCGCGCTAATCGCACCGTTATTTCGCTCATCCTGACCGTTCGATTGACTGCTAACGAGATTTTCGTTAGAGTGTGGCTATGGAAGAGGCGGCGAACGCGTCGGCGAGGCGGATCAGCACCATCGAACACTGGGCGCGCGTGGGAAGGATTCCCTCGCAGTGGCAGCAGCCGCTGATGTCGCTCGCACGTCAGGAAGGAGTCATCTTGGAAGCCAGGGACTTCGTTGTAGCGGAACCCCACCCAATCGCGCCGGCGCAGGGCAGGCTGGGCGTGCTGCTGGTCGGGCTGGGCGCTGTGGCATCCACGCTGATCGCCGGCGTAGAGCATGCGCGGCGCGGATCAGGCCAGCCGATAGGCTCTCTGACGCAAATGGGCACCATCCGGCTGGGTAAGCGGACGGAGAAGCGCTCGCCGCTGATCCGCGAGTTCGTGCCTTTGGCGGGACTGGACCAGCTCGTCTTCGGCGGCTGGGATCCGATCCCGGACAACGCGTACGAGGCGGCGCTCAAGTGCGGCGTGCTGGATCGCTACCAGCATATCGAGCCGATCTGCGGCTACCTCAAAGGCATTGAACCTATGCCGGCGGTCTTTGACGACTATTACGTCAAGCGGCTCCACGGCGCCAACGTGAAGCGCGCACCCACGAAACTGGACCTGGCAGAGGCGATCCGCAAAGACATCCGCGACTTCAAGGCCGCAAATGGCTGCGACCGTCTGGTGATGATCTGGTGCGCCTCCACGGAGATTTTCCTCGAGGAAGGCCCGGCGCACATGAACCTGGAGGACTTCGAGGCGGCGATGGAAGGGAATGACGAGAGCATCGCCCCCTCGATGCTCTATGCTTACGCGGCGATCATGGAAGGCGTGCCGTTCGCCAACGGGGCGCCGAACCTGACGGCCGACATCCCGGCACTCGTGAAGCTGGCGAACGACCGCAACGTGCCGTTGTGCGGGAAGGACTTCAAGACCGGCCAGACGCTGATGAAGACCGTGATCTCGCCGATGCTGAAGGCGCGCATGCTGGGCGTCAGCGGCTGGTACTCCACAAATATCCTGGGGAACCGAGACGGCGAGGTGCTGGACGACCCCGAGAGCTTTAAGACGAAGGAGGAATCGAAGCTGGGAGTGCTGGAGTACATCCTGCAGCCACATCTTTATCCGCAGCTCTACGGCGATATCTTCCACAAAGTGCGCATCAACTACTACCCCCCTCGCGGCGACAATAAGGAGGGTTGGGACAACATTGATATCTTCGGCTGGCTTAAGTACCCGATGCAGATCAAGATCGACTTCCTTTGCCGGGATTCCATCCTGGCGGCGCCGCTGGCGTTGGACCTGGCGCTGTTCATGAACCTGGCGCAGCGGGCGGGCATGGGCGGCATACAGGAGTGGCTTTCGTTCTACTTCAAGAGCCCGCAGCACGCGCGGACGGTTTACCCGGAGCATGATCTGTTCATCCAGCAGACCAAGCTAAAGAACACCCTACGCTGGCTGATGGGCGACGACCAGATTACGCATTTGGGGGCGGAGTACAGCCCGGAGGACTGAGGACTTGACTGAGGTCAGGGCGTCGGACTGCTACAGCTGCCGGCAGAACGCTGTGCCCGAAGTAGAACGCCCGCCACGTGAGCATATTTCCGACGACGGCTCGTGGCGTGTCGTCCACGCTATTGGCTGTAGCCTGCCCGGCTGGCTGTGCCTGATTCCCCATCGGCATATCAGCTCGCTTTCGGAGATGACCCAGGAGGAGGCTTCATTGCTTGGCCCACTCATCAGGCGGTTGTCCGCAGTACTCCAACGCTTGACCGGAGCGCGCAAGTGTTACCTGATGTTCTTTGCAGAAGCGCCCGGGTTCGAGCACCTGCATATCCACCTTGTGCCACGGCCGCCCGACTGCCCGGAAGACCGGGTGGGGCCGCGAATAGTAGCCTACCTGAATGACCCCGAAGAGCTGTGGATTGCCGCAGAGGAGATGGACGCGATGGCGTTGCGCGTGCGAGAGGAGCTGGTCGCCGGCGCTTGAAAGCACCGGACTACATTCAGAGGTCATCCGCCGCCACGTGCTCCCTCCATCCCGCGTTGTACGCGAGTTCCCCGCTCGTTTGCGAGGTGCCCCGGGGCTTTCCTAGCTACCGAGGCTTGCGGGCGGCGATGGAGTACATCAGCGGGAAGCCCGGCACGTCGTCGGGCAGCTTCCACTTGCGGCCGGGTAGCGCCTCCATGCGGTGGTACATCTTGAAGGTGGCGTAGTCGTACTCCTGGAAGTGCTCGAGGACGAGGCTAGCGTCGAGGAGAGCCGTGATGATTTCGGCCGTACCCCAGTGGAACTCGTGTACGATCTCCGGGTTCTTGAAGTCGCGCACGCCGTCCTTCCAGCCGGACGGTGTTAGGGACGGGCCCGACTGCTCGACGTAGTCGCCGACGCCTTCCTCCCAGGTCAGCGGCCGGCCGTGCGTGGAGTAGGGGTACCGGTGGCTAAGGTCCATCTCGAACATCATCTCGACGGGGTGGAACTCGACGGTGACGAAGCGGCCGCCGGGCTTGAGGACGGAAGCGATACCGCGGGCCCAGAGGCCGAGGTCCGATAGCCAAATAATCGCGCCGTAGGAGCAGAAAACGACATCCCAGCGTTCGCTGTACTTCGCGGCCTCCTCCAGCCAGTCGTAGACGTCGGCGCGGTGAAATTCAGCCTCGAGGCCGGAATCGGCCGAGAGCCGGCGCGCGAAATCGATGGCCTCGTCGCTGATATCGACCCCGGTTACGCGCTTGGCGCCGAGTTGCTTGATGCAGAGGGTATCCTGGCCGGAGTTGCACTGAAGGTGGAGTACGGACTTGCCGGTAAGTTCGCCGAGCAGGCCGATCTCTTCAGGGAAGAGCTTGTTCCCGCCCTCTCGCAGGAATTTGGCCTGGTCGGCCTTGTGGCTGTTGTGCGCCCTGGTGGCCTCGTTCCAGGAGCGGCGGTTCTGCTCGTGGAGCGCGCGGCGCGCCTCAGGCGTGGAGACATCCGAATCGTACCGGTGTTCGATGGTCATGGTAGGGCACATATTAGCAGACGCCCTGGAGGTCGCGGCCCGTTCGGAATCCCGGGCGGAATTTGCGTATGCTCGTCCCTGCACCGGCCCCACAGGATTCCTTCCCCGAGACTGTAGTGCCGTTGACGACTGCATCGGCGGTCAGAATGACACAGTCGCCGATGCAGCGCGAGCGCGGTTCAACCAGCAGCGCTACCGGCAACGGAGCCGCTCATGAGCGGGCCGGAGATGCCGCGGCGGGCGAGCAGTTGATCAACGCTGAGTGCCTGCCGAGCCGCGAAAACGATCAGCAACAGTTCTCCGGAGATGAAGAGAGCGTCGATGAGGCCTCCGAAGCTGAGCCCGTTCATCAGCAGGAAGTTCGCGTTCATGAAGAGCGCGACGGCCGCCGTCAGACGGGTGAAGAGACCGATCACAAGCGCCGTCCCTACGGCCAGCTCGCCGATGATGACGAGGACGGTCAGCGGGTCATCGACCTTCAGGAAGACATGCTCTATCAGAAAGGAGTAGCCGGGGATGGCGGTGTCGTCCGCCGCCTTCTGGAGCTTGACGGCCAGATCATCGCCACCAATGTAGCCGCTCGCGAGTTGGTGCTCGGCTTCCATAAGGAAAAACGCGCCCATCACCACTCGAACGGCGGTTAGGGCCCACGATTGCCATGTAGCTTGCATCGCTCACCTCGCTGGCAGGAGACTTTTTCGTTAGAGTAAACGCTCCGCCGGCCGGCTTCCGATCTATTTGCGCTGTCCTATCGTTACGCCATCGTAATCGGGCGGACGAGCGGCTTTAGCCGCGCGCAAGGAGAGTCGGCGGACAATGGCAGCCGAACGGAAGAAGGTGTCACTATGGTTTACGTGACGCCCCGTATCACAAGGTCCACGGGTAGAAGGCCCGCCCTATCCCAGGTACACCTTGATGGCGGAATTCGCGGACATCAAGGTGGCCATCGTGGGCGTTCATTCGAATGATCAGACCTGATCGAGCGGGCCTCGCAGATACTGGACCGGAAGCATCCGCTGGGAACGTACCGGTCGGACGCAGCGCGCTGCCGGGTCTCGCGCGCCGCTTCTGTCTCGCTGACCCTGCCTGCTAAACTACGTCGCGATGCTCAGATGCCTTAGCCTGGCCGTGGCAGTCGGCGTATTGACGGTCCTCGCCACGTCCTGCGGAAACGACGACAACAACACGTCGCCGAGCGCTGCCGGGAGCCTCAAGCCTTCTGCGACGGCGAGCGGCGAAGCCTCCGAGGCAGCGACGCCTGCCGACTTGAAGACGCCCCCGGGTGAAACGGCGGGCGAGGAGACGCCGGCGCCAACGATCAGCAGCCGGGCGACGGCGGCCGCCGAAGGGACGCCGGCGCCGGTGATATCTGACGTTGAGGCGTTCTTCAAGGAGAAGTTCCCCGGCAAGTCGCCGATTGAGTCGAACTGTCAGTTCGACCTGGTCACGGTAGTCGTCACCTGCGATGGGGTCCGTTATGCAGTCAACCCTCCTTTGGCGGGACAGGATATCTCATGCTTTCAGTTGAGCGTTGACAACAAGCCGGTCGCTATTCGTTGCACGAGCCAGCAGCCACTGCAAGCGATCTACTACGAGATACCGGCTTAACCGCCGATGAAGGTACACGAGTACCAGGCGAAGTCGCTGCTCGAACGCTACGGCGTGCCGGTTCCGCGCGGGCGGGTGACGGAGGACGCCGAGAAGGCGGCGACGATCGCTGGGGAAATCGGGGGGCCGGTAGCGGTGAAAGCGCAGATCCACGCGGGCGGGCGCGGCAAGGGCGGCGGGATAAAACTCGTCGGCACGCCGGAGGAGGCGCGCGAGGCGGCGAAGGCGATTATCGGCATGCAGCTGGTTACCCACCAGACGGGACCCGAAGGCCAACGCGTGAAGCGAGTGCTGGTAGAGGAGCAACTGTCGGTGGAGCGGGAGCTTTACCTGGGCATCGTCATAGACAACTCGATTGGCCTGCCGTTGGTGATGGCATCGGCGGACGGCGGCGTGGAGATCGAAGAGGTGGCGGCGAAGACACCGGAGCGCATCCACCGGTCGCCGGTGGACCCGACGATCGGCTTTCAGCCGTTCCAGGGACGCGAGCTTGCGATGCAAGTCGGACTGGGCGGCGAGATGATGCGGCCGGCCGCATCGCTGATCGCCGGGCTGTACCGCTCCTTCGAGGAGTGCGACTGCTCTCTGGCGGAGATCAACCCGCTGGTATTGACGTCGGACGGGCGGCTGCTGGCGGCGGACGCCAAGCTGAACTTCGATGACAACGCGCTGTACCGGCACAAGAACCTCGCTGAGATGCGCGACGTCGACGAGGAGGACCCGCTCGAGGTGCAGGCGCAGGAATCGGGCATCGGAAACTTCGTGAAGCTCACCGGCAACATCGGCTGTGTGGTCAACGGCGCCGGGCTGGCGATGGCGACGATGGACGCGATCAAGCTGGCGGGCGGCGAGCCGGCGAACTTCCTCGACATCGGCACGGTGAACGATCCGGAACGCGTGGTGGCCTCCTTCCGGATCATCAGTGAGGACCCGGCCGTGCGCGCGATCCTGATCAACATCTTCGGCGGCATGGCGCGGGTGGACATCATCGCGCAGGGGATCATACAGGCGCACAAGCAGATCGATGTGCGCATCCCGGTGGTCGCCCGGTTAGTGGGCACGAACGTGGAGGAGGGCGAGCGGCTGCTGGGCGAGTCCGGGGTGGACCTGATCCGGGCGACGGACCTGGGGGAGGCGGCGGCGAAGGCCGTAGCTGCGGCGAAATAAGCCCGTAGGGGCTACCTGCCGGTCGCCTTCGAAGCCACAGATTCCCGCCGATTCAGGCGCAGATTGGCGCGGAGTAGACGTATAATCCGGTCGGGTGACCGCGATGAGGCGCCTGATTCTATCGGCCGTTTTGCTTTGCGCGATTAGCGGCACTTTATGGCACGCCGCTACACCGGTAGGGGCGTGCACTTGTGGCCCTTTTTCGTCGGAGCAGGCCGCACTCCGGGCGGACGTGGTTGTGGTAGGCACCATTACAGTGGCGGCTACTCAGACGGGCAACCCGCGTGCTTCACTCGACTGTGCTAAGGCGGACGGTCAGTCAGGCGCCATCTCCGTAGAGCGGTACCTAAAGGGGTCGGGCTCAAGGCAACGATCGTTCGACAATGCGGCACCGAGCTACTGTGCGACCAAGGTCAATATCGGCGAGCGGTACGCGATGTTTCTGTACGGGCAACCTGGGACGTATGCCGCTGACGCGGTGGATTTATGCAAAACCTGCAGCGACGATCCGAAGTTGATGACGATCGAACGTTCACTCGCGGGCATTACGACCCCGATGACTGTTAGCGAAAAGGGCTCGCCGGAAGCGCAGCAATTCTACACGGAAAGCGCGGGCGGGACGAACTGGCTCGTGATCATTAGCGTGGTAGCGATACCTGTAGCTCTTTTCGCGGCTGCGGCGGTGGTCTGGCCAAGGCGACGAACATAAGGGGCGGTGCCTGTCGCCCGTACGGATGGGTGGCGGTATCATCGGCGGTGAGATGAGCGCTGAGCCGCGCCCGGCCGTTCCGCGGCACACGCCGCTGCCCCAGGCGCAGACCGCCGTCGAGGACCTGCAGCACGCGCACCGCGAACTGCTGCGCGTCGTTGACTCGCTCTCGCCCGAGGACTGGGAGCGGCCGGTGCCGTACGGCGAATGGACGGTGAAGGATCTGGTCGCCCACGTCATAGGCGACATGTCGCCGTCCGGCCCTGGCCTCATACTCGCCGGCGTGCTGACGCCGGAGTTCATCGCCGATAACTCCAAGGGCTTCGATGTCCGCGCCCGCAACCGGGCGATGGTGGAGGAGCGGCGCCGCTACACTCGCGACGACCTGCGGCAGCTCCTCTTCGAAACGCATGACGCCATGATCGGCGCGGCCCTGCGGCTGGATGAGAAGCACCTGCCGCTACCACGACCGGGAGCACGCGGATGACATACGCCGCGCCCTGGAGGTGGACTACGAGCCGGAGACGCTCACGTTCATCCCGATTATCGAGGAGAAGATGCGGAAGCTGGTGCGCAGCCAGGACGGCCTGCTACGCGCCGTCTACTCGGTGGCGGACAGCGCATGGGAGGAGGAGTCGCGCGATTGTCCCGGCTGGACGTATCGGGGCATCCTGGCACATCTCGCCTCGAATGAGCCCCGCCTTCAGATACGGCTGCGTTCGGCGATGCGCGAAGCCGAGGCCGCAGAACTTGAGGCGGTGAACGACGTGGACGGCTGGAACGCAGAGGAGACGGCGCGCCGCAAGGGGGCGGGCGTGCGAGAGCTCGTCGACGAGCTGTTGGCGGGCCGGTATGAGACGCTGAAGCTGCTTGCGCGGTTCAGGCCGGAGCACCTGGCGGGGAAAGTGATGCTGGGTGGCGGCACCCAGGTGCCGCCCCTGGAGTTCGTGGACCGCATCGCCGCCCATACATCGCGACATGCGGGCCAGTTGGTACCCGCCAGTAGGGCGCGGCGGCACTCAAGCGGTGTTCCCACGTCTTCTACCGCTCCTCCAACCTCGTCTGGAGCTCATCGTACGACTGACTCACCATGACCGGCCGGACGTAAGCGAGCGCAAGTGTCGGGTCCTGGTCGGGTCGCACACACGTCTGCCTGTGCAGAGCATCACCGGCCGCGACAGCGGCTTCCAGCTGCCGTACGCCGCACGGGGGTACAGGGGGCAGAGCCCCTGACGTGGGCCTTAGGGGGTGTCCCCCTATCTCAAGTAAGCACGTGTGGGTGGCCGAGATACAGCGCGCAGCGAACCGCGAGCCGCAGGCATCAGGCAACCAGCCGTACCAGGAGTCGCGCATGTCAGTCCTAGTCGGCTCCCACACCCGCCTGCTGGTGCAGGGCATCACGGGCAAGGAGGGCGGCTTCCAGACGGCGCGCTGCATCGAGTACGGGACGAAGGTGGTGGCGGGGGTCACGCCGGGCCGAGGCGGCGAGACGGCGCAGGGGGTGCCGGTGTTCGATACGGTGGCGGAGGCGGCGGCGAGGACGGACGCGAACTGCGCGCTAATCTTCGTGCCCGCGCCGTTCGCGGCAGACGCCGTGCTGGAGGCAGCCTACGCGGAGATACCGGTGATCATCTGCATCACGGAAGGGGTGCCGACGATGGACATGGTGCGTGTGCGCCGGTTCATCCGCGGCAGCAGCCTGACGGTGATCGGCCCCAACTGCCCGGGGGTGATAACGCCGGACGAGGCTCGCGTCGGGATCATGCCGGGCTACGTGTTCTCGAAGGGGAGCGTAGGCGTGATCTCGCGCTCCGGGACACTGGTGTACGAGGCGGTGGCACAGCTGACAGCCCGCGGCATCGGGCAAAGTAGCTGCGTCGGGATCGGCGGAGACCCGGTGGTAGGCACGACGCAGGTAGAGGCGCTGAAGATGTTCAACGACGACGCGGAGACCTCGGCGCTGGTGCTGATTGGGGAGATCGGCGGGCTGGCGGAACAGCAGTCGGCCGAGTATATCGCAACCGAGATGCGGAAGCCGGTGATCGCCTTCATTGCCGGGGCGACGGCGCCGCCAGGCCGGCGGATGGGGCACGCGGGGGCGATCATTGTCGGCGCGGCGGGCACGGCGCAGGCCAAGAAGGACGCGTTGCGGGCAGCAGGTGCGACGATCGCCGAATCGCCGGCTGAGATCGGGGAGGTAACCGAGCGGGTGCTGGCGGGGCGGGCGGTCTAGGGCGATACGCGGCGGCGGTAAAACGCGCCAGTCGTCCTCCTGTTCAC
>VBJS01000079.1 GCA_005880055.1 Chloroflexota bacterium | reverse complement strand
CCTCGACCACGACGCCAGTCGCAGCCGAGTCGGACGTGAACCCGCTCGACCGCCTGGCCACCGGCATTTTCGTCGGCCGCGAGAAGGAGATGGACGAACTGCGCGCTGGGCTGGAGGACTCGCTCTCCGGCCGCGGGCGGCTGCTCATGCTGGTGGGCGAGCCAGGCATCGGCAAGACACGGACCTCCGAGGAGTTCGCGACGTACGCTCGCCTGCGCAGCGTGCAGGTGCTCTGGGGCCGCTGCTACGAGGGCGAGGGCGCGCCGGCCTACTGGCCCTGGGTGCAGATCATCCGCTCCTACGTCCACGACAAGGAGCCGAAAGAGCTGATGTCAGAGATGGGGCCGGGCGCAGCCGACATCGCGCAGGTGGTCTCAGAGGTGAAGGAGCGGCTGCCCGGCTTGCCCGCGCCGCCGTTGCTCGAGCCGGAGCAGGCGCGCTTCCGACTCTTCGACAGCATCACGACGTTCCTCAAGAACGCGTCGAAGGACACGCCGCTGATGGTGGTGCTTGATGACCTGCACTGGGCCGACAAGCCGTCGCTGCTGCTGCTCCAATTCCTGGCCAAGGAACTGCGCGGCAGCCGTCTGATGGTACTCGGCACCTACCGTGACGTCGAGTTGCGAAGGCAGCACCCGCTCGCGCAGACCCTCGGCGAGCTGAACCGGGAGAACCTGAGCCAGCGCGTGCTGCTCCGCGGCCTCACCGAGAACGACGTCCGCCGGTTTGTCGAGGTTACCGCCGGCACGTCGCCGCCGGACGCGCTCGTGGCCGCGGTGTACAGGGAAACGGAGGGCAACCCGTTCTTCGTCAACGAGATCGTCCGGCTTCTGGTGGCCGATGGGCGGCTGGAAAAAGCGGAAGGCGTCAGGGACTGGAGCGTGACGATCCCGCAGAGTGTGCGCGAGGTTGTCGGACGCCGCTTGGACCACCTCTCCGAGGAGTGCAACCGCGTACTCACGATAGGCTCCGTGATTGGTCGCGAGTTCGGCATCAAGCTCCTGGAGAAGGTCTCAGAGGTGAAGGGTGACCGCCTGCTGGAGGCGCTGGAAGAGGCGACGGCCGCGCGCGTGATTGCGGAAGTTCCGCGGACGACGGACCAATACTGGTTCTCGCACGCGCTGATCCGCGAGACGCTGTACGAGGAGCTGAGCACGACGCGCCGCGTCCGCCTGCACCGGCAGATCGGCGAGGCGCTGGAGCAGACTGACCCGGAGGCGCACGTACCGCAGCTGGCCTACCACTTCTGCGAGGCCGCGCCCGGCGGCGACGTCGACAAAGCGGTGGAGTACGCACGCCGCGCAGGCGACCGTGCGATGTCGCTCTTCGCGTGGGAGGACGCGGCGACCCAGTACGAGCGGGCTTTGCAGGCGTTAGAGCTCGCGTCGCCGCTGAACGAAGTTGTTCGCTGCGATCTGTTGTTGGCTCTGGGCGAAGCTCTGTTCGGTACCGGCGAAATGACCGAATCGCGTAACGCCTACCGTCAGGCATACGAGGTCGCGAAACGTCTGGGAGATTGGGAGCGCCAAGGGCTCGCGGCAGTAGGGTACGGACGACACTTTGAAATCGGCGAGACGCAGGGGGATACTGTGGCGTTGCTACGCGATGCTCTTGGCGCTCTCCCAGAGGAAGACAGCGCCCTGCGCGCGAGGCTGCTGGCGACGCTGAGTATTCAGGTGTACTTCGGTTCTTACGATGAGTGGCGCGACCTCTCGGGGGAGGCGGTTGCCGTCGCAAGGCGCGCGGGCGATCGCCGCACGCTCGTCTGGGCGCTCTGGGCCAGCCTTTTCAGTGGTATAGAGCTGGGGTTGGCAGAGGAGCGGCTGGCCGTTGCGGGCGAGATGGTGGAGATCGCTGAGGAGGTCGGAGACAGAGAGCTGCTACTTCAAGGACTGTTCGGCCGCATCGCCAACAGTGTCGTGTTGGGGAACATGCCCGTCGCGTACGAGGCGATGAAAAAGCACGATCAGATCTGCAGCGAAGTGCGCCTGCCTTTCTACGCCTTTGCGGCGGAACTGATGCGCGGTATGCGAGCCTTGATGGATGGCAACCTGGGAGAAGCCGAGCGTTTTGCCACCCAGGCCTTCACTACGGGGCAGCGCGGGCAGGCGCAGAACGCGATGCAGATGTTCGGGGTGCAGACCTTCGCCATCCGGAGGGAGCAGGGCCGCCTGCAGGAGATGGAGCCTGCCACCAGGGGATTCGTACAGCAGTTCCCGGCCATCCCGGCCTGGCGAACGGGCCTCGCGTACATTTTCTCTGAACTCGGACGCGACGACGAAGCTCGGCAGGAGTTCGAGATACTCGCACACGACGACTTCGCCATTCTTCCCCGCGACGGGAACTGGCCGATAGCACTCGGTCTCCTCGGCGAGACCTGCGCCTACCTGGGAGACGCGGAGCGAGCGGCGTTCCTGTATGCGGAATTGCTCCCTCACGCCGAGCGCTGCATCGTCGTCGGGGCGGTGGCGGACATGTACGGCTCGACTTCGCGGTCTTTAGGCAAGCTGGCCGACACGATGGAACGGTGGGATGAGGCCGAGCTTCATTTCGAGAATGCGCTGGCCAAAAACGTGGATATTGGAGCGCAGAGGTGGCTGGGCTGGACACGGCTCGGTTACGCCCAGATGCTGCTCCACCGTGACGCGAGCGGCGACCGCGAGAAGGCGATCGGCCTGCTCAACCAGGCGATCGACCTGGCGCAGCCGCGCGGGATGAATGCACTGCTCGAACGCTCGCTGGCGTTGAAGCTGAAAGCGCAGGGCGTTGACCTAACCAACCTCGGCTCCTCAATCGACACGGTGGCGCGGGAGGTCCTGCAGCATCACCCCGACCTCAAGCCGCACGCCGCCCCAGACGGCACTGTGACCATAATGTTCAGCGACATCGAGGGCTCAACCGAGAAGACCGATCGCCTCGGCGACAAGGCCTGGATGGAGGTGCTGCGCGAGCACAACGCCATCGTCCGGGAGCAGATAAAGGGGCACGGCGGGTTCGAGGTGAAGAGTGAGGGCGACGGCTTCATGGTCGCGTTCCAGTCGGCCGCGAAGGCGTTGGACTGCGCAATCGCTATTCAGGGGGCGCTCGCCGCCCGCACCGACCGCGTAGGGGCGCCGCTCGGGGATGGGGGTGGGGCGGTGGGTGCTGCGCCCAGGGGCGGGGCCGGGGAGACGACGTCCGCGGAACCGATCCTCGTCCGTATCGGGCTGCACTCGGGCGAGGTCATTAAGGAGGGAGAGGATTTCTTCGGCCGCAACGTCATCATGGCAGCGCGGGTGGCATCGCAGGCGAAAGGCGGCGAAATCCTGGCGTCGGCAATTGTCAAAGAGTTGCTCGGTGGATCCGATGTGTTGTGGGGACACGTGCGGAAGGCTGAACTCAAGGGCTTGCCGGGCGAGCACGACATCTGGCCCGTTCGACTGCCTGAACGGACGATATCGTGAGCCGCGTCTACGAGATCGCGCACGCGTACGTCGATGAACTCGCAGCCATCGACCCCAGCACCGCCACTGCCCTCGGCCTCCCCGGCCACGAGCGCGAGATGAGCGACTACTCGCCCGACGGCTACGCTAGGACTGCTGAACTAAACGGGCGAACGGCGGCGGAGCTACAGGCGGCGGAGCCCGAGGACGAGCGCGACCGCATCGCGAAGGAGATGATGGGCGAGCGCCTCGGCGTGCAGCGCGACCTCTACGAGGCCGGCGAGCACTTTCGCGGCCTCCGCATCATCGCGAGCCCCCTCCAGCGCTGCCGCAGCATCTTCGACGACATGCCGAAGACAACCGAAGAAGAGTGGTCGAACATCGCCGCGCGGCTCGCTCTCGTCCCCGACGCGCTGGGCGCTTATCGCCGGACTCTGGATGAAGGCATCTCCCGAGGGCTCACCGCCGCCCACCGGCAGGCCGTGGAAGGAGCCAAGCAGGCGCAGACCTGGAGCGGTGGCAAGGAGGGTCAGAAGTCGTTCTTCGACGGGTTGCTTGAGACCTTCGAGAAAGCGGGCGTGGAATCCGAGACGCTGACAACGGACCTCGGCCGGGGCGCGCGGATGGCGAAGCAGGGATACGCCGAGATGTTCCGCTACCTGCAGCAGGACTACGCGCCGATGGCCAGCGAACGCGAAGCCGCCGGCCCCCAACGCTACGCGCTGCTCGTGAGGGTCTTCAACGGGCTGGAGCTTGATCCTGAGGAGACCTACCGCTGGGGCTGGCAACAGCTCCACGAGATCGAGCGGGAGATGCAGGAGACCGCGGAGCGCATCAAGCCCGGCGCCTCAGTGCCCGAGGCGCTGGAGCTTCTGGAGGCGGACCCAGCGCGCTCCATCAAGGGCGTCGAGGCGTACAGGGAGTGGCTCCAGCGTCTGCACGACCAGGCGATCGCCGAGCTGCACGGCAAGCACTTCGAGATCCCGGATGAGATCAGGCGCATCGAGGTCATGATCCCGCCGCCGGGCGGGGCGGCCGCGGCGTACTATACCGGCCCGTCGGAAGACTTCTCGCGCCCGGGCCGCACCTGGTGGCCGACGATGGGCCGCAGTCGCTTTCCGATGTGGGGCGAGGTGAGCACCGCCTACCACGAGGGCGTTCCCGGCCATCACCTGCAGGTGGGCGGCGCGCGCTGCCTGGGCGAGAAGCTCTCACGCTACCAGAGGCTGCTCGGGTTCATCTCCGGCTATGGCGAGGGCTGGGCGCTCTACGCCGAGCGCCTGATGGGCGAGCTGGGCTACCTGGAGAACCCGGACCACTACATGGGCCTCCTCAGCGCGCAGGCTCTTCGGGCCGTGCGTGTGATTATCGATATCGGGATGCACCTGGAGCAGCGGATACCGGGAGACGAGCAGTTCCGCCCGGGCGAGGTCTGGAACCACGATCTGGCCGTCGAGTTCTCGACGGCAAAGACCGGCCGCCCGCGCGACTTCATGGCGAGCGAGGTCGTCCGCTACCTGGGCTGGCCGGCGCAAGCGATAAGCTACAAGGTGGGCGAGCGGAAATGGCTGGACGTTCGCGAAGCGGCGAAGCGCAAGGCGGGCGCGGCCTTCGAACTGAAGCGCTTCCACGCCGACGCGCTGGACCTGGGCCCAATGGGCCTGGCGCAGCTAGAGCGGGAACTGGCGTAGAGGGTATCCCGCTGCGCCGGCGCGTTGCAGTCATTTGCTTCGGCAATGAAAGCTAAGAAGTCTAAGCCTTTTACTAAAAGCTGGTACGAGACGTTCTTTCTCGATATACTGGGCGCAATGGTCGAGATCCAGGTAGACGGCTTCTCGGGACCCGTCGACCTGCTCCTCGACCTCATCGATCGCGAGCAGATGGACATCACGGCGCTGTCGCTCGCCGATGTCACAGACCAGTACTGGCGAGAGATAGAGAGCACATCTTCAGAAGAACCGGAAGCGTTGGCGGAGTTCCTCACCATCGGCTCCAAGCTCCTCTACATCAAATCCTGCGCGCTGCTAACAGCAAGGCCGCCGTCCAGGGTCCTGGAGGAGCAGATGGAAGAGGCGGCCGGCGAACTGACCCAGCTCCTTGAGGAGCACAAGCGGTTCAAGGATGCCGTGGAGCTCTTCCGCCAGCTGGAAGACGAAGGACGGCGCACGTTCTCCCGGACGACACCGGTCAAGGCCGTTCCCCTGCCGCCCGGTCTTGAAGGCGTGACCGTAGATACCCTGCTCAATGCGGTGAGGAAAGCGCTTGCCAGCCAGCCGCCGGAGCCCGAGGAGGCGATCCTGCACATCGAGCCGGTGACGGTCAATGAGAAGATCGAGGAGGTTGCCGGCGCTATTCAGCGGGGGCGTGGCCGCCTGGGCTTGAAACGGCTACTGTCCGCCTGTGGTAGCCGTACGGAGATCGTCGTTCTTTTCATGGCTGTTCTGGAGTTGATCAAGGCGGGCCGCTTGTGGGCAGAGCAGGACGAGCCCTTCGGCGATATAACGCTGGTCGAAGGTGCTGCTGAGCCCGCTTAAACACTCATCACTCCAACGCACGGGACTGAAATACAAACGCCCCGCTGCTACGCGGGGCGTGATGGCCGCAGCCGCACTGATTAGCGACGGCGGCGCCCACTCCGTTGCATGCCACCGCGCCGCGGCTGGTCTTCAACTATATCCATCGTCCGGCCGTTGATCTGCGTGCCTCGCAGTGATTCGATGGCGGCCGCGGCGGAACCCGCATCCGCCATGTCCACGTAGGCGAAGCCTTTCTGCCGCCCCCTGCGGTCGCTAACTATCTTTACGGAAGATACCGGTCCGTAGCGCGCAAACGCTGCGCGCAATTCGCCCTCAGTTGTCTCGTGTGCCAGGTTACCTACATAAAGCCTGCTCAATCAGCGTCCTCCTTCCTATGCCGTCGCCCGCCGCCTGGACCAGCGCCGCCGCCGCCAGCCGCTGCCGCCCAGCCTCGCCGCGCCTGCGCTCGGCACCGCCTTCGCCGGCGTACTGCCGTTTGCACCCAGTCTCGGCAGGCGGATGCCCAGGCCTCTTTCGATCGATTGCCACTTCGCGAGGTCGGTGGCGCCTACCAACGTTATCGCCTGGCCGGAGCGCCCCATCCTCGCCGTGCGGCCGACGCGGTGCGTGAACAACTCGTGGGTCTCGGGCAGTTCGTAGTTGATCACCCGCCCGATGTGCAGGATGTCCAGGCCGCGCGCGGCCACGTTCGTGGCAACAAGCACGCGCACCTGTCCCGCCCGGAAACGGCCGATAGCGCGGTCCCGCTGTTCCTGGCTCAGGTCTCCCTGGAGTACGGCGACGTCCAGGCCCATCGTCCTCAGGCGCTGGCCCAGCTTGCGAACGCCGTGCTTTGTGCGGCCAAAGACGAGTGTTGTGCCCTCTACCGGCTCTTTAAGCAGGCGCAGCAGCACCTGGAACTTGTCCTCGCCGTAGACCTCCATCACCACGTGGTCTATGTCCGGCTCCGAGATGTCTCCCTCGTCCGCCTTGGTGATTTCCGGGTCCTTCAGGTGGCGGGAAGCGATCTTCTCGATCCAGGGCGGCGTCGTGGCGGAGAAGAGGGCCGTCTGCCGGCTACGCGGCGTCATGGCCAGGATGCGCTCCACGTCAGGGGCAAACCCGCGGTCCAGCATGACCAGGAATTTTACCCGGTCCAGCCTCATCGTCCGGCGCTTCCGGTGGTCGAGTATCCGCCCCGGCGTGCCCACAACAACCTGCGGGCCGGCGCGCAGCTCGCGCTCTTGCGGGCCGTACGCCCTGCCGCCAAACACAAGGGAAATGGCAATGCGGGCGTCTTTTGCCAGCGCGATCAGCACGTCACCCACCTGATTGGCCAACTCCCTGGTCGGTGTCAGGACCAGCGCCTGCACCTCATGTCTGCCTGGGTCGCAAGCCTCAATCAGGGGCAAGCCAAACGCGAGGGTCTTGCCGGAGCCCGTCTGTGCCTGGGCTATGACGTCCCGTCCTTCCAGCAACAGGGGGATGGAACTGGCCTGCACGGGCGTGGGAGTGTCGATATCCATTCGCGAAAGCGCCTGCAGGCTGGAGGCGCGAAGTGAATAGTCATGGAATGAAGGCAACGAGAAACTGTCCTTTCGGGGTGAAAATAGAAGCCGCCGCGGGGCTGAACGAGCTAGCGCGCCGAATACTATGCAATCTTGACTCAAGTATATGCTAAGCGGGCGGCATCGGGCAAGCGCTAACTATCCTGGCAGACGGGGCGCTTCCCACCTTTCTCGATCCTGTGCTTCTAGCTTCTCCGCTTTGCTGGCTTCTGCCGCTTCTTCCTCCTATCTCTTTCCTGCCCGCATAATGTCCGCATGCGGCTCTCCCAGCTTTTCGGCAAAACACTGAGACAGGTGCCTGCAGAGGCGGAAACGCCCAGCCATCGCTTGCTGCTGCGCGCCGGCATGGTCCAACAGGTGGCAGCCGGAGTCTATGCCTACATGCCGTTGGGCTGGGCCGTCTTCCGCAAGATTGAGCGCATCATCCGCGAGGAGATGGACCGCGAGGGCGGCCAGGAGATGATGATGCCGTCGATCGTGCCGATCGAAGTCTACCAGCAATCGGGCCGCGATCAGACGATGAAAGATATCCTATTCCGCTTATCGGACGGCCGCGGGCGCGAGTTCGCGCTTGGCCCAACACATGAAGAGCTCTTTACGGAGGTCTTCAAGCGCAACGTCCGCTCCTACCGCGATCTGCCGTTGCTGGCGTACCAGATCGCACCGAAGTTCCGCGATGAGCCGCGGCCGCGGGGAGGCCTGATCCGCCTGCGCCAGTTCTGGATGAAGGACCTCTACAGCTTCGACGCCGACTGGGAGGGACTCGATATCTCCTACCGGAAGATGTATGACGCCTACCAGCGCATCTTCGACCGTTGCGCCGTACCGACGGTGCCGGTGCTGGCGGACAGCGGGGCGATGGGGGGGAAGGACACGCACCAGTTCATGTACGTGACTGAGTACGGGGAGGACAACTGCCTGTTCTGCCCCAACTGCGGCTACGCCGCCGACGCCGAGGTGGCCGCGTTCGTGAAGGAGCCGGCCTACTCGTCTGAGGAGGCCAAGCCGGCCGAGGAGATCGATACACCCGGGCTCTACACCATTCAAGCGCTCGCGCAGAACCTCGGCGTGCCGGAAAGCAGGACCTGCAAAGCGGTGTTCTACCAGGCCACCTATGCGGACGGAACCGAGAGCAAGAATCAAGGAACCAGGAACAAGGAACGGGGGACAAGGAGCGAGGGACAGGGAACAAGGGCGGAAGCGGTATTCGTGGCGATCCGCGGCGATATGGATGTCAACGAGTCGAAGCTGCGTAAGGCGCTGGGCGCCGTGGACGTGACGTATATGTCCGAAGAGGATGCACAGCAGGCGGGGTTCGTCGCCGGCAGCGCCAGTGCAGTGGGTCTGGCCGGCGCTCGCATCGTCGCGGACGATCTGTTGCCTCTGGAGCACAACCTAGTCGCCGGAGCCAACAAACCGGATAAGCACTTGCTGAACGTGAATTACCAGCGCGATTGGACAGCCGACGTTGTGGCGGACATCGCGCTGGCCAAAGAGGGGTACCGTTGCCTCAACTGCCGCACACCCATGGACTTAAAGCGAGGCATCGAGATGGGGCAGGTGTTCAAGCTGGGCACCAGGTATGCGGAGGACATCGGGGCGGTGTTCCAGGACCAGGAAGGCAAGCAACGGCCCGCTGTCATGGGCAGCTACGGCATTGGTCTCGAACGGCTGCTGGCCGGCGTGATCGAAGCCAATCATGACGAGTCGGGGATCATCTGGCCCCACGAACTTGCCCCGTACAAGGTTCATATCGTCGCCATCCAGCCTGAGAAGCCAGAGGTGGCGCAGGCCGCGGACCGGCTGTACGAGGAACTGCAGTCGCTTGGCGTCGAGGTACTATACGACGACCGGGAGGAGACGCCCGGCGTGAAGTTCAACGACGCGGACTTGCTCGGTATGCCCCTCCGGACGACTTTGAGCCCGCGCAACCTCTCGAGCGGGAGCGCGGAGGTGAAAGCACGCACCGAGGCGCAGAGCCGCCTGATCCCGTTGGCTGAGGCCGCCGCCGCGCTGGCGAATGAGGCTCAACAGTCGCCAGAACGGGTCTAGTCGGATGGTTTGCGTTGTAGACGTAGCGGGCAATCCATGCATCGCGCCCTTGTGACACAAGCCTCTTTCGGAAAATCACCTGTCTAATTAGCCTACCCATGTGATGCAGAGGCCCGTTAGTTCTCATGTGGCTCAGGGCTCTGAAAGGTGCAGACCGGGGCTTCGTTTCTCCTAGCGCTGCAGGGCGAGGTGGAGTTGCGCCGGGGCGGCGCGTGGCTGGACCTGCCGCCCCCACGGCCAACCAGGGCGCGAAGATTCGGGACGAATGCGACAAATCGGCGGAGAACGGGTTGTGGGCGCAGCCTGCTAGTGCTATATTTCTTACCGTAATAACGCTCTCTTAATTGGAGTGGGGCTGGTACCCACTTTTTTTTGGCCCGTAAGGCCAAATGCCGCCCCACGGCAGGAGGGCGTTGCAGGAGGTTGACTACGGGTTGAAAAGCGAGTTCATGATCGCTATCACGCAGTTGGCAGCGGAGAAGAACCTGCCCAAAGAGGTGGTGCTCCAGGCCATGGAGGCCGCCCTCGTCTCCGCTTACAAGAAGGATAGCGATATCGATGGCAATGTGGCCGTCCGCATCGATCGGGAGACGGGCGAGCACCAGGTCTTCATTGAGCACGCCGTTGTCCAGGAAGTGACTGACCCAACCACCGAAATATCGGTGCAGGACGCCCGCAAACGCAAGCCGGACGCCATGCTGGGAGACGTGCTGCTGGACGAAGTGCACCCGGGCGCGGCCGGGCGCATCGCCGCTCAGACCGCCAAACAGGTCGTCCTCCAACGCCTGCGCGAGGCCGAGCGGGAGATGGTGTTCGAGGAGTTTTCCAGCCGCGAAGGCGACATCGTCTCTGGGGTGATCCAGCGGGTGGAGCCCAAGCAGCTGGTGGTGGACCTGGGGAAGACAGAGGCGCTATTGCCGGCGGCGGAGCAGGTGCGCACGGAGAACTATCGCCCCGGCGCGCGCATGAAGTTCTACCTGCTGGAAGTGCACCGCTCCATGCGCGGCCCGCAGCTTATCCTGTCCCGCACGCACAAGAACTTGCTAAAGCGCCTGTTTGAGCTGGAAGTGCCGGAGATTTACCGCGGCGTGGTTGAGATCAAGTCTATCGCCCGAGAGGCCGGCTACCGCAGCAAGGTCGCGGTCACGGCGCGCCAGGAGGGTGTGGACCCCGTCGGCTCATGTGTGGGCCTGCGCGGCATTCGCATTCAAAACATTGTCAACGAGCTGAACGGCGAGCGTATTGATGTGATCCAGTGGGACGCCGAACCCTCGCGCTTTGTCGGCAACGCCCTCAGCCCTGCTCAGGTGCTGACCGTGCGCATGAGCGATGAAGACAACACGGCATCGGTCATTGTGCCCGACCGTCAGCTCTCGCTGGCGATCGGCAAAGAAGGGCAGAACGCCAGGCTGGCCGCCAAGCTCACCGGCTGGCGCATAGATATCAAGCCGGAATCAGCAATGCAGGAGGCTGTGGCCGCGGCGGGAGCCACCGCTACCGCCACACGGACGGCGGCGCCCCGACCGGCCCCCGAACCCTCAACTCCAGTGCGCCGCGAAGAACCATCACAGCCGTGGATGGAGGTGGTGGAGGAGACCGCCGCCCCGCCGGCTGAGGAGCAGCGGGAGCCGGAACCGGCCGTTGTAGGCGCTCCTGAACCGGCGCCGGAGCCGGGAGGCCCGCGCATCCGGTTCGCGGAGGACCTGGCGCCTGTACTGGCGCAGCCCAAGAAGAAGAAGGCGAAGAAGGTGGAGAAAGCATCCGAGGCAGAGGGCAAGCCGGCGAAGAAGGGCGCCAAGCGGGCGCGCCGGCCGGTGGACGACGATGAAGACATCGATGTACCTCTCGACACCTGGGATAAGGACTCCGAAGATGCCTAAGACGATACTGCATGCGAGGCCGGTACCCCAGCGCACCTGCGTGGGTTGTGGGACCGTCAGGCCCAAGCGAGAGATGGTGCGCGTTATCCGGACGCCGGAAGGCTCGGTAGTGGCAGACCCCACGGGCAAAATGTCCGGCCGCGGCGCCTACCTTTGCCGTGAGGCGAGCTGCTGGAAAGCCGGCCTCGCGAAGGGGCGTCTGGAGCGTGCCCTCAAGACCCCCGTATCGCGAGCCGACCTCGACGCGTTGAGCGATTTCGCCTCGTCCCTGGGGCTCGTGGTGGCGACGGCATGACCACGCAGCCGGCCGCCACCCGCACAGTCACTCTCCCGGACCAGATTACCGTGCGCGAGCTCAGTGAAGTGCTCGGCGCCACACCTGTGGACGTCATCAAAGAGCTGATGAAGCGCGGTGTCATGGCGGCGATCAATCAGAGCGTTGCTTACGAGATGGCCGCTTCGGTCGCCGCTTCTCTGGGATTCGAGCCGCGCGCGGCCGACGGCGCCGGAGCGGTGACGGCAGAGGAGGGCCTAGAGGAGGTCAAAGAAGAGGAGAAGGACCTCAAGCCGAGGGCGCCGGTCGTCACCGTCATGGGCCACGTAGATCACGGCAAGACGAGCCTCCTGGACGCCATCCGCCAAACGAACGTGGCGGCCGGCGAGGTTGGGGCCATCACGCAACACATCGGCGCCTACCAGGTAGAAGTGAACGGCCACGCCATCACCTTTATCGATACACCGGGTCACGAGGCGTTTACCGCCATGCGAGCGCGTGGCGCTACCGTCACAGACATCGTCGTGCTGGTCGTCGCCGCTGATGACGGTGTCATGCCTCAGACGCGAGAGGCTATTGACCACGCCAGGGCCGCCGGGGTCCCGATCATCGTCGCCATCAACAAGATCGACATGGAATCGGCGGACCCAACGCGGGTAAAGACGCAGCTAACAGAATCAGGCGTCGTTGTCGAAGAGTACGGCGGCGACGTCCCTGCCATCCCCGTCTCTGCTAGGACCAAGCAGGGGTTGGACGACCTTCTGGAGCACATCCAGCTGGTAGCCGAGATATCGGAGCTGAAGGCCAACCCGGACCGGCCGGCGGAGGCAACCGTCATCGAGTCCCAGATGGACCGGTTGCGCGGGCCAATGGCCACGGTCATCGTTCAGAAGGGAACTCTGCGCATCGGAGATGCAGTCGTGGCCGGGGACACCTGGGGCAAGGTCAAAGCCATGTTCGATGACAAGGGTCGCCGCATGGACGAAGCTGGACCTTCGGCTCCCGCCGAACTCCTCGGCCTGAACGCGGTCCCCAAGGCGGGAGACCTCGTGGTGGCGATGCCCGATGACCGGCAGGCTCGCGAGACCGCGGACCAGCGAGCACGCCAGAGCGCCGAGGCCGCGCAGAACCACCCCCTCACACTGGAAGCCGTATCGGGCGATATCGCGGCGGGCCGCGTCAAAGATCTAAATGTGGTCCTAAAGGCAGACGCCAACGGTAGCCTAGAAGC
>VBJS01000078.1 GCA_005880055.1 Chloroflexota bacterium | reverse complement strand
GCAAGAAAGAGGCTCTGCCAGACTAGTGGCTGTCCGTCGCCGCAGACTAAGTAGGCGATGCGTACCCCATCCTCCGTCGTGCAGTAGTGGACTTCGCGTTCACCCATCCCGCCACCTTACCTCATACACCCGCACCGGATCCTCGAAGCCCTTGGCGACGAACTCGCCGCGGTCCGCGAACAAGAACCCCTTCCCGGAGCACAACCCGCGCACAGTATCCGCCACCAGGATCTCCCCGCCCTCCGCCTTCGCCGCAATCCGCGACGCCAGGATCACCGTCGCCCCAAACAGATCCCCCTCCTCCTCGATCGGTTCGCCCGCGTTAAACCCACGCGGACCGATAACGGCTCGCCCTCATGCTCGGCGAAGGCGCGCTGGAGGGCGATGGCGCACTCAACGGCTTTCGTGACGCTGGCGAAGGAGGCCATGAACCCATCGCCCATCGTCTTCACCTCAGTCCCGCCGTGCTGCTTGAGGACGTTGCGGGTGATGGCCTCGTGCTCTCGCAGAACGGCCCGCCCACGCTCGTCGCCGAGGCGGGACATCATCTCGGTGTGGCCGACGAGGTCAGCCGTCGTCTCGCATTTCATATAGCTATCAGATGGCCGCAATCGCGTAGTCACGCGGTCAGTCTATCAGGCGAGCGCCGTTCCGCGAGGGCGGCGTTTCCGCTCACACAGGGAACGTGTAGGTCACGATTTCACGAGCCATTGTTGGACTATTTCCAGACATCGTTCTAGCGGTTGATTTGTGTCGACAGCGAGCAGCTCCGCCCCTGCTACAGGTCGTGGAAATAGGAGTGAGCGTGCTGCAGTATCTCCTTCTAACCTTGTCGTCAGTTTGGCAACACCAGAATCACCAGACCATTGCACCGAGGTGACCTGTCCGTCACGTCGTCGAATTCTTTCTCGCAGAACATCCAAGGTGGCGACACAATGGATTAGTCGGACGGGCACGTTCAGATCGCGGCCTAGCGCGACGAAAGGTCTCAGTTGGTCGTCCATCGTGAAGGGACTATCAACGACGACGCCAAGCCCCAGCGCGAGCTGCTGTTCGGCGAGGAGGAGTACTTGGGCATACGAAAGCTGGCCAGCCTCTACGTCGTCAAGATAGCCATCCGCCGCTAACGCCTTGAGGATATCTCTGTCCAGAATCGGGAGGCGGTTTGTCGCGGCCACAGCTCGCGCCAAGGTACTCTTTCCGCTCGCAGGCAATCCCCGGACGAGAATAAGGTTCGCTGGAAGGCTACGCCCTGAGTCGCTCAAAGTACAACGCTCTCCCGTGCGAGCACGAGCCCGTTGTCACGCTAGTTCCACGGTGGCGGCGAGACCGAAGTGGTCTGATGCATACAACTCGGAGTCTGACGCGCTACCCTCGGTAAAGGTCAAGTTTGCTTCGGCCACCCGAATGCCCGGTGAGATAAAGATATAGTCCAATGTCCAGTCATGCGCGTCGGCCTGCTTGAGCATTGGCGTGGGCCACGTTTTCTCCGGCTCCTGGCCGTGCGAAGCCTCATACGCGGATGTGAACCGTTCCTTCAGCAGGTGAATCGGCGGTGAGTCGGGCCAGGCATTGAAATCTCCGACGAGCACCTTCGGGATGTCCCAGCCGTGCCAGTCCATCCACGCGAGCAGCTTGCGCGCCTGCTCACAGCGCATTTCGTCCGCCTCGGGACCCAGTTGGTAGTGAAGATGAGTATTGTAGAAATCTAGGGGCTGCCCTTCAATATCGACTCGAACGCGTTGTGCCATCCGGTTCATTTCGAGGCCCTCGGTCAGATAGTCCGTCCCATCGTGGGCAAGCACCGGAAGATTAGTGATGACTGCCAGCGTACTGTGAACCACCTTTCTACCCGGGTTGGCTACGTGAAGGATTCTGAAAGGCGACTCGGTGATTAGCACATTAAGTGCACTGGAAACGCGGGTGCCAATGTCCGCGCGAATGTTGACCTCTTGAAGCCCGACTATGTCCGGTCGGAGCTGCGCCAGGCCCGGCGCGACTAGTACAGCTCGCTCCTCGGTTCGGTAGGGCGGGCCGTAGAGGTTAAGCGTCGCGACTCTCAGAGCTGGCATCGTTCCGGTAGTATATTAGGCGCTGGCGAAGTTGAACAACTGTAACGCCGACCGGCGCTGGCCCAGCGTGTGTTACTTATTCTTCCCCTCCTCCGCACGCTCCGCCCCTAGGTCTTCGGCAATGTAATCCACGACGAGACTGCGAACTTTCTGTATGGCATTTCGCAGCTTCTCCGATGACCCTTCTCCCGTCTGCCCCACCCACGACCAAACGACGAATAGAGGCATACACCATTTCCTCGTAGGCGCTGCCGCAGACGCTAGATAGAAGTCCCGCGTAAGCGCGATCTGGCTAGGGGCTTCGTCAATGTCTCGTAACATCGCAGCTTCGACTTTCTCAAACGACCCTACCTTCTGGATGTCCGCCACGTTATCGTCGTACATTGTGCGAATGCTTGACTTCGCAGTGCGGATGGCATCTGCCTTTGCCGCGATGCGGGAGGCAAGGATGACCGTGGTGCCGAAGAGGTCGCCTTCTTCCTCGATGGCTCCACGGGATGTTCGCCCCGTGCACGAGCGCCGGCCCCTCGCCGTCCACGCAGTACGCGATGCGGACGCCGTCTTCTGTCGTGCAGTAGCGGACTTCGCGTTGCATGATGCCCCCCAAGCGGTGTGAGCGAATTATAACGCCGCTGTGCGCAAGGTGATGAGCGAATTAAGGGTTGCGTACGATGTCGTGAGTGCCGATGCGGCGGAGTAAGACTACATCGCCGACGACTTCAAACGTGATTCTGTAGTTCATCGTCACGGTCATCTCCCAGACACGATCGGTTCCTTTTACGCGTTTTACGCGAAGTGAGGGATGCGCAGCGTCGCTCTGGAAGAGGTCCAGTTTTGCGAGGGCCTGCTCTTGTATCACCGAGAGTAAGCGCTGGAACGACCGATCGAAGACACGGGTCGTCCGGAGCTCACGCGCCAAGATGCTTCTTCAGCTCATCGATCGTCTTAAAAGGGCCGCTCAGACGCCCAGCCTTAATGTCTTCATCCGCTTCACGCTCACCCTTCTGCCGTTCCGGCGTCCAGAACCAGGCCTGGTCGGCGTCGATCAAGCGCTTGGGGATCATGACGATTTGACCGTCGCGCTCGGCAACCTCCAGGAGGTCGCCTTCCTCGAGATGGAGCTGATCACGAATCGCCTTCGGGATCGAGACCTGGAAATTCCGGGTGATCTTGGTGGTAGCCATTCTTCTTCTCCTTAATTCATATAATACTATCATAGGATTGGGCGAACCAGACCACTCCACGACCCGTCCCCTCCCCGCCACGGCATACCGTATAATGAACCCCGCAAAGGAGCGCTGATGGTCTTTCGCTACCGCTACTCCCAGTGGGACGGCTCCCAGGAGATACCGCCGCTCGATCCAGATGACATCCTGGCCGGGCTCACCGATGACCTGATGAACTTCGGGGATCTCCAGCACGCGCTGCGCAACCTGCTCCAGCGCGGCATGCGCAACCCGATGGGCCAGCGCATGCAAGGACTCCGCGACCTCCTCCAGCAGCTCCGCCAGAAGCGCCGCCAGACGCTGGACCGCTACGACCTCTCCTCCGTCTTCGAGGACATCCAGAAGCGCCTCGACGAGATCCTCTCGCTCGAGAAGGACACGCTTGGACGCAAGCTGGACGAAGCCGGCAAGCAGATAGAGGGAGAGAGCGGGCTCGATGTCTTCAAGGAAGCGCTGAAGCCGACCGGCCAGGAGCCGACGGCCGAGGAGCAGAAGCGCCTGGGCGAGATGCTCAAGAACATCACGGAGAAGAAGCAGAATTTCCTCGAGAACCTGCCCGACGACGCCGGAGGGCGTGTAAAGGAGCTACAAAACTACGAGTTCATGGACCCGGAAGCCGGCGCTAAGTTCCAGGAACTGATGGAGATGCTGAAGAAAACCCTGATGGACAGCTTCTTCAAGGACCTCTATCAGCAGATCGCCAACATGAGCCCCGAAGACATGGCCCGCATGAAGCAGATGCTGCGCGACCTCAACCAGATGCTCTCCGAGAAGATGGCGGGCGGTGAGCCGGACTTCAACGGCTTCATGCAGAAGTACGGCGACCTCTTCGGCGATAACCCGCCGCAGAGCCTGGAAGAGCTGATCGAGCAGATGCAGGCCGGCATTGCCGCTATGCAGAGCCTGCTGGATAGCCTGCCTCCCGAGATGCGACGCCAACTGCAGGACCTGCTGATGGAGCGAATCACAGACTCCGAGATGCAGCGCGAGCTGCAGGAACTGGCGATCAACCTGGATATCGTCTCGCCGCGTGATATGCAGAACCAGTACCCGTTCCGCGGCGACGAGGAGCTTGACCTGCTCCAGGCGATGAACCTGATGGGCGACCTCCAGGGGTTGGACGACCTGGAGAAGCAGCTGGAGCGCACGCAGTACGGCGGCAGCCTGGACGACATCGACGACGAAAAGCTGGCCGAACTCCTCGGCGAGGAAGCGGCACAGACGTTGAAGCAGTTGAAAGACTTCCTGGAGGTGCTCGAAGAGGCGGGCTACATCCGCCGCAAGGGCAATCAGTGGGAACTAACCCCGCGCGGCGTCCGCAAGATCGGCGAGAAGGCGCTGGGCGAAATCTACGATCAGCTTAAGAAGTCGGCGTACGGCAAGCACGCGCAGAAGGACAAAGGCCAGGGCGGCGAGCGCGCTGATGACACGAAGAGCTATGAGTTCGGCGACCCGTTCCACCTGCACCTGGGCGAGACGATCTTCAACGGCATCTTCCGGGAAGGCCCGCAGGTGCCCGTGCAGCTGGAGAAAGACGACTTCCAGGTCTACCGCTCGGAGACGCTTACGACGACAGCGACGGTGATGATGCTGGACCTCTCGTGGTCGATGGCGTTGCGGGGCAGCTTCCAGGCCGCGAAGAAGGTGGCCCTTGCTTTGAACAACCTCATCCGCACGCAGTTCCCGAAAGACGTTCTCTACGTCGTCGGCTTTTCCGCCTACGCCCGCGAGCTGCGCCCGGAGGAGCTACCGTACGTCCGCTGGGACGAGTCGGTGCTGGGCACCAACATGCACCACGCCTTCATGCTGGCCCAGAAGATGCTGGCCCGGCACAGCGCCGGCACGAAGCAGATCATCATGATCTCCGACGGCGAGCCGACGGCGCACCTGGAGCACGGACGCTCCTACTTCGCCTACCCGCCCAGTCCCATCACCATCCGCGAGACGCTCAAGGAAGTGCGGCGCTGCACGCAGAAGGATATTGTTATCAACACCTTCATGCTGGACCGCAACTACTACCTCAAGGAGTTCGTCAACCAGATCGCCAAGATGAACAAGGGCCGCGTCTTCTACACCACACCGGAGCGCCTGGGCCAGTATATCCTCGTCGACTACGTCGGACAGAAGCGCAAGCGCCTCGGCGGCCGCGCGGCCTAGCAGCCGCCTGTCCCTCGGCACGCCCGGACGGGCGGGTGAGACGAAAGACGCCCAGGGACACAGAACGGCGTACGTTCGCCGCTATTTCGGCGAATCGTACTCGTGGCTGTGGCTAACGTCCTCCTCGCCGGGCGGGTGGTGGTGGTGCTCTTCCTCGACATAGAACTGGAAGAGCACGCCGCCGGAGTCGCGAGGATGAATGTACGTCTCCGCCCAACCGTGGCTGCGCTGCACGCCACCCATCGGCTCGATACCGTAATCGCGTATCGCCCCCGCAGCCCGGTCGATGTCTTCTACCTCGAAGGTGACGTGGTGCAGCCCCGGCCCGCGCTCCTGCAGGAAGCGGTGTAGATAGCTGGACTCGTCATAGGGCTCCAGCAGCTCGAAGTGCGCGGTGCCGCCGGGCACGAGCAATCCCACGCCTCGGAAACCCACTTCTGGGTTCTCGAAGCGGCCCTCCACCTTCATGCCCATCAGGTCCGTCAGCAGGGGCAGCACCTCGTCCACCTTCCGTACCGCCCAGCAAACATGGTCCAGCCGGCGCACTCCCATCTTTTCGTTCACAGGCATCCTCCGGGCAAGGGCGGACAAGCTACACAGTTAGGGGAACAAGAGAATCATACGGGTTGCCGGCTCCACCGTCATCCTTGTCGCCTGTCCGCGCCCGCCGTTAGCATGGCCCTGAAATGCCTACCTCCACGCCTTTCGATGCCGGCAAAGAGGCGCTGATCATCGTCAACCCGGCCTCCCGCAGCCGGCCGAAGGCCGCGCGCTTGCAGGAGGCGGAAGATTGGCTGGCGGAGCAGGGCTGGCGCGTCGCGCGGCAGGAAACGGAGGGCCGGGGCGACGCCATCACCATCGCCGGCCGGGCCGCTGAGTCAGGAGTATCGCTGGTCTTCGTGTGCGGCGGCGACGGCACGCTGAACGAAGCCGCGAACGGCCTGGCCGGCAGCGAGACGGCGCTGGCTGTGATCCCGGCCGGCACCGTCAACATCTGGGCGCGGGAGGCCGGCCTCAACAAGAAGCCGCTGGAGGCGGTGCAACTGGCGGCCGAGGGAGTGCGCCGGCGGATCGATCTGGGCCGCGCGGGGTCCCGGCACTTCCTGCTGATGGCCGGGTATGGGCTGGATGCCGCGGTCACCGCCAACGTATCGCACCGGGTAAAGGGCACGATCGGCGCTGCCGCCTACGCCATCGCCTCCGCCCGGGAGGTGCTGCGCTATCGGAGTGCCCGCATCCGCCTGAAGCTCGATGGCGAAGAGGTGGAGACCGAGGTCCTGCTCGTAATCGCCGGCAATACGCGCGAGTACGCCGGACTGACGCGCATAACGCCGGAGGCCTTCGCCGATGACGGCCTGCTGGACGTGCGCATCTACCAGGGCCGCGGCAAGCGCGAGATCATGCTCCAGGGGATCGGCACCCTGCTCCGGAGGCACCGGCGTTCCAAGAAAGTGCTGTACAGGCGGGTCAAGAGGCTTGAGATGGAATGGGAGACGCCGTTGCCCCTTCAGCTGGACGGCGAAGCTTGCCCTGATTCGCCATCAGCGGTGAGCGTGGCGCCGGCCGCGCTCTGGGTGGCGGTGCCCGCCGGCCGCGTCAATCCTCTGTTTTCACGGCCGGCGGGGTGACGCACCGCACAGTGCCCGCCTCGACCTGGAAGGGGCTTGCGCCGGTGAGGAACTCCTCCGGGAAGCGGTCCCAGTCGGTCCCCGTGATCAGCATCTGCTCCGCGTCCGATAGCGAAACCAGCACGGA
>VBJS01000257.1 GCA_005880055.1 Chloroflexota bacterium | reverse complement strand
GCCAGCCGACCGATGGTCAATCCCTCCATTGCAATTACCTCCGACGACAAGGTACACCCTGGACCTAGGTACGGAGTCAAGCGCCCTTGAGAAAATTCCGGTGGACGGAGCGGGGTGAGATCCACTTGCGGGGGATCCGGCGGTGAACGTCAATTGACTTGACTTTCCGGCCCACCCAAGCATGAATTGGTGTCGGGAGGTTGACTGTGTCCCACCTAAGCCCGCCGACCCTGACCGATGCCGAACAGAGGACAATTCTTCACGCCACGCGTCGCAATCTCCGGGACCACCTGATCTACTCCCTGGCTCTGGGAACCGGGCTACGGCTGGCTGAGATTGTAGGCCTGAACGTCGGGGATGTGTATACCCCGGACGGGAGGCCCAGGGCCAGGGTCCGACTCAGGCCCGAGATTGCAAAGGGAGGCCGAGCCGGCGATATCTTCTTGCCAGACGCCCTGGTTGTAAAGTTCCGGAGGTTCTGGTCATGGAAGTGCCGGCGCCGCGAAGGGGTGCAGCCAAGCGACCCGGTCTTCTGCTGCCGTCGTCGCATCTCGCCTCGCCGAGTCCAGTTCGCGTTCCGCCTTCTGGAGCTTGAATTGACGCACGATTGGTGAGAGACGTCTTCCTGGCGCAGAGGTTCGCGCGGCACGTGTCGCCGCTGACGACCACGGTCTACACCCACCCAAGCGACGAGGAGTTGTTCAGCAGGATCCGCGGTCTCAACTGCTGACTTCGCCTCGTTCGAACCCCGGCCCCTTGAGGCGCGGACCCTACGAATTCCGGATCTTTGAGGTGCGGACCCTATGGCGCGCCGCTGATGCTGGTGGTAGATAAGAAACTAGCTTCAACCTAACCGTATTGCTGGTACGGGAACCGGGTGCCCGGTTTGCCGGTGGTGCCACCGGCGGCGCTGAGTCGCCCTCGGCTTGCCCAGCGTCGCTCCTTAAGGCCGAGGGAGGAGACCCACCCATGCCCAAGTCGCGTCGCTTCGCTCTTCGTTCCCTGGCGATCGTGGCGGTCGTCCTGGTCGTCTCGCTCGCATTCCTGCACCACTCGGCGAAATCCGGCGTGCAGGCCGCGGCCGTCGAAACCCAGGGCGGTTTTAGTCCCGTGTCCACCTGCGCGAACACGGCGTGCAACAGCGCTTGTTGGGCAGACGGGACTCATGCGAACACAGGGACCGCAGCCCACCAGACGCCGTTCTCTCCCGGGTGCAATGGACCCGGGTGCGCCACCGACCCCTGCTCCTGCGCCAACACAGCGTGCAACAGCGGCTGTTGGGCTGACGGCATGAGGCGCGGACCCTACGAATTCCGGATCTTTGAGGTGCGGACCCTATGGCGCGCCGCTGATGCTGGTGGTAGATAAGAAACTAGCTTCAACCTAACCGTATTGCCGGTACGGGAACCGGGTGCCCGGTTTGCCGGTGGTGCCGCCGGCGGCGCTGAGCCGAACTCGGCATGCCCAGCGCCTTCCTTCAACGCCGAGAGAGGAGTACGAGCGTGCGCAAATCGGTTCGCTACACTCTCCGGTTCCTGGCGATCGCGATCGCCATGACAGCCATATCGTTCGCGGTCCTTCACTTCTCTTCAAGGTCGGGGGGGATCGCATCCGCTTCAGTCAAATCGGAAGACATCACCCCGCTTACGCCTTGCGACAATGTTGCTTGCAACACCGGATGTTGGTCGGATGGCGTGCACGCCAACCATGGCACTTTCGCGAAGAAGAAATCCCCGCAGCCGCCTGAATGTGACCCAGGTACGGGCGGGTGCCAGACACTGTCCTGCCCCTGACGTGCGCTGAGGTCGGGGCCGGCGGCACCGCCGGCCTCATTTCATCTAGGAGTGTGTCCGAGTAACCCAACAAAAAAAGAGATTTCGGCAATGAGGCATGCGTGACGTCTCCGGACGCGGGATGGAGCCGGCCGACTCGATCTGTCGCGGGCGCTCGGCCCTCGCGTTCTCGCGGGCTCGTTGAACGGATGCCCCCCGGTTCGCCCGGTTCATATCAGCGCCATCGCCGTCCGCAGCTTCAGGATGTTGTGCGCCGTGCAGACCAGCGCCCACTCGTGCCGCACCCGCTGCAGCCCGCGCCTCAGGAACTGCCGGAACCCCCGCGCCTGCTTGATCTGCCCGAACACCGGCTCGACAATGACCTTGCGCCGACTGTAGGCCTTCCTGCCGCGCACCGTGAGAAGCTTGCGCGCCATGCGCTCGCGCAGCGTCATATCCCTTCGGGGCCTCCCCCACGGCGGTGGCGCTGTCTTGCCGTGCTTCTGCCGACCCGTCGCCACGAACGGCTCGATCCTCTTCTGCTCCAGAGCTCGGACGTTTTCCTCCGACCAGTAACCGGCATCCGCCAGCAACGACTGGGGTCGCTTCTTCAGCGTCCTCTCGATCGACGCCACCGCCGGTTGCAGTTGCTGCACGTCCGGAGCCGCGGGCGTCACGTGCTGCGCCACGATCACCTGGAACGTGTCGTCCACTGCGATCTGGGCGTTGTAACCCTGGATGAACCCATCGCTGGTCTTCTGGATCTTCGACTCCGGGTCGGTGAAGTTCCTCTGGGCCTTGGCCGGCGGCTTGGCTTCTTGGGGGTCCTTCCCCTCGGCCGCCGCCTTCTGTCGCGCTTCGGCTTCCAGGGCCGCCTTGGCCTCCCGGATCTTCTTCAGCCGCGTCTCCCGGCGGGCCAGTTCCTCCGGCAGCTCATCGCCGCGGCGGTCCGGCCCGTACCGCCGGTCTTCCTCTCGATCGATGGCATCCGCCTGGCGGAACATCTCTTTGATCTGACGTCGAAGTTCGGTTTCCTTCTCGACCATCCGGGCATAGCTCATCGCCTTGTGCTTCGAGGCGTTGGCCTTGATCTTCGTCCCGTCCAGGGCCACACGCCCCAGCTTCACCAGCCCCGACTCCCGGCAGATCCTCAGGACCTGCTCGAACAGCCCCGA
>VBJS01000020.1 GCA_005880055.1 Chloroflexota bacterium | reverse complement strand
CGCCGGCATCTTCGGCAACGTCAGCGTCGCTATGCCCTGACCGGCTGCGGGGCCGGCTAACCGTCTAGACGTCCAGGCGCGCCTCTGCTGACGTCCGCAGATGTTGCACGGCCGCTTCGATAAGTTCCTGAGGATCGCCGGGCGACTCCTCGACGCCGCTCGCCGCGAATACATAAGTAAGCCGCGTGACCGGGCGCCCGGTGGCCTGGCTTAGGCCCAGCCCGTACAAGCCTGCCTGCAACCGGTAGTCCGCCAGCCGAGCGAGCACGTCCGCAGCCGGGACATCGTCCGTCTTCCAGTCGACGATCTCCAGTGCGCCATCGCCGTCTTCGATGACCAGGTCCACGAACCCCTCAACCGTCGTACCGTCCAACCGGAGCGCGAACGGGACCTCGCGGAGCGCCCTTTTCGCAGTTCGCGCCCGCTCTGCTGCCTTGGACGCCAGCGCCGCCCGCACCAATCTCGCGATCTTCGCGGCTTCATCGGGCACCGCCTCCGCTGCCGCCTGGGCGCGTGCGAAATTCATTACGATCTCGTCGGACGCGTCCAGCCCTACGCTCTGCAGCGTGGCGTGGACAGCCCGCCCAATGCGAGTCGCTCCGCGGCCGCGCGACCACGGCTCCGTCACATCCTCGGTTTCATCCTTGCGCTCTGCCTGGGTCCTTACTTCTGCGGTCGCGCTCGTGTATCGCTCTTGCCGGGACTGGGCGAGCAGTTGCGCGCGGCCCGCCTCGAACTCGTCCACAGTCCTCGCCGCTGGAAGATCTAGCGGCAATCCGTCCAGGGAATCCAGGCGCCGCGCGGCCCCCGGCGCGACGGGCTGGAGCGCGTACACGCTTTCGGCTGCGCCGTGGCTCAACAGAATCGCAGCGCCTGACCGCGAGGCGCTCTGCTTATGGAAGAGAGAGAAAATCAAGTGGTCCCGCGCTCGTGTCGCCGCAACATAAAGCATCCGCACGAACTCGGCGGCGGAGTGCTCCAATTCCAGGTGCTTAAGCTCTTCAACATCGCCCAGTTCGAAGCGCCGGGTCGTGCTCCCGATGCAAATCGCCGGGCGCCGGTTCGCGCCATCCACCATATAAGTTTCGCCCGGCTCACGTCGTTGAGACCCCATCCCGGCCAGAAAAACGATGGGGAACTCCAGCCCCTTAGCGGCATGAATCGTCAGAACCCTCACCGCGTCTTCATCGTCGTCCAGCCCGGCGCCTTCGTTGTCGACGATCACTTCGTTCGCCCGCCGCTCCAGCCAACTGATTAGTGCCCTCAGGCTTTCCGGGCCGGCGGTCTCGAAGGCTCTCGCCTGCTCAACCAGGAAGCGGGCGCGGCGAAAGCTGTTCCTCTCCCCGGTGTCCAATATGCCGCTCTCGACCTGCCCGCACTCGCTGACGAACGACTCAATCAGGCCGGCCAGCGATTGGCTGTGTCGCGACTCGTGATAGCGGGCTAGCGTTCGCATAGCCTCAGCCACCCGGCCATCCGTCCCTTCCACGCCGGGCCGTAGGTAGTCAAAGCGGCCGCCTGCGGCCTTGAAGCGCGCCAGTTCCAAATCGGAACAGGCGAACGCCGGGCTCCTCAATGCGCCAAAAAGAGCTATCTGGTCGGACGGATCGTCGATCGCTGCCAGGCAATTGAGGAGGTCGCGAACCTCTTGCGTCCGGTAGATCAGGCTTCCTCCCTCAACGCGGTAGGGCACCGCTTTTTGCGTGAGCGCCCTTTCCAGCGCCGGCAAAACCGTTCGTGCCGGGATCAGGATGGCGATATCTCGGAACGAGGCGCGCCGCACCTTCTCCGTGCCAGGCTCTGCCACCTCCCATCCTTCATCCACCGCCAGACGGCAATAAGACGCTACCTGTCCGGACTCCACGCGGGCGATCTCCGCGGCCCTGCGGCCGTCAGTGATCACATCGCCGAAAAACGCTACCCCGGGGCCAGATAGCTCGGCCCGGCGGATGTCCAGGATCGGCCGGTATGGCGGTTGAACGCCCGGCGCCCGACCGTCCCCTATCGCACTCGCAAAGACTCTATTCACCCAGTCGATAATGATCGGGCGAGAGCGGCGGTTGCGTGATAGTTCCGGAAACGCGCCCACAGACTCCTCTACCGTTACCCGCGTTTGCCAGTAGACAGCCATATCCGCGCGGCGGAACCGGTAAATTGACTGCTTGGGGTCCCCGACCACGAACAGACGGCCCGGTTCCAGCTTGCCCGTCTCCGGGTCCCGCGCGAACGCCATCGCTATGTCCACTTGCAAAGGATCGGTATCCTGGAACTCGTCAATGAGCAGTGCATCGAACCGTTCGCGCAGAGCTATCACTGCCTCCGTGCTGCTCCTCAATAGATCGCGCACCCGCACGATGAGGTCATCGAAGGTCATCGTCCCTTCCCGCGCCCTTCGCCGTGACTCGCCTTCCACGAACTCAACAATGAACGGCATTACGCCGGCCAGCGCAGCAGAGCGGCATCCAGCCAGCGTTTCGCCGAGCTGTGAGCAGATGTATTTTGCCGTCTCCCTCACGCTTGCGATTACCGCTCCTCCGCCCCAATCCTCTTCCCGGCTGACCCCAAATCTTTGAGTCAAAACGGCGGCCCCGGCGGCCAGCACACTTTCGGCGTCTCCGCCCGCGCCACGCAAGTCGTGGACGAGGCGCTTAACCGCCGCCACCCGTGAGCGGAGCTGGTCCCCGTCCGTGACCCTCTCAAGCGGTAGACCGGCCAGCCGTCTTTCAGCCTCCGCCAGGTCCGGCCAGCTGTAGGGCGGTGGCGCCGGAATTGAATCCCGCAACAGGTACATAGCATGCGGCTTTGCCGCTAGCTCCCGAGCCAGCATTTCTAGTTGACCCGGCGTGATGCCCAGGGCAAGGATGCGATCGAAGGCGGCAAGCGCCCGATCGTCGCCCGCTAATTCGTCGAGATAGATTCGCCATCGTTCTTGAAGGTGGCGGTCGGCCATCATTTCATCCTCTATCGAGAACGAAGGATCTACCCCAGCCTCGGCCGCAAACGAGCGAAGCAGGCTCTGGCAGAAGGAATGGATCGTCGATATCCCCGCGCGGTCTAGAGAACGCAGTGCCTCTCCCGCTAGACCTGACTCCGCTCCCCCTTCCGCCTGGGCCTTTTCAAGCCCTTCACGCACCCGGTCTCGCAGCTCTGCCGCCGCCTTCTCCGTAAACGTTATCGCGATGATCCGCTCAATAGGGTGCCCTGCCAGGACCAGTGCAACCAGGCGCTGGACAAGCGCTCGCGTCTTCCCAGTGCCCGCCCCCGCTTCCACGAACAGCGTCTCGACCAGCGCCTCGCTGATGAACCGCTCGTCCGCATCATCCGACCAGTTTTCACGGATCATGTCTGGCCTTCGGGCTTCGCTGCCAGGCTTACCGCGAGCCACGCTGCCACCTTTTCGTCGCCGCTCTTCGCCTCGAACTCTTGGTCTCGGCGGAGTGAACAGGCCCGGTCGAAGTCGCAATACCGGCAGTGCTCGAATCTTCCGTAGTACTCGTTTTCGTCCCCCGATACCGCCGGAAACGCGCCCGAGCGGATTCCCCGGACAAGCGCGTTCAGTGTCCTCTCAAACACCGCCCGGTTCTGCGCCGAGTCCTCGTAGTCTATCCGCTGGAACCCCTCCCGTTGGGTTATAAACCAGTACAGTGCTCTGGCCTCTTCGGCGTCCTGGGCCGCCAATAAATATGAGGGCAGTTGCAGTTTGCTACCGCCAAGCAGCGGGTCGGTTTTGACACCTTTAAATGGCTCCGCACTCCCCGTCTTGTAATCGATGACCCAGGCCTTCCTCCCATCCGGTGACATGTCAACGCGATCGACGCGCCCCCGCAACCTCACCCCGGCCACTTCTACCTCGGGTATGGCGCACTCAAATGCAAACGGAACCGCGCCCGTTTCCGACCGAAACTCGTTATCGGCATCCAGGAACCGTTGCAAATCGGATTCCATGGCCCGCTTTTCGTGATTGCCGTACAGCTCCCGTCCCATCTTCCCCCTCTGCTTCGCGCCGTCCAGCTCTTCTCCCAGCAGGGTTGCAAGCCGCGCATAATCCCCATTGCCCCACGGCTCATATGGCTGGGGCCTTCCTTGCTCCCGCATTTCCGTGAAGAACCGCTCCAGTACGTCGTGAATCACGATGCCCCGTGTGAGCGGGTCCATCAGGTCGCGTTCCTCTGGCTCCTCTGTCGCTCGCAGGTGCAGGAGCGACTTCGCGAAATAACGAAAGCCGCAGACCGCGTAGTCTTCCAGCGTCGTCGGAGATACCGCGCTGTGCAGTTGTAGCCAATCATCGTCGGCCAGCTCTGATAAGTCACCGTCCCAGGCAGTGAAGACCGGGCTTCGCCGCGCCCGAAGCATCTCCACTGCCCTATGCCGAGGATGAGCCTGATCGACGCTACGATCCCTCCGTCGCAGGGCCACCGCCTCCCGCAAGAGCATCTCCCGGCGATCCACCGTCGCTCCGGAAAGCAGCGTTGCGAGCGGCGAGGGCGTGCGGCGCAGCCAGGATGCGGGCGGACAGCCGCGTAGCTTTGAAGCGGTGGTTATCCGGTTATCGTGCTGGGTAGCCGCGCGTAGCATCAGAGGCGAAGGGTAGTATTCGCGGCTGCCGCCCGGCTCGTAGAGCGGGCAGGACCAGGTAATCACGCCGCCCGCCGCTGCCCCCATCGCCCGGCGCGCCGCCTCTTCGGCACGGGCAGCGCGCAGCGCCCGGTCTTCCACGTATGGGTGGTCTTCACGCAGGCGCTCCCATGCCGCAGCTTCGATGATCGGGTCGCTCCCGGCGGCCGCCGGCAGTGCTCCCTCGTACGCCCCGCACAGCAAGACCTGCCGGAACTGAAGGCCGCCCGCCAAACGGTAGTCCCCAATTACCACGCCTTCACCCAGTCGCTGTTCGCGGAGGTACGCGGCTTCCAGGTTCGCCCGGAGGGCCAGGAGGAAGCTCGAAAGGCCGAAGCTGCCACCGACCGCATCCACCGTCCCAAGCTGCGCAATCTCCTTTTCCACCTCCTCCAGCCCATCCGTCCCCGGTGCGAAATAATCCCTCACTACCGAAGAGAAGTCGCGGATGAACGCGGCTGCCGGCCTCGGCTCGCCCAACCCGACGAGGCGGTCGATCAGTGCTGCGATCATTTCTGAGAGAGCAGTCGTCTCCTCGCGGTCGAACTGGATCCGGCGCGCACGTGCCTCGTTGTCAGACCGCGGGTCGGCCGCCTCCATCTCCAGGTCATGGAGCCGCATATTCAGGCCGTTTGACCAGGCTTCTGCTCCTCGAGTAACCCCGGACTCGCGCGAAATCCTGTCCCAGACAGCAGCCATCATTCGCACCGGCCCCCCCCTGCCGGGCACGCTGCTGCGAAGCGGTGCGATGTTGAGGAAATCCAAAACCGCCGTCCGCGGGAAGCTCTTTTCCGGCAAGCCGGCGAGCGCCAGGACGCCTCGTCCGGCCCGCGTCTCGCTGAGGGGAATGCCCGGCAGCAAGACGGTATCGATCTTCGCACTGTCAAACGCCTCTTTTAACAATCTCGCGTACGAAGCGTCCGCTCCATGGAACACCGCTATCTCGTGCAGCGCGATGCCCGCCTCCAGGGCTTCGAGTACCGTCCTCGCCGCCTCGCGGGCTTCGCTGGCCGGGTCAGGCGCCAGTACGCATCGTGTAACGGGTTCTTCCGCTGCCTCCGCAATCTCGATATAGTGCGGGGCCGCTTCCCGCAGTGCGTTGAGCAGGCCGTGCGCCCCGGCAGAAAACGCACCCGGCGGCACCACCCAGGGTCGTCCAAGGTCAGCAACTGAAGCTGAGTTCCCTCTCCCAACCGTCTCAGCGGCAGCGTCGAGGAGGTCCTCCTCGTCGTAAAACCGTTCGGACTGCCGCCGGAACGAATCGTAGACCCTTAACACCTCGCTCATATGCCCCCGCTTGTGCCGCGCGCGCACATCCGGCGATCCTCGGATGCCACCCCGCCGCAACCGACGAAACATCTCCCGCAATGCCCTCGCATACCCCGGTAAGTCCGCTATTGTAGAAAGTCCTCCTCGCGACTCAAGCGCCACCTGCTCGGCAATGTAATCGCCGATAGGCCGCGCCAGGGGCCGCCGGCCCTGAGCGGCCAGGTGTCCGGCCGCCAGCAGCTCCGCGATCCTGGGCAGCGTCTCGAAGCGGACTCCCGCGAATGGGGTCATTTGGGCCAGCCGCCGCCGCAGTTGAAGTCCGGCAACGTGTGAAGGGACCAGTACCGTGACCGGCGCCAGCGGATCGGCACGCCTGCTCGCCGCTATTTCTGTCAGGGCCGAATCCAAGTCAGTCATGCTTACTGCAATTGCTTCAACGACAACACCGCGGCTTTCGTCAAGAATAGGGTCGCCGCCGGAGGCCGTCAATTGAAGCCGGCCCGCGTTCAATTTACGGTCAGATTTTGGCGAGACGGCAATGGGAAACTGGCACAAGAAGAACGCGTTACTTCGGAGGGCGGTTGATGTCGAACAAGGTTATCGTCATGGTCTACGACTCGGATGACACCCGGCACGGTGAGATTAGCATCCTGGAGAGCGCTCACAAGGCGGCCAGACTGGTAGAGACACTGTTGGAGGCGGGCTTTGGCCAAGACCGCATTCGTATTTTTAACGGTGACGAGATGGGTATGCAGGTAACCCATCGCCCGGTTGTCGCGCTTGTGAACAACGAGGCCTCTGACCAAAGCGATCAGGCTGCCGCCGGAGCTGACGAACAGGCTGAAGAACAGCGCGAACTCGAGGAGGCTGCCACACGGCCAAGAAGCGAACCTCGGGAGGCCGTGGCTGCCGCGCCCTTCTCTCGGGACGGCATCCGCTTCTCCTCGCTCTTCCGCCCCGCTTAACGAAACATCGAGCCCGGTGACCGATTAGGGTCGCCACCCGCCCGAGGGGCGAGGGCTTGCTTCGGTCCTCGCTCCCTCTCCCATCCAAATGCCACGTCTATCATTAACAGCGCGCCGTTGCCACCTATTACCTCTAGCGTTGTGAATTAGAGCGGGCCAGTCGTCCACAAATCACCTCGCGTAATCACTTTGTCCGCCGTAAGTCACGGTGCTATAGTTAGTCAGACCAGTTGGCAATATGACTGAGCGAAAGACGCCCGTACGGACACGCCCGCGGTCTATCCCACTCACCCGCCCCCCTGACATGAACGTCGACGCGCTCAACCGTGAGCGCTATGACGGGCTCGACAAGCACGATGTTTTCTCGAAGATTGACGCCTTCACCGTAGTGGAGCGCGCCCGCGACCTGCAGATATACCCATTCTTCCAGGCCCTCGATAACAACGATGGTCCCATCGCCCAGATCTACGGCAAGCGCGTACTGATGTTCGGGTCCAACAACTACCTCGGTCTTACTCGCCACTCAGACGTCGTGAAGGCAGCACGGGAGGCGGTCCTCAAGTACGGCACGTCCATGACCGGGTCGCGGTTACTGAACGGCAGCACTCACCTGCATCAGGAGCTTGAAACGCGCATAGCGCGTTTCCTGGGCACCGAGGCCGCTCTCGTTTTCACGACCGGCTACCAGACGAACCTCGGTACGATATCGTCACTTGTCGACAAGCGTTCAGTGGCTGTGGTGGATAAGGCAGACCATGCCAGCATCTATGATGGCGCCCGTCTCGCCGACGGCGAGACTGTGCGCTTCAAACATAACGATGCCCGCCACCTGGACGCTGTCTTGAAGCGTGTGAGCAAAGCCGCGCTCGTTGTCATCGATGGCGTCTATAGCATGGGAGGCGACATTGCCGACCTTCCGGCCATAGTGGAAGTCTGCAAGCGTCATCGCGCCCGCCTGTTAGTGGACGACGCTCACGGCATCGGCGTCATCGGCCGCGGCGGTCGCGGCACGGCCAGCCACTTCGGCATGGAATCCGAAGTGGACCTCGTTATGGGCACCTTCTCTAAGTCTTTGGCGTCTATCGGCGGATTCCTTGCCGGGCCGGCGAACGTCCTCGAGTGGGTTCGCCACTTCGCGCGTTCCATGCTCTTCAGCGCCAGCCTTCCGCCGGCCTCCACAGCCGCCGCCCTCGCTGCGCTGGATGTGCTGGAGCGCGAGCCGGAGATGGTCGAACGGCTCGCGGACCTCGGCTCCCTTTGGCGCAGCGGCCTTCGCTCGCTCGGTTTCGATACGGGTGAATCGCAGACGCCGATCGTGCCGATCAACATCGGCGATGAGTACCACACCGTTATGTTCTGGAAGGCGCTCCTGGAAGAGGGCGTCTACACCAATCCAGCTATTTACCCGGCCGTCAACATGCGCGAAGCGATCTTGCGCACCAGTTGCATGGCCACTCACACCACCGATCAGGTCGAGCAGGCACTGGAGAAGTTCAAAACTGTCGGCCGCAAACAGGGCGTCATCTCCTAGCCGCTCCGCGCCTGTCAGCGTCTCGCCCGTCCGGACCAGGGCCCAGCTTCAAGCCTTTATCGCGCTCCCCTACCAGCTTTACCGGCGCGCGCAGTACTGGGTACCGCCTCTCCTTCGACTTCAACGCGAGACGTTTTCCCCGAAGCACAACGCCTTCTATGGGCACGCTGACGTGCAGCTCTTCATTGCGACCCGGTCCGGGCGCATCACCGGGCGCATCTCGGCGCACGTCGACCACGAACACAACCGCTACCACGATGAGCGAACGGGCTTCTTCGGTTTCTTTGAATGCGAGGATGATAGGGACAGTTCAGGTTCGCTTTTCGCCGCAGCAGAAGACTGGTTGCGGGGGCGAGGAATGGACACCGCGCGTGGCCCGCTTAACTTCTCGACGAACGGTGAGGCAGGCCTGCTTGTGGATGGCTTCGATTCCCCGCCCATGGTCTTGATGCCTTACACGCACGCCTACTACCCAAAGCTCATTGAAGACGCTGGTTATCTCAAGGCGCGCAACCTCTTTGCCTGGCGCTGGCAGGCACAGCCGGTCCCCGAGGGGCCCGCGCGAATGGTCGCCGAGCTGCGGGCGCGGCCGGAGGTCACCGTGAGGCGGGCAGACCTGCGCGACTTCAGGCAGGAGGTCCGCACCATCCTCGACCTATATAACGACGCCTGGAGCGAGAACTGGGGCTTCGTGCCCGCAACCGAGGCAGAGGCCGAGCAGATGGCCCGCGACCTGCGCCTGATCGTCGATCCCGATATCGTTCCCTTCGTAGAGATCGACGGCCGCCCGGCCGGCGTCGCCCTGGCTGTCCCCAACCTCAACGACGCGATCCGTGACCTGAACGGCAGGCTCTTCCCGTTCGGTCTGATAAAGCTGCTGTGGCGAATGAAGGTGCGCCGGCCCAAGAACGGCCGACTGCTTCTTCTCGGCATCAAGAAAGAGTTCCGCAGCCGCCGCTACGCCGGCCTTGCCTATCTCCTCTGCGACGAGATCTATCGCGGCGCCACCGAGCGGGGCTACGAATGGGCAGAGTTCTCCTGGACGCTAGAGGACAACGCGCTGATCAACTCGCTCATCCGCAAAGTCGGCTGCACTCACTACAAGACCTATCGCATCTACGAAAAACCGCTTCTCCCGTGAAGGTCCTGGTGACCGGCGCGTCCGGATTCCTGGGATCGCACATCGCAGAGCAGCTGGCGCTGGCGGGACACGAAGTGCGGCTGCTTCTCCGCCCTACGAGCAGCCGGGCGTTTCTAACCTTCCCGTTTGAACTTGCCGCCGGCGATGTCACGAAACCCGACTCGCTTCCTGCCGCTGTCTCGGGCGTCAAGGCGGTGGTTCACGCTGCCGGCCTCGTCAAAGCCAGAAGTGAAGCGGAGTTTCGCGTCGTCAACGGGCAGGGCACGGCCAACCTAGTCTCCGCCGCCTCGGAAGCACAGCCCGCCATTCACCGCTTCGTTTACGTCTCAAGCCTGGCTGCACACGGCCCAAGCCCCAACGGCCGGCCACGACCTCTAGATGCGCCTGCCAGGCCGGTAAGCGCCTATGGCGGTAGCAAGCTGCTGGGCGAACAAGCCGTGCGCACCTCCTCCCTCGCCGCGCGTGGCGTCATCTTTCGCCCGCCTGTCGTCTACGGCCCGCGTGATCCCGCCTTCGTTCCGATCTTCGGGCTCGCACGTCGGCGCCTGGCGCCCCTCCTTAACGGGGGCCGCAACCGTATCTCCGCCGTTTACGCGCAGGACGCCGCTCGCGCCATCGCTGAAGCGGCTACGAGCGATTACGCCGTGGACGGTAAGACCTACACACTCGACGACGGTGAGGTCCACACGTCGCGGGTACTGGCGCTGGCGATCGCTGCCGCCATCGATCGCCGAGTGATCCGCTTCAGCGCGCCGTTCTGGACGTACCAGGCGGCGGCCCTGGCCAACGAGATTTTCGGGCTCATCACCGGGCGGGCCGTCATGCTGACACGCGATAAACTGCGAGAGCTTCGCCAGCCGAACTGGGTATGCGACCACGCTGCCCTGAACGCAGATACCGGCTGGACACCTGCCGTCCCGCTCGCTGAAGGCATGCGCCTTACCGCCGCCTGGTACCAGGAACACGGCTGGATTTAATCGTTTGCTTCCAGCACGCTTCCCTCGCCGGTATAATCGCTGATAACCCGCGCGTCCCAGGAGGAGAGCCATGTCCAGTAAAGTCATCAGCATTTCCCGCTCCCTGGCATCCAGGGGTGAAGAGGTCGCGCGCGATGTCGCTAACCAGCTGGCATTCCGCTTTGTCGACGACGAGATCATCGCGCGCGCCGCGGCCAAGGCCGGCGTTTCACCGGGATCCATGGAAAAGGTGGAACGCTCACCCTCGCTCATAGACCGCATCCTCAAGCACATGGGGTCCGCCTCCGTGGAGCCCGGCTTTGGCGCCTACACACCGCCTTCGCTGACCGCCAGTGACTCCTATGAAGGCATCATTGCAGGAGTCATCCATGAAACGGCAGCCGCCGGGAAAGTCGTGATCCTCGCGCACGGCGCGAGCATACCGCTGGCAGGAATGCCGGGTCTCCTCCGCGTACTCATCACCGGCTCGCCGGCCGTCAGGGCCGCCCGGCTGGCCAAGGCCGACGGCGTTGGCGATGCCAGGGCGAAGAAGGCCGTCCAGGATTCAGACCGCGAGCGACGGGACTTCCTCCAGCGCTTCTACCAGGTCCGTGAAGAGCTACCCATCCACTACGACCTGGTGATCAACACCGATTCCATCCTGGCGCCTATCGCCGCCTCATTGATTGTCGCTGCAGCGCGCGGCTAGGCCGCTGCGCCCGCCGATGTTATTCAGCCGCAGGCAGCGAATTATCGGCCGCCGCCAGCTTCTCCGCTAACTTCTGGGTCAGCGCGGGCTCGTCCTCCTCATCCGGCGTCCCGTATGTAGAATAGAACAGCGCGCCCGCCGCTCGTCCCTTCCGGGCCACGACGAAATCACCCGTGAAGTCGCGTCCAAACCAGATAACGCGGACGCTCACCGCGATTCGGTAACGTTTGGACTCATCTCCCGCCTTCACGCCTCCCACTTCGTCGATCGATGCGTCGATACTGCTCAGCGGCCCCAGGCTCACCCCGGATGCGCTCAAGCGGTCTTCTGCTGCCCGCTTCACCGCGTCCAGGAACTCGTCGTGGCAGCGGTTCACGGTACTTTCGATGTGGCTCAGCGCCGCGCCGGCCACATCTATCGATGCATAGATCGCTGCGAACGATCGCGCCTCGCGTTCGTCGCTGCCTGCGAACGCACCTGACTCGGCCGTCGCCGCCGCTCCCTCGAAGGCGCGCTGCGCTGTCAGGATGGAGCACTGCTCGCTCAGGCTCACGTTCAGCCCGGCCAGGCTATCGTCCTCGCGCGACCATCCGGCGGGCATGTCCTCTTGTTTCAGGAGCGCCTCTGACGCGGCCGCGCCCGCGGATCTCTCGAAGCGGCCCGCATTGTCTCCGCACCCGGCGAGAAGCAAGCATAATAGTGCCAGAGCCGCCATTAAACCAAGGCAAGCCGGCGGGCCGGCGATGGTACCACCGTGCACGAACACCGAGCGACGGCGAATTGCGGGAAGGCGTCTGGGCGCCAAACAAGAGTTGCAGGTGGAGCCAGACGCCCAGCGCTCTCCCCGGCCGCCGGAATCAACCTCTGATTTGCTGAGCGGTCCGGACTCCACCTGCAGTGAGGACTGTTCGTCCCCTACAGCGGTCAACTTTACCGGCCACGCGCTTTCATCTGCATGGGCGCGCTAGCCATGCGGTGTTTCAGACCTGTAACGCGAGGCGGACGGAACCGTTCGCTCCGGCTTCCTGTCGCTGTGCGCATTACCCCCGCAATTGCTGCCTTCTGGCCGAGCGGTTCCGCGCCGCCGCACGCAGGTTAACGCGCTTCTATCCGGGCGCTTCCGCTGGAATCTGACGGCGCGGCCAGATTCGGCGGAAGATGCGCGCCGGGTCACCGTCTTCCCAGGCGACCAGTATCTGACTGGCGATGAAGATGGAACTGTATGTGCCGGCGATTACGCCCAGCAACAGGGCGATCAGAAGCACGTCTATTCCGGACGCGCCCAACAACAGCAACGCAACAACCGTGATCAATACGGTGAATGACGTATTGATAGACCGTGCCACAGTCTCCGTCAGGCTCGCGTTCACCACTTCATCGAATGCCACATCCGGGTAGCGGCCCACGTTCTCGCGGATACGGTCAAACACCACGATTGTGTCGTGGACACTGAACCCAATCACCGTGAGCAGGCCCGTAATAAACATCGTGTTGATCTCGGTGTCAAAGACCTTGCCGAAGATCGAAAATGCCCCCAGCACGAAGAGGCCGTCGTGCAGCGCCGCCACCACGGCCGCGACCCCATAGCGGTAAGGCTTCGGCAGCTTCCGGAAGGACCATGAGATATACAGCAGAATCGCCATTGCCGCCGCACCCACGGCAATCGCCGCATTCCTGCCAATCTCCCGCGATACGATCTCTGATACCGAGCTAAAGTTCTGGAAGGCGTTAGTCTGATCTCCCGAGGAGTTGACCATTGGCCCGAAGCGGCCGATCAGGCCGTCCCGTACATTGTCGGCCGGCCCCGGAGGCGCAGGGCCAACCGGGGGCGCCGGCGGCGTCTTCAATTCCGCAACGCGTACGATGAAAGCGCCGTCTCCAGTCTTCTGGATCCGAGCTTCTGGATGGCCGAGATCGCTCATCGCCTGGCTCATCTCGTCCTGCGTTATGTCGGCGTTCTTGAACTGAGCCGTGAAGCTCGCACCGCTGCTGAACTCAATCCCGGCCCTCAACGCCGGCGGCACCGCCAGAGAAATGATCCCCGGTACAAGCAGCAGGGCTGAAAGCACGAAATAGAACCACCGCCGCTTCACGAAGTCGAGAACGAACCCGCGGGCGCGAGCGCGCTCCACGCGCTCTTCCACAATGTCTGGCGCGAACAACCACGAGTGTCTTGCCAGCGGTGACCCCACCATCAGGCGTAGGAACGTGCGGGTGACGACGATCGCCGAGAAGAGGCTGACCAGCACGCCGATAGCAAGCGTGAGCGCAAACCCCTTGACGAGGGCGGCCCCAAACTGGTCGCCGAACCACCAGAGGATCCCGCAGGTGATCAGAGTGGACACATTGCTGTCCCGGATGGACGACCAGGCCCGGTCGAAGCCGTGCTCAATCGCCGGCCCCAGGCTGCGGCCGGCGCGCAGCTCCTCCTTCAGCCTTTCGAAGACAAGGACATTCGCGTCTACCGCCATTCCTACCGAGAGCACAAACCCGGCTATGCCTGCCAGCGATATCGTCACCGGCTCGCCCGGGAACAGCTTGAACACCATCATCACCGTTGACACATAAGTCACGAGTGCCAGCGAGGCCAACAGCCCCGGCAAACGGTAATAGAAGATCATGAACGCCATTACCGCCACGATGCCAATCAACCCTGCTTGCACACTCCGCACCAGAGTGTTTTCTCCAAGCGTTGCGTCCACTTCCTGCTTTTGGATCACCTTCATCTTGACCGGGAGAGCACCGGACTGTAGCTGGGTCTTCAGGGTTTTGGCCTCATCCAACTCTTGGCCGGTGATAACGGTCTGCCCCCCGGTGATTGGCTGGTTGACCTTGGGTGAGCTGATCAAGTCCGCATCCAGGAAAATTCCCACCGGGTAGTTCACAAGCCGTGTCGTTATCTGCTCAAAGAGCAGGCTGCCTTCGCCGTTGAACTCGAGAGCCACGCAGGCGGGGGAACATCCCTGCCCCTGCAGGGTGACGGTGACCTTGTTTCCCTGGAGTAAGCTGCCCGTCAGGTTGCGCACTGTCCCGGTGCTGTCCTTACCAGTGGCCGGCTCCCACTCCACCGTCCCCTGCTCGCCCGCGCTTCCGACACACTGCTCTATCTTCTTGCCGTCGGCGTCCGTACCCGGAGAGGTCTGCTGTGAGGTAACCGCAAACTCCGTCCCGTCTGACGTTTTACAAAGGATTTGCCGAGCGTCGTTCAGTTTCGGCTGCCGGAACTCCAATAACGCCGTCTTGCCGATCAGGTCGCTGGCCTGGTCCGGCGATATGCCGGGCAGCTGCACCTGGAGCCGGTTCTGCCCCTCCCGTGATATCTCTGTCTCTCCAATGCCTACGGAGTTGATCCGCCGCTCAATCACATCTTTCGCGCCGTCCATCGCCTCGTCGATGTTGGTCCCGGGCGGTAGCGCCGATACGTCCGCCTCCATGCGTACGGCCGTACCGCCGTTCAGGTCCAGGCCCAGCTTCATCGCTTTTCGCCCGGCTATCTCTATGAAGGGGCCCTCCGGGTAGCTGATGAAGTCCGGCAGGTAACGCTTGGGCCAGCCCGGCCAGACCACCGCGACGGAGAAGAGCGTGAGCGCGATTATGAGCGTCAGCACGATGAGATTCGAACGATTACGCATTCGGCGTGCCCCTCGCCTCCTTCACCGCCGCCTTCCTCTCTGCCGGCGCCTGTTGCGCCGGATTCAACCGCTGCACAATCGCCGAGGCGCTCGCCCTGACCTCGATGCCTCCGAGGTCCAGCAGGATCTCCGTCGGCCCCCGTTCTTCCGGGACGCGTATCTCCTTGATCGTCGCTATGAACCCTGCCTGCGTGAGCACCTCGTCGCCTACCCGCAGGCTAGCCAGCTCTTCCCGTTGCTTCTTCTGCTGCTGCTGGACCGGCCGCAGGAAGGCCAGCCAGAAGAGCAAGGCAATGACCGCCGGGTAAGCTATCGCCAGCAGCAGGATAGACATAGCAGATAAAAGGTTAGCTCAATCAGCTTTTAGGCGCACCCGAAAACAGGTTCTCCGCGGGCGCCGAACCGTTCTCGATGAGGAGGCGAATCTTTCCATCTTGGTCAAGCTCATAGTTCCAGGTGTGGCTGCCCTCTTCTCCCTGGCAGAAGCCCGGGTTCCCGGCAAGCGCATTGAAATCTGCACACTTCCAGGTCTCCGTCACCTTCACCACCTTAATCTGCCCGTTTTCTTCCACAGACCATTCGCAGCGGGCCCGGATTGCGGTTCCCGGCGTAGCATTCGGTCCCGTGATTACGCACTCGTCCCCGGCGCCAGGAATCAGTGCGCCGGCGGGGGGCATCTCGGTCTTGGAAGGCTGCTGCTGCCGGAGAAACGTTGTCACCGCGATCACCGCGTCCTGGTCGCTCCCGCCGCCGCAGGCGCATAGCCCCAATGTGGCGCCCAGCAGGACGGACAAGATAAGCGCGCGCATACCTCTGAAAGGTTAGCGTTCCGAAGGTGTTCGTGCCAGATGCCGGCGCGCCAGTTCTATCGCCTCTGCGCGCGTCGTCACCTCCCCGGCCGCCTGAGCCTCCCGCACCACCTCCAGCAACCGGCCCACGTCTGGCCCCGGCTCAATGCCCAGCGCCGCGATCAAGTCATCGCCCCGTATCAGCCGTTCCGGAGCCGTGATAGGCATCTCCTCAAACCGCTTGCGCAGAACGAAAGCGGTCATCGCCACGTGCGTGCGCCAGCCCTCCTTGTTGACGCCGGGGCCGACTGTGGCCAGGTGATCCGCCAGCGAAAGGAACAGCGTCTCTATGCCTGCGCCTCCTGTATCCCGGAAGAAGCGGTAAATCGCCCGATTGCTGGGTGGGCCTTGCTGCGCCATCTGCACCGGCCGCAGATGCGCCTTCACCATCGCACCCACCAATGAAACCTCTCGCGTCGAGAAGTGAAGCCGCCGGAGCACCTTCTCCGCTATCTTCTCGCCGGCGTCCGCGTGGCCGAAGAATCGCATCCGGCCCGTATCGTCGAAGCTCTTGGTCTTCGGTTTCCCCACATCGTGGAGCAGCCCTGACAGCTTCAGAAGCGCCGACCGCGTATGCGCTTGCGCTACCTCCTCCGCCAGGTAGCTTCGTGCGCCCTCCCAAAAACCCACCTGCTCCCATAACTCGCGCCAGAGCCACCGTTCCGGCTCGCTTTCGGGTTCTCGTTCAGCCAGCAAAACGTCCAGGCGTTCCACAGCTGCCAGGCTGTGGCCGAAGACGTCCCAGTAGTGCTCCTTTGGTTGCTCTACGCCGCGCGCGACGTCCATCTCCGGCAATAGCACCGGCAGTAAACCCAGCTCTTCCAATAGCCGGAGGCCGTCTGAAGCCGCGGGCGCAGCCATAATCAGCATCAGCTCATCACGCCGCCGCTCTGGCGCCGGACGGCCAACGAGCATTGCGTGGCGCCGCACCATCGCGGCCGTTCGCGGTTCGAGGGCAAACCCCAGCTGGACAGCCAGCCTCACCCCCCGCAGCAGGCGCAAGGGGTCATCCAGGAAGGCCTGCTCACGTGTCGCGCGGACCAGCTTAGCTTCAAGATCGCGCAGACCGCCGGCGGGGTCGATGATGTCTGCAACCCCGCCGGCCAGCTCGCCGAGCGGCACCGCCATCGCGTCAATCGTGAAATCGCGGCTGAGAAGGTCCTGCCTCAGCTCGCCCCGAAGCGGTAATAGGTCCAGATGCAATCCGTCGGTCTGCAAGAGAATGCGCGCGAACCGCTTCTCTTCATCGAGTGGAAACCAGGGCCCGCCCAGCGCCTCCGCCAGCAACGGCGCGACGCCGAGAGGGTCCCGACCGATTGACACGTCAATGTCCTTGACGGGCCGCTCCATCAGTACATCCCGGAGGAAGCCGCCTGTTACATAAGCTTCGTCGCTCAACGGCGCCAGGCTTTGCGCAACCTGCGAGACCACGTCGCGTACCGAAGGTGGGGTTTGTATCTGTGTCACGAGCTGCGTATCGCGTCTTGCACGAGTTGAGCCTGCGGCCCGTCTAGGAGCGGGCCGCCTCTTGCGGTCCCACCCGTTCCAGCACGTCGAGGCTCGGCAAGCGATCGATGTAGAGCTGCCCATTGATGTGGTCGATCTCGTGTTCCAGCGCCTGCGCCAGCAAGTCTTCGCGCGCCTTGATCCTCTGCGGTTTGCCATCGCGCCCCAGCCCCTTGGCTACCACCACTTGCGCGCGTGTCACCTCCGCCCGATAACCCGGCACCGAAAGGCATCCCTCATCCACTCGTCGCTCCCCGCTCGTCTTCACGATCTCCGGGTTAATCAACGCGAACGGCTCCTCGTCCGGAATGCCGATCACGACGACCCTGAGGGACACGCCTATCTGCGGCGCCGCCAGCCCAACGCCGTTCGCCGCGCACATGCTCTCTATCATGTCGTCAATCAGCTTCTGGATTGACGAGTCGATCGCCGGCACTCGTCTCGCCTTCTGCCGCAGCACGGGGTCTGGTAACGCTCGAATAGGATAAACAGCCATAAGATCCCGGCCTTCCGTCGGCCTGTTGGCATTCTATCGCACGTGCCCGTGGGGGTCTGCTCAGGTCGTGGTGATCGCATCAGGCAGCGCGCCGGCGTACTCAGGGCTGGAGCGGTGAGCCAAAACGTTAGGCCGGGGCCGGTGATTAGCCGCTCACGTGGTATGCCAGCAGGGCAGGCAGATCACGGAGGAAGCGGCTGCGCGGGTAGACGTGCGGGATGCCGGCAGCGAGCGCGGACTGGCGCAGCGCGACATCGACGTGCGGCCCGAAGGCGATGATGCCCGCACCGGCCGCCTGCGCGGCGCTCGCCAACCCCGGCAGGTCGAGGCCGGGGAGCGCGAGATCTATGATCAGCAGGCGGGCGGCATCGCCTTCCAGCCGGGATAGCGCTTCGCCGGGTGTATCAACCGTTTCCACCTGGGCATTCGCCGAGCGAGCGGCAGCCTGAATGCGCGAGGCGACGAGCAAGTCTGGAACGAGTGCGATGATTTTCGGTGCTGCTCCGGCCACGCTGAGCCTCGGCCGCTAATTCAGGTTGACGCTGGGGTCGGCCGTCACCTCTGCCAGGCGCATCGAGAGCACGCGAGAGGCGGCGTCCGGCGCCATCGACACGCCATAGATGCTGTCGGCGGTCTCGATGGTGCGGCGGTTGTGGGTGATGACAATGAACTGGGTGCGGCGGGAGAGGTCCTTGAGCGCCTTGGCGAAGCGGACGACGTTCACCTCGTCCAGCATGGCGTCCACCTCGTCCAACACACAGAAGGGCGACGGGTTTGCCTGCAAGAGGGCGAAGAGCAGCGAGACGGCGGTCAACGCCTTCTCACCGCCGGAGAGCTGGTTCAGGCTGTGGGTGCGCTTGCCGGGAGGCCGCGCCATGATCTCCACACCCGTCGTATCTATGTCTTTTGGGTCGCTCAGCGAGAGCCGCGCCTGGCCGCCTTCCCCGAAGAAGGCGTGGAAGTTCTGCTCGAAGCCTTCGGCCACCTGGGTGAACGTAGTCTCGAAGCGCGTGCGCATAAGCCGGGTCAGCTCGCCGATTGCCCGGTGTAGCGACTCCTCGGCGCCTTCGAGGTCAGCGACCTGGCCGGCGAGGAAGTCGTGCCGTTCGCGCATCGATTCGTAGTCGCCCAATGCCTCGATGTTCACGGGCCCGAGGCTGCGGATCTGGGCGCGCAACCCCTCAATCTCCTTGTGCAGAGCCTCCGGGTCTATCAGGGCGCCGCCCGTGATCGGGCGCAGCCCTCCGGGGCCGTCCTCTTGACTCTCCGCCGACAGCCAGAAAGGGATGGCGATCTGCACCGCTTCCGGCGAGAGGACCTCTCCCTTGGCGGAGAGGGTCATACCGTCTTCGGTCATGCGTAGACGCAGGTTCTCCACCTCGGTCTCCCAGCGGCGCACCTCGGCCTCGCTTTCGAGGACATGGCGTTCGGCGTCGAACATGCGGCTCTGGGCGCTCAGCACCTGGTTGTGCAGGTCCCTTTGTCGCGCCTCCAGGTGATGCGTGCCCTGGCCGGCAGGCGCTCTACTCTCGATGAAGGCTTCCAGTTCCTCCTGTGCTTCCTGTAGCTGGCGTTCCTGCCCCTGGGCACCTGAACGGAGGGCGGCGAGTTCTTTTTCGGCGGCTTGCAGCTGCGAACCTCGCGCCGCGCCTTGCGACTGCAGGCGGGCGAGCGCCGCCTCGTTCGCCTGGCGCTGGGCGTTCAGCGAGCGGTACTCGGCGTCGACGCCGGCCAACGCCTCGGCGGCTTCCTCGGCGGCCCCGAGCAGCGATTGCCGCCGCTCGCTGATCATGCTCCCTGCGCGCTCCACGTAGCGGGCCGTCTGGAAGCACTCCTTGGCCTCCGCCAGCATCTGCTCGCGCTCCTCCCCCAGCCGTTCGATCTCGGCCAGGGCAGCGCGGTCTCGTTCGCGGACAGCCGAGATTTCGGCGATGAGCGAACGCATCTCTCCCTTAAGTTCGGCGAGGCGCTGCTGGCGGCGGCCGAGCGAGTCCTGAAGGCCGGCGCGCTTGTTCAGCGCCTGCTCCGCTTCCTGCGTCACGGCGGCCGCCGCGGCCTCGGCGGCGCGAACCCGCTCGCGCAGCGACGCGACCTCGTTCTCCGTGATAGCGTGCGAGCGCTGGATCTTCTCCATCTCGTTGGGCAGCGTCTCCAGGTCACGTTCGTAGCCGAGGATGAAAGGGCGGGAGGCGAGAGGCTGGCCGCCACTGATCTGGCCTGCGGTATGGAAAACGATGCCGTCCAACGTAACGACGGTGCCCAGCCCACGGCGCGCCAGGCGGGTAGCGGTCGCGGCGTCTTGTACTACGATCACGCGGCCGAGGAGCAGGTTCACCACCTTTTCGAAGCGCGGTTGGCACTTCACTAGCTTTGAGGCGACACCCAGCACGCCCTTCTCTCGAATCAGGTTGAGCGGGTAGACCTGCTTCATCGTGTCCAGCGGTACGGCAACGGTCCGCGGGCCACGCTGCTCAACGAGCGACTGGATGGCGCTAACAGCGTCTGTACGCCGGTCGAAGACGAAGGCCTCCAGGTGGTCGGCGAGGGCCGCCGAAATGGCGTCCTCCAGCCCCCGGGGTACACGGATGATCTCGTAGACGGAGCTGAGTGCCCCTTCGATCGAGACGGCGTTCTCCGGGTGCGTGGCATCGGCCTGCTTCTGGGCATCTTCCAGGACAGCAAGGCGGGCCTGCAAGCCTTCAAGGCGGGCGCGCCGCTCGTTCTGAACGGCCTCCATTGAGGCCAGTTGGTCGCGCAGGCGGGATACTTCCGCTTCCATCTCCCGCCGGCGGGCGGCCGTGCCTGAGACCTCGTCCACGATCTGCGCTTCCTGCGCCCGCTGCCCCCGCAGGAGGCGCAGTTGCTCGCTCATCTGGTTAACCAGGGAACGGCGCCGGGTCTCACCCCGGGACGCCTCCCTGGCGGTCTCCTTGCGTGCCTCGGCGGTGCGCCGCGCCCTGTTCTTTTGCTCCTCGGCCGCGGCCTCCAGCCTCCGGCCCTTGGCTTCAGCATCAGCGGCGTGGGTCTGGCCTTCGCGAAACTCCTGTTCGATCTCCTGAAGCTCTTGACGGCGACCGTCCAGCACGGCTTTGGCCTCGGCGACCGCCCTCTGCAGGCGCGCGCGGTTGTCGTCCTCGCCGGTGATCAGGCCGTTGATGCGCTTCTGTTCGGCTTCAGTAGCGGTCAGCTCTTCGCCCAGTTCGGCCGCGCGCGTTTGAAGGATAGCGCCCCGCTCGCGGGCGACGAGAAGGCTGCGGTCAAGGTCGGATACACGGCGTTCCAGCCGATCACGCTCGGCCATGGCGGCTGCGGCTGTACGCCGCTGCTCCTCGAGTTGGGCCGACACGTCCGCTAGCTCTCGCTGGCAGGTCTCCAGACCAACTTTCGCCTGGATGAACTCCGCTTGTGACTGATCGTGTCCGGCACGAGAAACGGCAAGGGATTCCTGGAGGCGGTGCCACTGGTGCTCGTAGTAGGCCTGCAGCGCCTGCATCAGCTCTTTCGAAAGGCGCGCATGGTCGCCGGCGCGCCTTGCCTGGCGTTCGAGTTGGGCAAGGCGGGGCGCTATCTCCTTCATCAGCAGCTTTACGCGCTCGACGTTCTCGTGCGTCGACTTGAGCCGGTCCTGCGCCTCCTCGATCTTCAGCCGGTAGCGCTGGATGTCCGCCGCTTCCTCGATGAGCTCGCGGCGCTCGTCCGGGCGCAGGTTCAGAACGCTTTCGACGAGGCCCTGGCCGATGATGGCATAAGAGCTCTGGCTGGCCGTGGCCTTCATCATGAGCACTTGCAGCTCCCGCAGGCGCGTCTTCCTGCCGTTGATCAGGTAATCGCTGTCGGCCGAGCGCGTGCCTTTGCGGGAGATGGTAACTTCGCTGACGTCAAGCGGGAGCCAGCCCTGGCTGTTGTCCAGCGTCATCGTAACCTCGACGCGGTCAGAGCGGGCGCGCTTGCCGGAGCCGGCATAGATTATGTCATCGAGTTTCTTGGCTCGCAGCAGGCGGCTCGATTGCTCGCCGAGGACCCAGCGGAGGGCGTCGGCAATGTTCGACTTGCCGGAGCCGTTGGGGCCAACAATGGCGGTGATGCCCTGGCCGAATTGGAAGCTGGTGCGGGCGGCGAAACTCTTGAATCCCTGGAGGTCCAGCCGTTTCAGGTACACGGCGGCAGACCGTTAACCGGTTGCTGCTAGCGTTTCGAGGGCCTGGCGTGCAGCATTCAATTCTGCCTGCTTCTTGTTCCGTCCCTGCCCCTGGCCCATTACCTGCCTCCCCACAGCTACCTCTACGGTAAATAGTTTTGCGTGATCGGGTCCCTCAGAAGAGACCAGACGATATTCCGGAATCTCGTGCCAGCGCGTCTGGGCGACGTGCTGGAGCTCGCTCTTGCTATCGGCGGTGATGCCCCGTGCCGCGATCTCTTCGAATTCGGGTTTCAGCAGCTTGAGCACGAGCGTGCGGGCCCGCGCTAGGCCGCCGTCAAGGAATGCGGCGCCGATTATCGCCTCCAGCCCTGCCGCCAGGTTAGAGGGCCGGTTGCGCCCGCCCGAAAGCTCCTCGCCCTTGCCCAGCACGAGGTAATCGCCGAGGCCGATCCGCTGCGCCACGCCGGCCAGAGCATCCCAACGGACAAGCAGTGCGCGCAGCTGGCTGAGGTGCCCTTCACTGAGAGTCGGGTAGTCGCGGTACAGCTTGTCGGAGACGATGATCCCTAGAACAGCGTCGCCGAGAAACTCCATGCGCTCGTTGGACTCCAGGTCCTCGCCGGATTCGTTGAGGTAGGAGCGATGGTAGAGGGCTTGTTGCAGTAGAGGTGGGTTCTTAAAGGCGACGCCAAGCGCGGCTGCCAGCTTCTCCGCCGGCCTTGCCCTTGTCAACGGATATTCCCTAACCATAGCAGTAAAAGTAGCCCGCCGGACAAAGAGAGCCGCTCGAAAGCGGCCCCGGCGAGAAGCGGACTAAGGGTCATGATATGGATGGCCCCGCCGGGTTGTCAACACGGAAGGTTACAATAAGGGCGCCCGATGCCAAAAAACCCAAAACTTATCGATAAAACAACCGCCGGCCGAATACAAACTCCCGGCCCAGCACCGGCCGACAAATGGCTCGGCGGCCTCACGGCGGAGGCGCGCACGGCCGTCGAACGCGTGCTCGCAATTGGAGGCCGCGAGGCCGTTCCCGCGTACTTGGTCGGCGGCCCGTTGCGCGACCTCTTGCTGGGGCATCCGTCGCTGGATATCGACATCGCAGTCGAAGGAGATGCCATCGCACTGGCACAGACCGTCCTCCGTGGGTGGGGCATTCAGCCTGACCCAACCGCGTCCACCGGCGCGCTCCGAGTGAAGACCCACGCCGCTTTCGGCACCGCGACGATCAGCGGCGAGGGCTTCGCGATCGACCTGGCCACAGCCCGCGCGGAGACGTACGCGCGGCCGGGCGCTCTCCCGGACGTGCAGACCGCGTCGATCCACGAGGACCTGCTGCGACGCGACTTCACGATCAACGCGATGGCGCTGCGGCTGGACGGTGCCGAACGGGGACGGCTGCTCGATCCGGCCGGCGGGCAGGCAGACCTTGAGGCCGGCCGCATCCGCGTCCTCCACGCCCGCTCGTTCCAAGATGACGCCACTCGCATCTTGAGGGCGGCCCGGTACGAGGCGCGCCTCGGCTTCAGAGTCGAGGAGGAGACGCTCGCCTGGCTCCAGCGCGACCTGCCCTACCTCAACACGATCAGCGGCGCCCGGCTGCACCATGAGTTCGCCCGCACCTTGGCCGAAGGGCAACCGGAGCGCGCGCTGCTCCGGCTCCAGCAGCTGGGCGGCCTGGAGGCGGTCTTCAGCGGCCTCAAGATCGATGAACGAATGGCAGCGGCGTTCGCGGAGTTGCGCCGGATGCGGTCCGGCCTAGCCACGGCGTACTGGGCGCTCCTCGCCCGGCCGCTCGATGAGACGCAGGCGGCTGCGTTTGCGAGCCGGCTTGCGCTCACGAAACCGCAGCGGGAGGCGGTGGTAGCGATGCCGAGCCTGCGTCGATTGGAAGACGGGCTTGGTCCAGCGCACCTGAAGCGCAGCGAGGCCTTCGAGATG
>VBJS01000082.1:3946-21673 GCA_005880055.1 Chloroflexota bacterium | reverse complement strand
GTGACACGCGGGTATTGCAGAAACGGAACCGGCGTGCAGAATGAGGTGCGTCTGGAACGGATAGATCTGTCAACGAATAGGACAACGGATTATCGGATGCAAGACAAGCCACTCGAGCAAGTCACTTACCGGATCATCGGCGCTGCCATGCGAGTGCACAACGAGCTAGGGCCTGGCCTGAAAGAGGCCTTCTACCAAAGGGCGCTCTCGCGGGAGTTCGAACGAGCGGGGCTCGCCTTCGAGCAGGAATACAGTCTTGAGGTGCAGTTCGACGGCGGGACGATTGGACTACTGTATCTCGACCATTTTGTCGAAGGCGCGGTGATCGTCGAGGAGAAGGCGATATCGCACCTGCTTACGCAAGACGAGCTCGCTCAGGTCATCACGTACCTTTGCGCGACGAAAGCACCGGTGGGCCTCCTGATCAATTTTGGAAGGAGCCTGTTGGAGTACCGTCGTATCTTCCCTCCGCGCAACGTTGAGCGATGGCAAGAGCGCATCCGTCGCTACGTCTGGACGCCACGCGAACATAAACAATCTGTTAATCCGGTAACCCATCCGTTGACAGGTCTATCCGTTCCAGCGCTCCCCGGATCGCATAGTGATTTGGGAACGAGCCGGCCATGACGACCGCATCGCGCCATCGGCTCAACCCCAAGGCCGCCACAATCGGCGACCGCCTCACGTTCGACCGCAGCCGCCCGGGCCGCACCGGCGTCTTGCTGCCCCCGCTTGATGTGCCCCAGGCGCCGCCGCTCGATGAAAAGCTCCTCCGCCCGAACCTCAAGCTGCCCGAGATGTCCCAGAACGAGGTCGTCCGCTACTTCCTGGGCCTCAGCCGCCTCAACTACAGCGTTGACACCGGCTTTTACCCGCTCGGCTCCTGCACGATGAAGTACAACCCCAAGATCAATGAGGACATTGCGCGCCTTCCCGGCTTCGCCGGCGCTCACCCATTGCAGCCGGAGGACACCATTCAGGGAGTCCTGCACGTGCTCTACGAGCTGCAGCAGGCGCTGGCCGAGATCACCGGCATGGACGCCGTCAGCCTGGCGCCTGCCGCCGGCGCCCAGGGCGAACTCTCCGGAATCCTCATGGTGAAGGAATACCTTGCCGACCGGGGCGAGATTCACCGCCGCAAAGTGCTGGTACCCGATTCCGCCCACGGCACAAACCCGGCCACTGCTGCGATGGCAGGCTTCGAAGTGGTCAGCGTCCCCTCGAACGCAGACGGGAATACCGACCTAGATTTCCTGCGAGACTCTGTCGACGACGGCGTAGCGGCGATGATGCTGACGCTGCCCTCGACGCTGGGCCTCTTCGATCCCAACATCGCTGATATCGCCCGCCTCCTCCACGAACACGGGGCGCTGCTCTACGGCGACGGCGCCAATCAGAACGCCTTCCTGGGACGCGCCCGTTTCGGCGACATGGGCTTCGATGTCGTCCACCTCAACCTGCACAAGACCTTCTCCACCCCGCACGGCGGCGGCGGCCCCGGCGCCGGCCCCGTCTGCGTGAAGGCCCAACTGGCCGACTACCTCCCGGCACCCGTTGTCGAGCGGTCAACACTTCCCGCTCATCCTGAGGAGCGCCGAAGCGCAGCGGAGGTGCGTCTCGAAGGACGAGCGGAGCATAGACCCTCCGACTCCCGGGGGTCAGGTTTCAACCTGACTGGGGCGGGGGCCGGAGACACTGAGACAGTCGGAGAAAGCCCGCGTTCCGCTCGTCCTGAGGCACTCGTAGAGCCTGCCCTGAGCGCGAAGCAGCCGAAGGGACGAGCGGCGGACCAACGCCCCGATTCCCGGGGGTCAGGTTTTAACCCGAGGGGGGTAGGGGAGGGGCCAACCTACCGATTCACAACCCCCGCGAAGACCATCGGTAAGACCATGGCCTTCCAGGGTAACTTCGGCGTCCTCCTCCGCGCCCTCACCTACATCCTGTCCCTCGGTGGCGAGGGCCTCCGCGCCGTGAGCGAAAACGCCGTCATCAACGCCAACTATATCCAGGCACGCCTCCGCGGCGACTACAAGCTGGCCCGCGAGCGAGCCTGCATGCACGAGGTTGTCCTCTCCGGCAGCCGCCAGAAGGCGCTCGGCGTCAAGACGCTGGACATCGCCAAGCGCCTCATCGACTACGGCTTTCACCCGCCGACGATCTACTTCCCGCTGATTGTGGACGAAGCGATGATGATCGAGCCGACGGAGACCGAGGGCAAGGAAGCGCTGGACGCCTTCTGCGACGCCCTGCTGGAGATCGCCCGCGAGGCCCAGGAAGACCCGGAACTCGTCCGCGGGGCGCCTTACACAGCGCCCCTGCGCCGGCTAGATGAGGCCGCCGCGGCGCGTAAACCCATCCTCCGCTGGCAGCCCCCGGCGTTGCCTCCGTAGCCCGGGCAATCCCCGTTCGTAGCAAGGCTCAGCCTCGCGCCCTAGCTGGACGCAGGCTGCGGCTCGCACAACAACAGCGGCCGGGCGCTTTCGCCGCCCGGCCGCCCGTGTTATTCCGTTGCTCGCCGGCTGCTACTGCTGCCCGAACCAGCTCCCCATCTGCATCAGCACGCCCATGTCGCCCGTGAACGTGAACTGGCCGCTCATGAAGGCCGTGGCCCCGTCCAGCTCCCGGCGCATGATCTTCAGCCATACATCGGACGGCGAGTTAATGGTAACCGTTGGATTGTCAGCGGTCCCTTCCTTGACCTCGCACTTGCCGTCGGCGACCTTGGCGTTGTAGTTGCCCGGCTCGGGCCCAGAGAAGTTGAACTGGATGACCGCGTTTGCGCCCGCGGCCTTCTCCGGCTGGAACGCACCCGGCATCCCATCCATTACCTCTTTGATGGAGTTAGGCATCTGCTGCTCTTGGACCATTCTGACCTCCTTCTCTTAGCGCCTGCTAATCCAGAGCAAATCCGCTCGCTAGAATACCACCCCTGTCAAGGCCCGTCTACACCTATTCCCAATCGGGCAAAACAAAGCCGGGAAGCGCTCCGCTTCCCGGCCCAAAGCTGCTTCAGCCGCCGCTACTTGCTCTTTGTCTTCTTGGCGGGCGTCTTCTTGGCTGCCGGCTTTGCCGCCTTCGATTTCGCTGCCGCTTTGCGGGCCGGCCGCTTCTCCTCCACAGGCGCCTGCACAGCCGCCACCGCCGCGTTGTACTTTAGGAGCAGCCGTGACTTGCGCCGTGCAGCGTTGTTCGGGTGGATCACACCCTTGCGCGCCGCCCGGTCCAGCGTGCTCAACGCATCGCGAACGACGAGGCGCGCGGCCTCGAAGTCGCCCGCGGCGATGCTTTCCGTCGCCCGCTTCACCATCGTTTTCGTAGAGCTGCGGACAGCGCGGTTTCGAATGCGCCTTTTAAGTGATTGTCGATGCGCCTTCGCGGCTGATCGGGTGGCCAAATCTCCTCCTCCGGCCGGGAAACCCGTCTTCCCGGCAGCCTTCATCATAGCCAGCCGGTTCACGCCCTGTCCAGCGCGAACTGTCCCTCGAACGCTCCTCAAGGCTTCGAGACGCGCTCTGCCCAGGCGGCGATACGACGGCCGAACAGACGCCATCCAATGAGGGCAAGGAGTCCGGGCACCAGGATCCAGGGCAGCAGTACGAGGCCGGCGATAGCCACCGTTCCGAACACGATAAGGCGAGCGCTCGCCTTATGACCTTCTATGTCAGTTGTAAGAGGCTCGGCGTCACCCGCCCATCCTCGATATCCAGAAAGCCCACGGTGCCCAGGCGCGTGCTCTGGTGGTTGGGGAACGTAGGGCTGCCCGGATTCACGATCAGCACCCCCTTCACGGTCGTGATCTCGGCTGCGTGGGTGCTCCCCCGCACGATCACGTTGACCGGCCCGCCGAAGTAATGCTGCATCAACCCGTCAACCGTCCGCAGAGGAGGGACCTCCGGCAACTGAAAGTCATGCACCAGCCCGATGCGCAGCTCGCCTCCCGGTCCGTCCACGGCCAACACCTTCGATTCGGATAGCCGCGGGTCCTCCGGCGGCACCGACCGTTGCCAGCCGGTGTAGTCCCCGTTGCCGCTAACCGCCATCACCGGCGCCACCTCCTCCAGCCAATCGATCACCTCCGGCACCATCAAGTCTCCGGCGTGCATGATGAGGTCTACACCCTGGAACACCTCGAATACCTGCGGCCACAGCCGCGGCGCCGCCACCGGTATATGAGTGTCCGAAATCAGCCCAATGCGCATCGCGGAACCATCATACTGCGGCGGCCGTTGCTACAATGAACCCCGTGGCCATGGTCTTCCGCCCCATCGCCCTGCCACTCGCTACGATTGCAGTGCTCGCGGCTGCCTGCGGCGGAGGCGGTTCGGGCGGCCCCACAGACGCACCCTCATCGCCCCAGGAGACCGCCGAGCGCTTCCTCTCGCTCTGGAAGAACGGTGACTACGACGCGATGTACGACCTCGTGGCAGCCTCGGCCGCCTCGCCTTCCCCTACCGAAGCCTCGTCGCCTGTTTCCAGCGGCTCCGCATCGGCTGCCGCCTCGCCCTCACCCGTCGAAAAGAGCGACCGCGACAAGTTCGTCGACCGCTACGGCGCCATCAAAGACGAGGCGCGCATAATATCACTCGACTACACTCTCGGCGGGGCGGCCGCATCCGGCACGGCGCCGGCCACCAGGACCGCCACCAAGGACACGAACAGCATCCCCTTTGGCGTCACAACGTTCTGCCGCTTGTAAAGCAGAAGATCACCCTCCCGGCCGCTTCCGGCGAGGAGGAGAATACTCGGGACGAATGGCGCGTCAAGTGGAGCCCTTCGCTCTATTTCAAGGAGTTGGATGAGAAGAGCCTCGTCCACTTCTTCACAGATGTCCCCCGGCGCGGCGGCATCTACGACCGCAAGGGCAAGGAGCTGGCCGTCGACGCCTCGGTGTCTGTCATCGGCGTCGTGCCGAACATGGTCTCTGATAAAGAGACGACCATCGCGCGCCTCTCCCAGGCGCTCGGCGTCCCGGACCCGGCGGTCCGCTCAAAAGTGGAGACGACCTTGCCCTCGTATTACTTCATCCCGGTCAAGACTCTGCCCTACGGTACACCTGTCGACCAGGTGATCAAGTTCCAGGAGATGGTGGACCTCGGCGTCGTCGTCCGCGAGCAGACCCAGCGTGTCTACCCGAACGGTGCCGCTGCAGCCCACGTCCTCGGCTACATGACGGAGGTGACGGAGGAGCAGCTGAAGGATTTGGCCGCAAAGGGTTACGGGCCGGGCGATAAGATCGGCGCTTTCGGCCTCGAGGGCGAGAAGCAGGACCTGCTTGCCGGCGAGCGCGGCGGCACCCTGGCGACAATCACTCCGGAAGGCTCCATCGCGAAACAGATCGCCGAGAAGCCGGCCGTTCCCGGGAAGGATATCCACCTTATGATCGATATCGACCTCCAGAAGGTGGCCGAGGCGCAGCTCGGCGACCGCGTGGGCTCTGTCGTCTCCATCGATCCGCGCGACAACACCATCCTCGCGCTCGCCTCCTTCCCCCGCTTCGACCCCAACGACTTCATCCGCGGCCTAACCTCCGAGGCCTACAACGCGCTCGTCAACGACCCCCGCCGCGCCTTTCTCAACCGCCCGCTGCTCGCCACCTACCCGCCGGGCTCGACGTTCAAGGTGATCACAGCCGCCGCCGGCCTGGAGCGCGGAGGGTTTACGCCGGGATCCACGTTCCACTGCTCGCCCACCTGGAACAAGCTGGGGGACGCCTTCGTAAAGAACAACTGGCAGAGCGTGGACCGCGGCTACCTCACCGTCGCCGAGGGCCTCATGGCGTCATGCGACCCCGTCTTCTACGACATAGCTAAGCAGCTCGACGAGACCGACCCGAACATCTTGCCGGACTTCACCAAGAACTTTGGCTTCGGCGCCCCCACCGGCATCAACGCCCTCGACGAGGCGCCGGGAGTCGCCCCGGGCCCGGACTGGAAGAAGCAGAACATCGGCGAGGACTGGTTTACGGGCGACGCCGTGAACATGGGCATCGGGCAGGGCTTCGTGCTGGCCACTCCGCTCCAGATCGCGAATATGTACTCTGCCATCGCCGGGGGCGGAATGCTGCGGAAGCCGCTGCTCGTCAAGAGCATCGCCACGCCGGGCGGAGGCCCCGCCCAGGAGTTCCAGGCGGAGCTGATCCGCGGGCTGCCCATCTCTCCCGGCACACTCGAAACCATCCACGAGGGCCTCACGCTCGTCACGCACAGCCCCGGCGGCACCTCCTACCAGGTATTCCAGGGCTCAAGCGTCGATGCCGCCGGCAAGTCCGGCACGGCCGAGGACCTCTCCTTCGGCGCCAACCACGTCTTCTTCGTCGCTTACGCTAACCGCGACGCCCCCTCCATCGTCACCCTCGTCGCCCTGGAGACCGGCGAATCGGGCTCCCGCGAGGCCGGCCCCATCGTTCGCAAGATGCTGGAGACCTACATCGCCGGCGCACCGGCCGCCCGCGCAGCCCAGTAGGGGCGACGGGCCCTCGCCCCGTCGGCCGGCCCAGGTCCACCGCGGCCATCGTCACGTGTTCAAACATCCCCTGCGCACGTGCTGTTCTTCGAGCCATGCGCTGTCCTTGAAGCGGCCCCAACTTCTTGACCGTTTCTCAACCCCGCCTCCGATGCGCCGTGAGGTCCGAGGCGTCTGTATTGGGTCGATTCAGTTTGGAGGTAATGTCTAATGCGAAAGACCGCCTGTCTCCTGGCGCTTGTCGCCTCATCACTCGCCGCCGTGGCCCTGACGATCGTCTCGGTCTCGGCCGATGCCGGCGGCTGCCCGAACGCAGCCTCAGCCAACGGCGCCGCTCACGCGAATCCCCGTTCCGCTCATGGCCCCGAGAAGCAGGCTGCCCGTGGCTGCACCAGCGCCACAACGCCGACCGGCGCTACCCTAACGCCCACGCCAACGCCGGCCGGCACGCCAGAAGGGACACCGGCAGAGACGCCGACGCCTACTCCCACGCCTACGGCAACGCCTCCGGCCGGCGAGCCAACGCCGACTCCGACGCCCACCCCAACCGCCGGACCAACCGAGGAGCCGACACCCACACCGACGCCCACAACGGCACCAACGGAGGAGCCAACACCCACCCCTACGCCCACGCCGACCGCGACACCCTCGCCAACGGAAGAAGCATCACCCACGCCGACTGCCTGACCGTCCGCAGAGAGATCGTAGGGGCGAGGCACGCCTCGCCCCTACCGGCCGGCGCGCGCCGTCGCCCGCCGCGTCCTGATACCTAGCACCTAACACCTAGCACCTAGCACCTAGCACCTAACACCTATAATGGACGCATGCCACGCATGCTCCGTCGCGACTTCGAGGAGGTCGTCCGCCAGGCACTCAGCGAGCTGCCGCCGGAGTTCCAGGACGCGCTCGATAACCTCGATGTACAGGTGCGCTGGGCGCCCACGCCCGAAGAGCGCCGGCGCTCGCGCCTACGTCCCGGCGCCGACCTCTTCGGTGTCTACATGGGCCGCCCGCTGACCCACCGCACGCACTTCGATACGATGGTACCCCCGGACGTCATCGTCATCTACCAGCGCGCCCACGAGCGCCACTGCCGCACGACCGCCGAGATGGTCGAGCAGGCGCGCCAGACGCTCCTCCATGAGATCGGGCACTACCTGGGCATCGACGAGGGCCGCCTCAGGCAGCTCGGCGTCGGATAAAGGAGTTAGGCCATGGAGCGGAACCCCGAGAGGGAGGCGGAGGGGGCGGGGATCGCGGCGCCGCAGCCGGTTCTCGCCCCGGCCGAGCACCCCGTCCTTCAGTTCCTGCGCCGGCCGCGCATCCTGCTGCTGCTGCTCGCTGGCTGGGAGGTGATCGGCGCACTCACGGAGTTCTTCACCTCCACGGGCATCTTCGTCAACCTGCACGGCAACCAGCTGGACGGCGCGCTGGCCGGCCGCGCCCTGGGCTGGGAGCAAGTGCCGCTCGCCGTCCTCTACATCTACTGCTCGCGAGACCCCGTCCGCTACGCGCGCGTTTTCTGGCTGGCTCTAATCGAGCAGCTGGCCGCGATCTTCGCCAACATCTACCACCTGGGCGCCGGCGACCTCGGGATCGAAAGCATCATCATCCCGGTGAGCATTGCCGCCGCCCTATCGGCTCTCGTCTTCCTGCACCTCTTCCAGCCGCGGGAAGAGCGCGAGCCGGCGTGAGCGCGCGGGGACTGATTGCTCCGCTCATGGTACGAGTACCTCACGATGAGCGGGAAGTTACGCCCGGCGTCCCGCGTGCGGTTGTTAGGCTGCCGACGCTTGATTCCGCTCGTCCTGAGGCACTCGTGGGACGAGCGGCCGACGACGCATGGCAGAGCAGATCAGTCCGGGCGCCAGGAAGTTAGTGTCCGGCGAATTCGCCAGCGCGCGGTTCACCAGCTCCGCGGAGAAATCGGCATTAGACGGGCGAGAAGTGATCGAAAATTTGGCCCGGTGCTAATTCCAACAAGGAATGCGCCGAGTATCCAGCAGTAAATCCCCAGCGTATCATCAGCCAGGCAGTCTTAGGGAGTACGCTTCCCGCTAATGTTCCCGTGAATGCCACAACCCCAAGTGCGACAAGGAGATTCAAACCAGGGGGAACGCCAAGGCTATCGAACAGGAGGTCCGCAAACCAGTCCGGCGCAGGTCCGATAAGTGTCATGAACGGAGTATAGCGTTGGGAGAATCAGCCGGCGAGTCAATTTTGCCTGGATTGACGCGCACGCCAGTCGCGCACAGCCCGCTCCGCCGCAGCGGCTAGCGCATGCGATGCCGACTCACCGCCATACGCATGCACCGGCTCAACCCCGTCCAGCAGCTGGCGAGCCGACTCCCAGCCATCACCGAGGCTGCCAGGCACCGCGATCACCGCCACGCCGGCTGCGCGAGCCATCTCCGCGACTCGCGATACCGCCTTGCCGAACATCGTCTGCGCGTCAAGCCGACCCTCGCCCGTGAGCACCAGATCTGCCCCGGACAGCCTCTCACCCAACCGCACGGCTTCTGCGACCACTTCGAAGCCGGGCCGCACGCGCGCGCCGAGAAACGCGATTAGGCCGGCGCCCAGCCCGCCCGCGGCGCCGGCGCCCGGTACAGCCAGCACGCGCATACCCGTGTCGCGCTCCACGACTTCTGCGTAATGGCGGAGTGCTTCGTCCAGTTGCCTTGCAACCTCCGGCGTGGCGCCCTTCTGCGGCCCGTACACCAGCGATGCGCCTTCCGGCCCGCAAAGCGGGTTGATCACGTCGGCAGCCGCAAGCGTCTCCGTGTCTTTGAGCCGCGTATCGAGGCCGGACACGTCGATGCGGTCCAGCCGGGCCAGCGCTGCGCCGCCGGGCGGCAACACCCGGCCGTCCGCATCCAGCAGCCGCGCCCCCAGCGCGGCCGCCATCCCCGCGCCGCCGTCGTTCGTCGCGCTGCCGCCGACGCCCACGATTAGCCGCCCCGAGCCGGCGGCCAGCGCCGCGGCGATCAGCTCTCCCACGCCGCAAGTCGAGGCGGTGCGAGGATCGCGCTCTTCTGGGTTGAGGAGCGACAACCCGGCGGGGGCCGCCATCTCGACGACAGCGGCGCCGTCGTCAAAAAGCGCGAAGGACGCGTCGATCGGGCGCCCTAGCGGGTCCTGCACTCGCGTTTGCACACGGCGCCCGGGCCTCGCCGTAAGCAGGGCGTCCACGAGCCCGGGTCCGCCGTCGGAAAGCGGGACCAGGTCCAACTCCGCGTCCGGTGCCGCGCGACGCGCGCCTGCAGCGATCGCCTCCGCCGCCTCGCGCGCGGTCAACGTGCCCTTGTACTCCTGCGGCGCGATGAGGATGCGCATCTCGGAAAGCCTGGTGGCCTGTATTCAGCAGGCGCGGGGCCATTATCCTTGAAAGGCCATGTTCTTCGCAGAAGACGTCGTTCGCTCCTTCGGCTCCCTCGATGTCCTAACCGGCGTCTCGTTCATCCTCGGAGACGGCGAGCGCGCCGGGCTCGTCGGGCCGAACGGCGCGGGCAAGTCGACACTGCTCCGCATCCTGGCGGGCGAGGACGCGCCGGACAGCGGCGCGGGCGGGCACCGTGGCGGCGCCGTCGGCTATCTGCGCCAGGAGGCGTCGTTCGAGTCGCAGCGGCCCCTCGTGGACGAGATGTGGACCGCCTTCCCCGAAGCGCGTGCGACAGAGCACCGCCTTCACGAGATCGCCGGCGGCATCGAACGCGGAGACGGCGACCTAGACGCGATGATCGAAGAGCAGGGAGACCTTTTCCACCGCTTTGATGCCCTGGACGGCTACCGCATCGGCGCCCGCATCGGCCGCGTGCTCAAGGGTCTGGGCTTCTCGACGGCGGACGGCGAGAAGCAGTGCGGCCGGTTCAGCGGCGGCTGGCACCGAGAACCTGTTGCTAGACGAGCCGACCAACCACCTGGACGGCGCCTCCCGCGAATGGCTGGCCGACGAGCTTTCGGAGTACCGGGGCACGGTGATCATCGTGACGCACGACGGCGAGTTCCTGGACCGCGCGGCCACCCGCATCCTGGAGCTGCGGGAGGGCGGCGTGGAGAGCTACGCCGGCAACTACTCGGCCTACCAGGCTCAGAAGGCGGCCCGCCTCCAGCAGCAGGACCAGGCGGCGGCGCGGCAACAGCGGGAGATCGCCCGGCAGGAGCGCTTCATCGAGCGCTTCCGCGCGAAGGCGTCGAAGGCCACGCTCGTCAAGAGCCGTGAGAAGGCGCTAGCCAGGGTGGTACGCGTGGAGCGGACGCGGCCGGAGTCGGAGGTGCATATTCAGCTCTCTGCGGACGGGCGCACGGAGCGTGATGTGGTCCAACTGGAGCACATCAGCCACGCGTACGGGGAAAACATCGTCCTGGTCGACGCCAACCTGTACATCGAGCGCGGGCAGAAAGCCGTGCTCGTCGGCCCCAACGGGAGCGGCAAGAGCACGCTCCTCCGCATCGCGGCGGGTCATCTCACGCCTCTTGAGGGCGCGGTCCGCTGGGCCGAACGCGCCCGTGCGGGCTACTACGACCAGCACCAGGACGAGGCACTTGACCGAGACAAGACGGTGCTCCAGGAAGTTGCCTCGGTAGCCGGCGGCGAGCCCGAGGAGCGGCTACGGACCGTGCTCGGCCAGTTCCTCTTCCGCGGCGACGACGTTTTCAAGCGGATCGCCGTGCTATCGGGTGGCGAGCGCAGCCGTGTAGCGCTCGCCAAGCTCGTCATTCAGCCAACGAACGTCCTCATCCTTGACGAGCCGACGAACCACCTCGACCGCTCCACGCGGCGCAAGCTGATAAACGTTCTCGAGCGCTACGACGGCACGATCCTCTGCGCCGCGCACGATACGGGCATCCTCGACCGCGTGGCCACCCGTGTTTACGAGGTGCAAGAGGGCGGCTGCCGCGAGCTGATCGAGCACCGCCGCGAGCCGGGCCGGGCGGTGAAGACGCGGCGGTGAAACCGCAGACGGTCGAGGCGGTCCTCTACCGGCCCGCGGACGTGCCGGAGCCGCCCGGCGCCGCCAATTTCACCGCTCAGGCTCTCGCGGAAGTCCAAGGCTGGTACACGGACCGCCTCGGCGCGTCATTCTCCATCGTCCCGCCGGTGTCGTTCGCGGCCGGGCAGGCGTGGGAGGAGATCGCGGCGGCGGCTCGCGGGCCGGGCTACGCGCCTGGCACCGCCTGCGGTTTCAACATCTGGCGGGCCGCCGTTGCCGACATCGCGTCGCGCGGTTTCAACATCTGCGATGACTCTCGTACTCGTTTTCTGCTCTACTTTCGGCCGCCGCTTCCTGCGGGCGATGAGACGCCGGTCGGCCTGGGCGGGACGGTGGGCGTCGAGAACTTCGGTTGCCGCTACGCCCGGCCGGGCATGTTCTGCATGAGCGACCAGATGACGCGCCTCCTCTGCGGCGAAACTACCGAAGCACTGCGTGCCGCGGGCTGGGATGTCCCTTGGTTCGCGAGCACCGAACGAGCGCCACGCGGCGCTATAGCGCACGAGCTCGTCCACTGCTGGACGGAGCTGCCGCACTCCGAGACGGGCCACACCATCACGAACTCCTGGTGGGACTGGCCGGAGGTGGGGTTCCTTCGGGAAGAGGAGCGTATCCTGGTAACCTCCGGTGCGCTGGTGAGAGCCTAGTCCGGCGCAGGCGGGACAGGCGGGCAACGCCGAGATCCCTTTCGCCACGTAAATATCCGAACGACCGCCACGACACTCACCGTCCCTCCGAGCGCAGCGAGGAGTTACCGGGTGGGTGCCTGCCTGCCGGTAGGCAGGGGCGGGCACCATATTCGGGGCGGGGTGGCAGCGAGGCACGCGGTTGGCACGGCAGTGGGCCGACGATCACGGTAGGCCGGTGTCCAGACCGCCGGTGGAAAGCGTCCCCAAGGCGTCACAAGGGTGCCACTGCCTCGTTGACAGTAGAACGCCCGTGCTAAATATTATTAGCACAACAGTTCTGTTCGGAGGAACTCGCATGACCAAGAACGCCGCAACCCAACTCCGCCTTCAACTCTTCAGCGCCAACCGCTGCCCGGATTGCGCCGGCCCGCTCGTGCACGGCGAAGGCTGCGCTACCTGCCCGGTGTGCGGCTACTCGCGCTGCGGCGTCTAGGCTGCCCGCCGGCGTTGGACGCGCCCGACGCCCGCCGATATGATGAGTCGGTATGGCGCGTCCAGCCCCCGCCGATAAGGCCCCGCTCGTCTCAATACTCACGCTCGGCTGCAAGCTAAACCAGAGCGATTCCGAGGCCATCGCCCGCAGCCTCAGTGGGGCGGGGGTCAGTGTCAGCGACCGGCTATCTGCCGATGCCGAAGCGGTGGTCATCAACACCTGCTCCGTCACCCACGCTGCAGACCGTAAGGCCCGCGGCCTCGTGCGCCGGGCCAGGCGCCTCTCTCCCCGCGCCCAGATCCTGCTCACCGGCTGCTACGCCGAAACTGCGTCACCCGAGGTCGCATCATCGCTGGGAGCGGACGCCGTGCTCCCGAACACGGCAAAGGCCATGATCCCGGAGCGCCTCCTCGAACGTCTGGCGGTCCGCGGCGATCCAGTTGCCGGTTGCCCAACGCACTTCGCCGGCGGACTTCGAACGCGCGCTTTCGTCAAGATCCAGGAGGGCTGCAACGAGCTCTGCGCCTTCTGTATCGTCCCTTATACTCGCGGCCGCGAGACGAGCGTGCCAATCGAGACGGTGGTCGAGGAGGTGCGCGCACGCGCGGCGGACGGCGTCAAGGAAGTGGTGCTCACGGGCACCCAGCTCGGCAACTACGGGCGCGACCTCGGATGGCCGGAGCAGGGGCCGCGCCGCCTGCTCGAGGCGCTGCTCAGCCGCACGTCGATCCCGAGGATTCGCCTGTCGTCGCTACAGGCGCAAGACATCAGCGAGCCACTGCTCGCCCTCTGGGATGACCGGCGCCTGTGCCCGCACTTTCACCTGCCTTTGCAGAGCGGGTCAGACAACGTGCTGCCGGCGATGCGCCGGCGATACTCAGTGGAGCAGTACCGTCAGGCCGTGGCATTGGTTCGCGAGCGAGTCCCTGACGTAGCGATTACGACAGACGTGATCGCCGGCTTTCCCGGCGAGACGGACGCGGATTTCCAGGCGACACACCGTTTCTGCGAGGAGATGCAGTTCGCCGCCGTGCACGCCTTCCCATATTCCAGGCGCCCTCACACTGCCGCCGGGATGATGTCCGGCCACCTGCCGCCGCAGGTCCGCCGTCCGCGCCTTGAAGCCCTGCTGGAGCTGGCCGAACAAACCTCGGCTGCCTTCCGGCGCCGCTTCATCGGCCGTACTCTTGACGTGCTCTGGGAGCGCGCGACGGAGGAAGTATGGGACGGCCTGACGCCGAACTACCTGCGGGTCTTTACGCCGGCGAACGGCGAGGACCTGTGCAACCAGGTGTTGCCGACGCGCATCGAAGGCCTTGCCGAAGGCGGTCTGGCCGGCGCACTCGCACAAATGGTGGGCGCCGGGCCATGAGCAACAACACGAACCGCATGATAATCGTCGGCTTCGCAGGCTTCCTGATAGTGCTGATGTTTGTCCTTATCTTCCTTGCCTGGACGGCAAGCAGCGATGTCATCGATGAAATCAGCGATTTCGCGGACTACCTGGGACATCACGACGACACCGCCGGGAAGCTCATCGTCACCCTCGGTTCCCTGGTCGTCGTCGTCATGTCCCTTCTGCTCATCATCCTTGAGCTCGCGCCGGAGGAAGAAGAACGCGAGTTGCGCGTCCAGCAGGCGGGCGCCACGAGCATTGTCCCCGCCGCGGCGCTGAAACAGCGGCTGGAGGAGGCGCTCGTCGCCCTGCCGGCGGTGACAGCGGCCCGTGCCCGCGTCTCAGCACGCGACCGCGGCATCGCCTCAACTCTTGACCTGACGGTCGCCCCGGCGACGAACGTCGCTGACGTGACGCAAGAAGCCGCGCGGGTCGTGACCGATACAATCGAGACAGATCTTGGCCTCCCTTTGGCCGGCGTACCGGCGGTGCGCGTGGCCTTCGGGGCCGCCAAACGGCCCGTCGCCTCATCAATGGCCGCTCCGCCGGTAGAGGGCGAATCGGCTCGCCCGCCGGAAATCGGCGAGGTCGAGACGGTGGACGAGCGCATAGCGGCGGGGCCAGGGCCGTCATCCGCCAACGAGGGCGCGCCGGCGGAACAGCAGCCTGAAGCCACCGCCGGCTCCTCGCCCGGCCCAATCGTGTACGAGGCGTCGCAAGAGCAGGGCGCGCCCGCCCAGCCGCGGCCGGCTCCGGCTGGAGATAATCATCCTCCAGACGAAGCGGGAGAATCGCAGGGTGCGACAGAGCCCTCGCAAGAACCGGCCGGCGATAGCGCCCCGTAGAACGCCCCTTCGACCGCTGTTATCGTAATACCCGCATGACGACCCAGGCCGACCCGCCTTCTCTCAAGCTCATCGTGGAGAGCATCCTCTTCGTGGCCGGCAAGCCGGTGGAACTGGCGCTTCTCTCTCGCATCAGCGGATGCCGACCGGAAGAGCTGTCAGCCGCCGTGGACGAGATGGCAGCGGAGTGGCAGGCTCGAGGGTTGCGGCTGCAGCGTAGCGGCTCCGCTGTGCAGATGGTGACGGCGCCGGAGGTGGCGCCCTATGTGCAGACCTTTTTGGGGATCGACGAAAACCAGCGACTCACTCATTCCGTCCTCATCGTCCTCACCGTTATCGCCTACAAGCAGCCGATAACGCGGCCCGCGCTCGAGAAGATCCTCGGCAAGAGCTGCGACTGGGCACTCTCTTCGCTCAAGGCGCGTGATCTGATCACCGAGGTGGGCCGCGCCAAAGCTCCTGGCCGGCCCTATCTTTACGGCACCACCTTTCGCTTCCTGGAGCACTTCGGGCTGGAGAAGCCGGAGGACCTGCCGCCGCTTCCGGAGATCGACATCCTCGAGGGACAAACAGTCAAGGTTGAGGGTACCGGCGATGAAGCCGAGACTGCCGGCGTTGAGGCAGTGGAGGCGGAGGCCGAATGGGAATGACCGTTGGACTCTGTCGCGTATCGCTACGGCTACCCGAGAACCATTCCTTGAAGGGCAAGCGCCAGGTGGTGAAATCGCTGATCGCCCGCCTGCACAATCGCTTCAATGTCTCCGCCGCCGAGATCGATAACCACGACTCCTGGCAGATCGCGTCCATCGGGGTATCCTGCGTCTCAACCGACGAGCGACACGCGGATCAGGTCCTGGCGAGCGTGATCGCCTTCATCCGCTCGGAGCGCCTCGACGCCGAACTCATCGACTTCGAGACCGAGCTCCTGCACGCCGGTTAGAGGCGCAACGTCTCAGAGGATGAATCTGCCGATGGCGCGAGGCTCGATAACAGGCAACCGCCGCGGCGTCCTCTGGCGAACGACCTGGTAAGGAGGCTCGTCGTCCTCGCCCCTAGCTTTGTATAATCTCGGCCGACGGAGGCGGCGGGTCGCCGGTGTGCAAGGTGTAGCCCACGCCGGGGATCGTTGTTAGCAGCTTCGGCCTGGCCTGGTCCTCTTCCAACTTCCGGCGCAAACGCGACATCCAGACACGCAGGTACTGCCGTTCGCTTTCGTATTCTTCGCCCCAGACCTTGCGCAGCAGTTCGCTATAGCTCAGCGTCCGGTTGGGGTTCGCGGCGATGTATTGCAGCAACTTCCACTCCGTCATCGATAGAGAGAGCGCCTCGCCGTTGCGCCGCACCAGCCGCCGGTCCAGGTCGATCTCTACGTTTCCGGCCCGCACAATCCGCTCCTGCTCCGGCGTGTCGATACGCCGCAGGACCGCCCTCACGCGCGCCGATAGCTCCTCCGGAGAGAACGGCTTGCTGATATAGTCGTCGGCGCCCTGCTGGAAGCCCGCCAGCACGTCTGCATCGCTGTCACGGGCGGTCAGGAAGATGATCGGGACATCGGAACGCTCGCGAATCGTCTGCGCCAGTTCGTAGCCGTCGGTGTCCGGCAACAGCACATCGAGCAGGATAAGATCGGGAATCGCCTGGTCAAGTAGGCCTAACGCTTCTTTGCCGTCGGAGGCGGTTACCACTTCGTAACCCTGCTCCTTCAGCTCAAGGTGGATTATCCGGACAATGGCCGGCTCATCATCGACGACAAGAACGATCTGGCTTCTATCGCGCATGAATGGCGCAATTCCTCGATTCTGCGGGCCCGCTTAATCTGATTCTACTACCTCGGTCGCCTGCCCCGCTCACGGCTCGCTAACCCATGCCATTCCGATAGTCGCAGCCGCCGACGCTATCCGGCTACTTGCGGACCGGGCGCAGCCGCCGGCGCGTCAGCTCCGAGAAGACGCCGCGGAACGCAATGAGCCCACTCATCGCGAACACCAGCGATAGCGCCCAGGTCCGCGGGTGTTTCAGGTTGCGAACCCCAAGGTTTACGGGGACCGTCCAGGCAGCTGCGATCAGACCCGGCACGAACCAGATCGCCGCGAACGTCACCGCCGGCACGCGCAGCCACCAACGCTTGAACCCGAGTCCGCGGTCGCCCGCGACGAGCCACAGGAGGCCGCCAAAGCCGGCGACCCCAAGCGTGCGCTCGGCGATCGTCGCGTTGCTGGCTTTCCACATCGTCATGAATGCGTTGAGGAGGGCAACCAGCGTGTTGCGCCCGCGCGGCTCTGCGTCGCGCTCCGCATCCTCTTCCGTGAAGTCATACAGCTCCTCTTCCACAGCCCGCCCCAAACCCCGGATGCGGTTCCAGATGGCGCGTATCGGGTCGTCAGCCATCGTCTTAGCTCCCCGGCCTCACTTTACGCCCGAAGCTACCAGTGGCAGGCCAGCGAGAGATACGGGGTTATTGGCGTCGCCTCCCGCCGCTGCTGCTGCCACCTCACGCCCCACCGCCTCTTGCTTGTCCGGCGGCAATTGCTCGAAGAGCGAGCGCATGGGTCCCGTCATCTCACGGGTGTATTCCCAGTATTCGTTGCCGTTTTCGAAATCTGCCATCGTCACGTTCATCTCTTCCACGCGAACATCACGGAACCCGGCCTGCTCCATGACGAACTGCAGTTTCGCGCGGTCGGCGAATGCGAACACGCCCGGCGCGTTGGGGTCTGGCGCTGGCACATCTACGTACTTGCGTAGCACTATCATCGGCACCGTGAAGAACGGATTGCGCTCCGGCGGGCCCCACACGGAGACAGCGATGCGCCCGCCCGGCTTGAGCGCCGCGTATGCGTTACGCAGGCAGCGCACCGGCTCCGGCATGAACATGAGGCCCCAGCGGCAGGTAACCGCATCGAAGGAA